>NZ_JAVRFH010000249.1:0-839 GCF_031845825.1 Streptomyces lancefieldiae | reverse complement strand
TACGGCGCCTGGTACGAGTTCTTCCCCCGCTCCGAGGGCACCCCCGACCGGCCCCACGGCACTTTCCGCACCGCCGCCCGCCGCCTGCCCGCCATCGCCGCGATGGGCTTCGACGTCGTCTACCTCCCCCCGGTCCACCCCATCGGCACCACCCACCGCAAGGGCCGCAACAACACCCTCTCCGCCACCCCCGACGACGTCGGCGTCCCCTGGGCCATCGGCTCCCCCGAAGGCGGCCACGACACCGTCCACCCCGACCTCGGCACCCTCGACGACTTCGACCACTTCGTCGACCGGGCCGCACGACTCGGCCTGGAAGTCGCCCTCGACCTCGCCCTCCAGTGCTCCCCCGACCACCCCTGGGTCCACAAACACCCCGAGTGGTTCCACCACCGCCCCGACGGCACCATCGCCCACGCCGAGAACCCCCCGAAGAAGTACCAGGACATCTACCCCCTCGCCTTCGACGCCGACCTCGACGGCCTCGTCACCGAGACCGTCCGCGTCATCAGGTTCTGGATGGACCACGGCGTGCGCATCTTCCGCGTCGACAACCCCCACACCAAACCCGTCGTCTTCTGGGAGAAGGTCCTCGGCGAGATCAACCGCCACGACCCCGACGTCATCTTCCTGGCGGAGGCCTTCACCCGCCCCGCGATGATGCACACCCTCGCCCAGATCGGCTTCCAGCAGTCCTACACCTACTTCACCTGGCGCAACACCAAGCAGGAACTGACCGAGTACCTCACCGAACTGACCGGGGACGCCGCCTCCTACATGCGGCCCAACCTCTTCACCAACACCCCCGACATCCTCCACGCCTACCTCCAGCACGGCGG
>NZ_JAVRFH010000248.1:0-873 GCF_031845825.1 Streptomyces lancefieldiae | reverse complement strand
ATCTCCCCCTGCGAATGCCCCACCACCGCATCCGGCACCACACCCAACGACCGCCACAACTCCGCCAACGACACCATCACCGCAAACGCGACCGGCTGCACCACCTCCACCCGCCCCAAAGCAGCCTCATCCCCCAGCACATCCGACAACCGCCACTCCACCAACCCCGCCAACGCCGCCTCACACCGCGCCATCGACTCCGCGAACACAGCCGACTCAGCCCACAACCGCACCGCCATCCCCACCCACTGCGTCCCCTGACCCGGAAACACGAACACCGACCGGCCACCCCCGACCGACACCACACCCGACACCACACCCGACGCCACCACACCACCAGCGGCCAGAGCCCCCAGACCCGCATCCAGCTCCGCAGCGTCCTCCGCCAGCACCACAGCCCGATGCTCGAACACCGACCGCGACACCACCGACGACCACCCCACATCCACCAACCGCCCAGCACCCACCACACCCCGAACCCGACCCGCCAACTCACCCACCACACCCGCAGAACGACCCGACACCACCACCGGCACCACAGCCAACGACACACCAGCCCCGGCCTCCCCCTCCACCGGGACCGGCGCCTCCTCCAGCACCACATGCGCGTTCGTCCCACTGAGCCCGAAGGATGACACCGCGGCCCTGCGCGGACGCCCCAGCTCGGGCCACGGCTCCTGCTCCGTCAGCAGGGACACCGCCCCCGCCGACCAGTCCACATGCGGAGAGGCCTCATCGACATGCAACGTCTTCGGCAACACACCGTGCCGCATCGCCATGACCATCTTGATCACACCGGCCACACCCGCAGCAGCCTGCGTATGACCCACGTTCGACTTCAGCGAACCAAGCCACAACGGACGCTCCCCGTCC
>NZ_JAVRFH010000247.1:0-875 GCF_031845825.1 Streptomyces lancefieldiae | reverse complement strand
TGGCAGCAGTTGCTGAACCTGTCCGAGCCGGAGGCGGAGGCCAACCGGCTGCTGCTGCCCGGACTGGCCAGCCCGGCCCAGGCCGCGGGCCTGCACCAGACCTGGCCCCGGCTGGCCCAGCTGTTCCGCGACCTGGAGCAGCGCGAGAGCGGCTACGACATCCTCGTCGACCTCGGCCGCTCCGGCGCCGCGGGCGCCGCCAGCGCCCTGGCCCGCAGCGCCGACCTCACCGCCATCGTGGTCCGCACCACGCTGCGCTCCGTCCACGCGGCCAAGCCCAGGGCCGAGGCCCTGCGCGCGGCGCTGCAGTTGCACGGACGCGACAGCAGCCGCATCGGCCTCGTCGTGATCGGCGAAGGTCCCTACCGGGCACGCGATGTCGCCGAGCAGCTCCAGTTGCCGATCTTCGCGGAGCTGCCGTTCGACGAGAAGGCCGCCCGTGTCCTGACTCACGGCGGCGACGGCGGCCGCGGTTTCGCCGGCGCGCCGCTGATGCGCAAGGGCGCGGAGATGGCCCGCACGCTTCAGGCCCTGGCCGTGCAGGAGCACCTGCGGCTGCACGCCCCGGCCGAACTGCGCCCGTCCACGGTCCTGCGCCGCCTGACGAAGGGAGCTGCTCATGACACAGCGCGGTAGGCCGCTGTTCCCGGGGGCCACCTCCCCCGGGCCGGGCCAGTTTGCGTCCGTCTCGCCTTCCGGCACGCCGGCCGACGTTCCCGTCGCAGCGGACGGCGGAACGGCCGCGCCGGCTGAGCGCACCCCGGCGGTGCTGCCCGGCGCGCCCAGGGCCGCTGGCCGCGCGGCGCTGGGGGACAGGGCCACGGAGCGGTCCCAGCGGGCCGACCGCAGCGCGCGGAGCGCGCCGGAGAACCAGA
>NZ_JAVRFH010000246.1:0-901 GCF_031845825.1 Streptomyces lancefieldiae | reverse complement strand
CCCCGCCCGGCTGGAGCGGCAGGGCCGCGAGGCGCTGCCCGGCGAGCGGGTGGTGAACTCCGACGGGCAGAGCGAGAGCTTCTACGCCACCGCGCTCTCCCTCGAGGCCTCCGAGGAGTGGGCGGACGGCGAGGTCGCGCCGATCGGCACTCCGCTGGGGAACGTGCGGGCCTACGTACTGGGGCCGGGACTCGCCCCGGTGCCGCAGGGCGTGGTCGGTGAGCTCTACGTGACGGGGGCCAGCCTCGGCCGTGGCTACCACGGCCGACCGGGTCGGACCGCCGAGCACTTCGTGGCGAACCCGTTCGGCCCCGCGGGCGAACGAATGTACCGAACGGGCGACCTGGCACGCTGGAACGCCCGTGGACAGCTCGAGTGCGTCGGTAGGACCGACGGACAGGTGAAGGTGCGCGGCTTCCGCATCGAAACCGCCGAGGTGGAGGCGGTGTGCGCGCTGCACCCCGGGATCAGCGAGGCGGTGGTGGTCGGCCGGGAGACGCCCTCGGGAGGGCGGCGGCTGGTCGGGTACGTGGTACACACCGGTGACGGCGCCGTCGGTGACGACGGTGCCGGCGGCATCGGCGACGTGGACGTGCAGGCCGGTGTCTCGGCCGCCGAACTGCGCAGGTTCGTCGCGGCCCGGCTGCCCGACTACATGGTGCCGTCCGCCTTCGTCGTGCTCGGCCGGATGCCGCTCGGACCCACCGGCAAGCTGGACCGTTCGGCGCTGCCGGAACCCGAGTTCCTGGGCGAGACCTATCGGGAACCGCGCACCGAGACCGAGGCGATCATCACCGCAGCGTACGCGGACGTGCTCGGAGTGGACCGGGTCGGCGTCGACGACGACTTCTTCGCGGTGGGCGGGGACAGCCTGCGGGCGATCCAGGTGGTGGCCCGCGCC
>NZ_JAVRFH010000245.1:0-905 GCF_031845825.1 Streptomyces lancefieldiae | reverse complement strand
GGGCAGTGCTGTGGCGAAGTCGCCTGTGGTGGTGGAGGAGACGTGGACCGGCACCTCGCGGGACGGCCGGCCGGCGGCCTGCATCTCGCTGGCCGCCTCGGTCGCGGCGGTGCTGTCCTCGGCGGCCTCGGTCCATGCCGGGGCGGGGACGTCGTCGGTGCGGTTGGCCGTCCCCAGCAGATCCAGGAGGGGGCCGTAGGCGTGGGGCTCCAGGCGCTGCAGGGTGACGGTCAGGTCGAGGCCGGGCAGCTGGACTGCGGCGCCGGGGGCGGCGGGAACCAACCAGGCGCCGGGCAGCTGGAGGGCTTCCTCGGCGGAGGTGATCACCGCCAGGGCGGTGCGGGGGCGTGAGGAGAGCAGGTCGGACAGGGTCTCGGCGTGTTGCCCGCTGGGGGCGGTCGGGCACATGAGGACCCGGGGTATCCAGGTGTCGCCGCCGTCGGCGGACAGGCGGGCGTCCAGCAGGCTGTCCGCGCCGGCCGCGTCCAGGGCGCCTCGCTGGAGGGCGTCGTGTGCGCGCAGTTCGTCCAGCGCGGCGGCGAGCTGCGCGTGGTGCTGGATGCGGGCGGGGAAGACGGCCTCGAGTTCGGCCCCGAGCCCGGACAGCAGCAGGGCCGTGTCGTCGGTGAGTGCGGAGGAGGCGAGTTCGACCGCCATCCCGAGCATGACCGAGGTCACGTCGTCGGTGCTGCCGTGGAGTTGGAGTAGGCCGATGGTTTCGAGGTTGACCAGGACGGGGTCGCCGGCGGGGGTTTCGCCGATGCTGACCAGGGCCGGATAGGGGGCGGTGATGTCGCGGCCCTCGTCGGGGCCGAGCAGGGAGGTGCCGCGGGCAGGGCACCACCACACGGCGGGGTCGGACTCGCTCTCGGTGAAGGGAGCGATCGCCGGGGCGGGCGCGGACA
>NZ_JAVRFH010000244.1:0-918 GCF_031845825.1 Streptomyces lancefieldiae | reverse complement strand
CTGGAGATATACCTCCCGCTCACGCAGCAGCCGACGGCCGCCCCCACCACGTCTGTCCTTGCGGATCTCGAAGTCCATCGCACCCCTTGAGCTGGGGTGTTGCGACGACCGCTAGAACTCAAGCCCGTCCAGCGGGGGTGTATCCGTGTACCGGTGGGTCTGACAGCGACGTGCCTGCGGCGCTGGTACCTGGCGCTGCGCGCTGTGACTGCGCAAGGGAGGCGGTGTCCGGGGGAGTGTCAGTGCCGTGGTTTCCGGTGTCTTGCCCCTTGCGTGGTGTTGCGCTTTCGTCTGCGGAGTCGGCGGCGGGGCTGTCTGGGTCAGGGCTGCTGGGGCTGTTATGCGCCTCCGAGGGGGGTGATGGTGGTGGGCGGGGGGAGGGTGCGTTGGCGCAGGGCTTCGGTGAGGGTGGCCCTTCGGCGGCGGCGGGGGGAGTCCTGTGCGGGGGTCTTTTTGGCGAGTTTGTGTAAGAGGCGGGCGCGGCCGTCTTCGACGGTGTGGTCTTCGGTGAGGATTTTGCTGAAGGTCTTCATCACGGCGTCGGGTCCCGTGGGGCGGCTGGGGCTGGTGACGAAGGTGTTCAGGACGTCGCGGGGGGGCAGGACGGCGGCTTCGAGGAGGGAGGCGGCGGTGCCGGTGGTGAGGATCCAGCGGCTGGCGACGGCGATGGCGCAACGCCCACCACGAAGCCGAACGCAACACAGCCCTCCGGCAGCCACCCGCCCCCACCGAAAACCACACCACCGCACCCCAGCCAAACGCGTCCCCACCTGGGAACTCACCCGCAAATTCGTCGGCGCGGGATTTCGGAGCGGCTCCGGCCTGAACTGAGTCGCAAGCCGGGCAGCGCCCGGGGACGGAGATCTCTCCTCCCCCGGGCGCTGTCCCTTTTGGTGCGGGATGTCGCAGGTAGCGGAG
>NZ_JAVRFH010000243.1:0-919 GCF_031845825.1 Streptomyces lancefieldiae | reverse complement strand
ACGTGCCGCCTGGTCTACCGGTGGATCGACGACAAGCCGGCCTTCCTCGACCGGATCCGGCGCATCCTCGCGCCCGGCGGAGTCTTCTGGGTCGTCACCGAGATCGCCGGCCGTCGCACGACCACCAACCTGGCCCTCCAGAAGCTCGGGATCTCACCCGCGGACGCCGAACTGCTGACGGCCAGCTGGTCCTGCGTACGGACCGCCGACCTCGACGTCCTGCGCTGCTACGCCCTGGCCCCGTGACCAGAAGGAAGCATCCGGTGCCAGACATTGAAAACCGCACCCGAGAGATCTGTGCCCTCTACGGCCGCGCCCGCTCGGAGGCCGAGGCGTTCCGGCAGGAGGTGGCACCGTGAACGCGCTGGTGAACGATCCGCGCTTCGCCGCCACGACGTTCTTGGTGGTCGATTTTGAAGGCCTCACCCCGGCGGGGCGGCCTGCCGAGCCGATCGAGGTCGCGGCGCTGGCACTGCGCCCCGTAGGCGACCGGTTGGTGGAGGTCAGCCGGTTCGAGGAGCTGATGCGGCCGCCCACCGACGTTCCCGTGACCGCGCGGGACGTCCAGCTCAAGGGCATCACACAGCAAATGCTCTCCACGGCACGTCCGGCCGCCGAAGTGCTGGCGCGGCTCGACGCCCGCCTGACCGTGCCGCCGTACCGGCTGGTCGCCCACCATGCCTCCACGGAGGCCGGGATCATCGGTCGGCAGGCCGAGCACTGTCCCGTGCTCGCGGCGACGCGACTGCTGGACACCCTGCGTCTGTCCAAGGCAGTGGTGCCCGGGCTCGGCTCCTACGGGCTGGACGGTCTGCTCGGCTATTACGGCATCCCCAACCCGGCCGGACGGCATCGCGCGATGCCGGATGTCGAGGTCACCGCCCAGGTGCTTATCCGGCTGCTGGACGACGGATGCCCC
>NZ_JAVRFH010000242.1:0-946 GCF_031845825.1 Streptomyces lancefieldiae | reverse complement strand
ACATCACCTGCGTCCACGACCACAGCAAGGCACTCTGCGAACGAGCCCGCACAGGCCGCTTCGAAAGGCTGCCCGATCACGGCCAATGCCAACCCCTCGCCTGCCGGAACGTCGCACTGACCAGCAGCAACACCGAAGCCTGGCGGGCAGAACTCGACCGCATCGACAGACGCCTGGCAGCACGGCCGCCGCTGCCGCCCCTCATGCAGCACCGCCTCGCATCACGACGGGCCGAGATCACCGCGTTCCTCAGTCGCAACACCAGCACCCCGGAGACCGCATGACCCACCGCGTTGACGCACCCCCCGAATCCCGGGTCCGGGCAGCACTGGACGAACTCCGCCAGCGAGCGGGCGACAACGGCACCCAGCCGAGCGTCCTGGCCCTGGCCAGCAAGTTTGGCATGAGCAACACGACCTTCCGCCGCCACTTCCCCGACATCGCACAGGAGATCGCCGCCCTACGATCAGCACCACCGACGCCAGGGGCCCCAAGAGAACCGACCCGCTACGACAGGCTCGTCGCCCGAAACGCCAAGCTCAAGCGTCACAACCGCGAGCTCACCGAGACCCTCACACTCGCCGCCTGCCACATCCAGCGAATCACTCTTGAGAACCAGAAGCTGAGAGAAGAACTCGAAGCCGCAACCGGCGTCGCTCGCCTGACCCCAATCCCCTCCAGACGGTCGGCAACCAGCTGAGAAAGCGGTCAACGGTCAACCGCAAACCCTGGCCACAAGGGCCCGTTCGAGCGCTACGAGCGTGAGTTCAGCGACGGCTGCCTGGCCGCCAGTCCCTACCGCGACGACGCGATCCAGTCCGAGGTCGCGGGCAGGACCCTGGTGATCCGCCCGATCAGCGGGGATGCGACGCTGCGGCTCGGCCCGGCCGAGGACGGCGGGACACACCCGCTGCGGCCGCAGGACCTCGGCACCCGCGAGGTCCTG
>NZ_JAVRFH010000241.1:0-955 GCF_031845825.1 Streptomyces lancefieldiae | reverse complement strand
TGAGGTCAGGTGCGTAGGGCGGAAGACGGACGGTGGTGAGCCAGTCGTGGTCGGCCTCGTACCGCTTCAGCCCGGTGGCCAGGTGGGTGTTGAGGTTGTCCCAGACCACCACGATCGGGCCGTCGAGCTGGATGTGTGCGCGGACCAGGAGGTCGCGGTAGTCCTGCCAGGAGAAGCTTTTGCGTGCACCCTTGAGGCGGAGGTGAGCGCGGGGCCGGTGGATGAGGCGGCTCTTCTCGCCGGGTTTGTAGCAGCACAGTGCGGCGATGGAAGTCCGGCGGCGGGACCTGCCGCGGACGCGGATGACAGGGGTGTGTCCGCGTCGGCCCCAGGTGCGGGCACGGGGCGGAGTCATCGAGAAGCCGGCCTCGTCCTCGAAGACGATCCAGGCACCGGACGCCGCCGCGAGTCTTTTACCTGCGGCCACACCTCCCTCTTCCACAGCTCCACCGCATGCTCGTCGCGTTCGAGTGCTCTGCGGGCGGGTGCCTGCCAGGACCAGCCGTGCCGTTTCAGCAGCCGCCACACCGTCGCCACCGACAGGCTCACCCGCAGGCGCCGGCGGATCACCGTCTGCACCCGCGTCAGGGTCCAGCGTTCGTCTTCGAAGCCGTGTGCGGCCGGCCCCTTGCCGAGTTCTTCCTCGAGCACGGCGAACTGGGCGTCTGTGACGGTCGGGGAGTTCGCCGGACCCGCCGAGCGCAGGGCCTCCATGCCGCCCTCGCGCCAGGCACGACGCCAGCGCTCCACCGACCGCACACTCACCCGGAGATCCTTCGCGATCGCGGCCGTCTTCTCGCCCGCCGCGAACCTCTCGCCGGCCTGAAGCCGGATCCCCTCACGAAATGCCCGCCGCTCAGCGGTCAGGCCCCCACCCTCTGGATACCTCACCTCATCGGCATACCGCGGGGATCATGAACCGTCACTACCCGACGACAATCCGAAAACCTCAGTA
>NZ_JAVRFH010000240.1:0-959 GCF_031845825.1 Streptomyces lancefieldiae | reverse complement strand
CCGACGACGGTCCAGGTGTCGCCGCCGGCGAGGAGTGTGGCGAGGTCGCCCTTGCCGTTGCGTTCGACGGCGGTGTCGAGCTGGTCGGACATGAGGGTGTCGTAGACGGGCCGGTCGACGGAGCGCAGCACGCCGATGGGGGTGTGGTGGAGGGTGTCGGGGTCGGCGAGGCGGGAGAGGGCGAAGGCGGTGGTCGGGGAGGCGGCGTGGGCGTCGTGGACGAGGATGTCGGCCTCGTTGTCGGCGGTGACGGTGACGACCTCGAGGTCGCCGGTGTGCCGGTCGCGGACGACGCCCTTGGCACCGCCGGCCCCGAAACGGATCGGCTTCCCGTGCTCCAGGCGGATCACCGCCTCCTCGGCCTGTTCCCGGTCCTTGAGGGCGTCGAAGGCGCCGTCGTTGAAGATGTTGCAGTTCTGGTAGATCTCGATCAGGGCGGTGCCCGGGTGTTCGGCGGCCTGGCGCAGGACCTCGGTGAGGTGTTTGCGGTCGGAGTCGACGGTGCGGGCGACGAAGGAGGCTTCGGCGCCGATGGCGAGGGAGACGGGGTTGAAGGGTGCGTCGAGCGAGCCCATGGGGGTCGACTTGGTGATCTTGCCGATTTCGGAGGTGGGGGAGTACTGGCCCTTGGTCAGGCCGTAGATCCGGTTGTTGAAGAGGAGGATCTTGAGGTTGACGTTGCGGCGCAGGGCGTGGATGAGGTGGTTGCCGCCGATGGAGAGGGCGTCGCCGTCGCCGGTGACGACCCAGACGGACAGGTCGCGGCGGGAGGTGGCGAGTCCGGTGGCGATGGCGGGGGCGCGGCCGTGGATGGAGTGCATCCCGTAGGTGTTCATGTAGTACGGGAAGCGGGAGGAGCAGCCGATGCCGGAGACGAAGACGATGTTCTCCTTCGCCAGGCCGAGCTGGGGCATGAAGCCCTGTACCGCGGCCAGGATCGCGTAGTCACCGCAGCCCGG
>NZ_JAVRFH010000023.1:0-129957 GCF_031845825.1 Streptomyces lancefieldiae | reverse complement strand
GGCGCTGGAGTGAGCAGTCGCGGGTGGAGACGACGACGACGTTGCCGTGGGTGTCGGCCAGGCACTGGGTCTCCACGTGGCGGGGCTTGTCGAGGTAGCGCTCGACGAAGCACTCGCCGCGGCCGAAGGCGGCGACCGCCTCGCGGACGGCGGAGTCGTACAGCTCGGGGACCTCGTCGAGGGTGCGGGCGACCTTGAGGCCGCGTCCGCCGCCGCCGAAGGCGGCTTTGATCGCGATCGGCAGGCCGTGTTCCTTCGCGAAGGCCACGACCTCGTCGGCGCCCGAGACGGGGTCCGGGGTGCCCGCGACCAGCGGGGCGCCGGCGCGCTGGGCGATGTGGCGGGCGGCGACCTTGTCACCGAGGTCGCGGATGGCCTGCGGGGGCGGGCCGATCCAGATCAGGCCCGCGTCCAGGACCGCCTGCGCGAACTCGGCGTTCTCGGAGAGGAATCCGTAGCCGGGGTGGATGGCGTCCGCGCCCGACTCGCCGGCTGCCTTGAGGACCTTGGCGATGTCCAGGTAGCTGGTGGCGGGGGTGTCACCACCCAGGGCGAACGCCTCATCAGCGGCGCGGACATGCAGAGCGTCCCGGTCCGGGTCCGCGTAGACGGCCACGCTCGCGATCCCGGCGTCCCGGCAGGCCCGGGCCACGCGGACAGCGATTTCGCCACGGTTGGCGATGAGCACCTTGCGCACGATTGAGGCTCCCTCCTTGAAACAAGCCGAGTTTAGGGACTGCCGACACGGCACTTCGACCCGTCCCCAATGGTGACCTTGCCCACACGGAGCGTGATTCGAGGCTCGCTCGACCCGCGAAATCCCTTGTCTCGCCGTGATACGCAGGGCTCCTCGTGGAAACCCTAGCTCCCCGGTGTGGTCAAGGTCTCTGTGAGAGCGTGCCGCGGGCCACTCCGTTTCTTTGTGGAGTCCCTACGAATGGCCCAACGATTCTTTGCTCACGGCGGACCTCTTGTCGCCAGGTTTACCCGTTAGTAGCGTTCCGGATACCGAAGACAGTGCATGGCCCGGAGGCGCTCCGTGCGCGGCGGTGGTCGGGCGAGCGGGCGGACGTTCTCGGGGTGACAGCTGCTCCGTGCGGCAGCGGTCGAAAGGGGGTGGGGACCGGTGGCGGTGCGCAGGCCGGTGGCATGGGTCCTGGCGGTCGCGCTCTTCGCGGAGGCGCTCGGCGTCGCGGCGCTGAACTGGTTCCTGGGCATCGTCGTCGACCGGCAGGACATGTCCCTGGCCGGTCTCGACCCGGACATGATGTCCCTGTCCTCGAAGATCGGCGGGGTGGTCTTCGGGCTCTACTTCGCGGTGTGCGGGCTGGTCGCGCTGCTCGTGGCGCTGCGCGACCGCCCGCCCGCCGGACCCGGCCGGGTCCTGCTGATCAGTGTGGCCGTGGTGCACGGGCTGCTCGGCGCCGTCACCTGGGGGCTGGTGGGTCCCGAAGCCTTCCTGTTCATGATCCTCGTCCTCGGCCTCGTCGTGCTGCTGCTGATCAGCCACGACGTCCGCGAGGACCCCGCGTCCGGGCGGCCCGAGGACGGCCGGGGCGGCGGTGGCGAGGGTGACGAAGGCTCTCCGGTCAGCCCTCCGTCGGCGCCCACAACTCCGTGATGCCCACCCCGAGTTCGGCGAGGAGCCGCCGCAGCAGGGGCAGGCTGATGCCGATCACGTTCCCGTGGTCGCCCTCGATGCCGTCGATGAACGGGGCCGAGCGGCCGTCCAGGGTGAAGGCCCCGGCGACGTAGAGGGGCTCGCCGGAGGCCACGTAGGCCGCGATCTCCTCGTCGGTCGGCTCGCCGAAGCGGACGACGGTCGAGGCGGTGGCGGAGGCGTGGCGGCCGGAGGCGGTGTCCCAGACGCAGTGGCCGGTCTGCAGCGTGCCCGCCCGGCCGCGCATCGCCTTCCAGCGGGCGGTGGCCTCCTCGGCGTCCGCGGGCTTGCCGAGGGCCTGTCCGTCCAGGTCGAGCACCGAGTCGCAGCCGATCACCAGGGCGCCGTGCACCTCGGGCTTCGCGGCCACGACGGACGCCTTGGCCTCGGCGAGGGCGAGGGCCAGCTCGGCGGGGGTGGGCGCGGTGACCGCGTCCTCGTCGACGCCGCTCACGAGCACCTCGGGGGCGAGCCCGGCCTGGCGCAGCAGGCCGAGCCGGGCCGGGGACTGGGAGGCGAGGACGAGTCGGCGGCGCGGCTGCTGGTCTGTCATGGGATCAGGGTATCGGCGGCGGCAGGGTCGCCGGCGCCTCACCGCAAGCCGATCACGATCATCGCGAGGACCATGGCCAGGGCCAGGCACACGCTCAGCCGCCGCAGCATGACCTGCATGTCGCGCAGTTCCTCGGGCGGCTCGTTCTCGGGGTCGGACCACAGCATTCCACCAGCGTGCGGCTTGCCCCGGGGGCGGCGCTTGAGTACGGATACCTAGATCGGGGCGCGGCGTTCCACTTCTGTGCGCCCACGCGGCGGAGCCGCATGGAGGCACCGTCCCGCGCCCCTGGGGTGCTCGGCCTCAGCTCGGCCAGTACGTGCGGGTCCATGACGCCGGGCCCGGTTGCGGCAGCCGCCGTGCCGCGATGCGGGACGGGTCGGACCACGCGTCCCTCGGGGCCGGCGCGCCGGGTGGCTCGGTCTCCGCCGCCGCGGCGCGCGCTCGGACCACCGCCAGGGCGGCGGCCAGCTCCTCCGGGGTGGGGTTGCCCCGTACGACCTTGATCACGCCGGGCTCCTTAG
This sequence comes from Streptomyces lancefieldiae, assembly GCF_031845825.1. Lineage (NCBI taxonomy): Bacteria > Bacillati > Actinomycetota > Actinomycetes > Kitasatosporales > Streptomycetaceae > Streptomyces > Streptomyces lancefieldiae. The sequence goes on along the minus strand of NZ_JAVRFH010000023.1, from coordinate 127,220 downwards.
AGGGGGATGTTGCCGTGCTTCTTCGGGGGGAGGGACTCGCGCTTGGTGCGTAGCTGGCGCAGGCCGCGGACGATGTGGCGGCGGGTGTCGGAGGGCATGATCACCGCGTCGACGTAGCCGCGCTCGGCGGCCGTGTAGGGGTTGAGAAGGGCGTCCTCGTACTCCTGGATCAGCCGGGCGCGGGTGGCCTCGGTGTCGTCACCGGCCTCGGCGATGGTGCGGCGGTGCAGGATGTTGACCGCGCCCTGGGCGCCCATGACGGCGATCTGGGCGGTGGGCCAGGCCAGGTTGAGGTCGGCGCCCAGGTGCTTGGAGCCCATGACGTCGTAGGCGCCGCCGAAGGCCTTGCGGGTGATGACGGTGATGAGCGGGACCGTGGCCTCGGCGTAGGCGAAGATCAGCTTGGCGCCGCGGCGGATGATGCCGTCGTGCTCCTGGTCCACGCCCGGCAGGAAGCCGGGGACGTCCACGAAGGTCAGCACGGGCACGTTGAAGGCGTCGCAGGTGCGCACGAAGCGGGCCGCCTTCTCGGAGGCGGTGATGTCCAGGCAGCCGGCGAACTGCATGGGCTGGTTGGCGACGATGCCGACCGGGCGTCCCTCGACCCGGCCGAACCCGGTGAGGATGTTCGGCGCGAACAGCGGCTGCGTCTCGAAGAACTCGGCGTCGTCGAGGACGTGCTCGATGACGGCGCGCATGTCGTAGGGCTGGTTCGCCGAGTCCGGGACGATCACGTCCAGCTCGCGGTCCTCGTCGCCGACCGCGAGGTCGGCCTCCTCCGGGAAGGCCGGGGGCTCGGAGAGGTTGTTGGACGGCAGGTACGACAGCAGCTGCTTGACGTACTCGACGGCGTCCTTCTCGTCACCGGCCATGTGGTGGGCCACGCCGGAGGTGGAGTTGTGGGTGCGGGCGCCGCCCAGCTCCTCGAAGCCGACGTCCTCGCCGGTGACGGTCTTGATGACGTCGGGGCCGGTGATGAACATGTGCGAGGTCTGGTCGACCATCACCGTGAAGTCGGTGATGGCGGGGGAGTAGACCGCGCCGCCCGCGCAGGGGCCGACGACCAGGCTGATCTGCGGGATCACGCCGGAGGCGTGGGTGTTGCGGCGGAAGATCTCGCCGTACGCGCCGAGCGAGGCCACGCCCTCCTGGATGCGGGCGCCGCCGGAGTCGTTGATGCCGATGACCGGGCAGCCGGTCTTCAGCGCGAAGTCCATGACCTTGACGATCTTCTGGCCGTAGACCTCGCCGAGGGCGCCGCCGAAGACGGTGAAGTCCTGGGAGAAGACGGCGACGGGGCGGCCGTCGACGGTGCCGTAACCGGTGACGACGCCGTCGCCGTAGGGGCGGTTGGCGTCGAGGCCGAAGCTGGTGGAGCGGTGCCGGGCGAACTCGTCCAGCTCGACGAAGGAGCCCTCGTCGAGCAGGAGGCCGATGCGCTCACGGGCCGTCAGCTTGCCCTTGGCGTGCTGCTTCTCGACGGCCCGTTCCGAACCGGCGTGCGTCGCTTCCTCGATGCGGCGCCTGAGATCCGCGAGCTTGCCCGCGGTCGTGTGGATGTCGGGCTGCTGCTCTTCCGGCTCGGACATCGGGATGCGGCTCCCTGCCTGCTCAAAAGGGGGGACGGTTACTCATCCGTAGAGTAGTGGGGGGCCCTGCGATCGGCAGTGCGGTGTTTCCCACACCTATCGTGGCTTGCATGACGCCCCGAGATGCCTCCGACCCCTCCCACAGCCGCTGGTCCGACCTGGACCGGCCGCCCCTCAACACCACCGCGCTGCGCCGGGGGCTGCTACGGGAGGGAGGGCTGTGGCGGCAGGTGGACGTGGTGCAGCGCACCGGCTCGACCAACTCCGACCTCGTGGCTCGCGCCGCCGAGGGGAAGGCGGACGAGGGGGCCGTCCTCGTAGCGGAGGAGCAGACCGCGGCGCGGGGTCGCCTGGACCGGCAGTGGACGGCGCCGGCCCGCTCCGGCCTCTTCTTCTCCGTACTGCTGCGCCCCGCCGAGGTGCCCGTGGCCCGCTGGGGCTGGCTGCCGCTGCTCACCGGCGTCGCGGTGGCGACCGGACTGTCCCGGGCCGCGGGGGTCGATACGTCCCTGAAGTGGCCCAACGACCTGCTCGTGACCGTCGGCGACGAGGAGCGCAAGGCCGGCGGCATCCTCGCCGAGCGGGCCGGTGACGACGGGGTGGTCATCGGCGTCGGCATCAACGTCACCCTGCGGGCGGACGAACTGCCCGTGCCGCGCGCCGGGTCACTGGCGCTGGCCGGCGCCGTGAGCACGGACCGCGATCCGCTGCTGCGGGGGGTGCTGCGGTCGCTGGAGGACTGGTACGGAAGGTGGCGCGAGGCGGGGGGCGACCCGGCGGTGAGCGGGCTGCAGGAGACGTACGCGGCGGGGTGCGCGACGCTCGGGCGGATGGTGCGGGCGGAGCTTCCGGGGGAGCGGTCGCTCGTGGGGGAGGCGGTGGCCGTGGACGGGGACGGACGGCTGGTGCTGGCCACGGAGGCGGGGGTGCAGGAGCCGGTGGGGGCGGGGGACATCGTGCACCTGAGGCCGGCGTGACGTGATGCCGGGTCCGCCCGGGCGGCCCGGGCCGCCCGGGTGCGCCCGGGTGCGCCCGGGTGCGGCTCGGGGTGGGGGCCGCGGCCCGGCGTCGCGGAGTGCCGCCCCCTTGCCCCGCTCTCCGCCGCGCGCGAGCGCGGGGACGATCCTCGTCGGCCGCCCGTGCCGCCCGTGCCACCCGTGCCACCCGTGCGGCCCGTATAGCCCGTGTCACTCGTGCGGCCCGTGTCACCCGTGTCACCGGAGGCCCGTGCCTCCTGTGCGGCCCGTGCGGCCCATGCCACTCGTGCGGCCCGTGTCACCGGTGCGGCCCCGGGGTTTCTCCCAGGCCGCGCTCGGCCCCGGGAGGCACGAATGTCCGCAGGTTGTGCGGGAGTGAGCTGGGGCACACCTGACGTAAAGTTGGGGCCGGTCGATACCTGACCGCGGCAGATCGGAAGGGCAGCAGGCGTGACCGTCGACGACACGGGCTCCGGCGCGGACGGGGACGGCCGGGTGGACCCCGAGCCCGCCCCGGACTCCGCCGACTCCGGCGAGGACCCGCTCGCACTGCGCCTCGAAGGGCTCATTCTGGGCGCCGAGCGCCGCTACACCCCCTTCCAGGCCGCCCGCAGCGCGGGCGTCTCCATGGAGCTGGCCTCCCGTTTCTGGCGGGCGATGGGCTTCGCCGACATAGGCCAGGCCAAGGCGCTCACCGAGGCCGACGTCCTGGCCCTGCGGCGCCTGGCCGGCCTGGTGGAGGCGGGGCTGCTCAGCGAGGCCATGGCCATCCAGGTGGCGCGGTCCACCGGGCAGACCACCGCCCGGTTGGCCGAGTGGCAGATCGATTCCTTCCTGGAGGGCCTGACCGAGCCTCCGGAGCCGGGAATGACCCGCACCGAGGTGACGTACCCGCTGGTCGAGCTTCTGCTGCCGGAGCTGGAGGAGTTCCTCGTCTACGTCTGGCGGCGCCAGCTCGCCGCCGCCACCGGACGGGTCGTGCAGGCCGGCGACGACGAGGAGATGGTGGACCGGCGCCTCGCCGTCGGCTTCGCGGACCTGGTCGGCTTCACCCGGCTGACCCGCCGCATGGAGGAGGAGGAGCTCGGCGAGCTGGTCGAGGCCTTCGAGACCACCGCCGCCGACCTGGTGGCCGCGCGCGGCGGACGGCTGATCAAGACCCTCGGCGACGAGGTGCTCTACGCCGCCGACGACGCGGGCACGGCCGCCGAGATCGCGCTGCGCCTCATCGAGACCATGGCGAACGACGAGACCATGCCCGAGCTGCGCGTCGGCCTCGCCTTCGGCACGGTGACCACCCGGATGGGCGACGTCTTCGGCACGACCGTCAACCTGGCCTCCCGACTCACCTCCATAGCCCCCCGGGACGCCGTCCTCATCGACACCGCCTTCGCGGAGGAACTGATCCGCACCCGGGACGCCCCGGCCTCCGAGGCGGCCGCGGCCGAGGAGGCCGCCACCGCGGAGAAGGAGGGCGAGGAACCGCCCACGTACCGCTTCGCGCTCCAGCCGATGTGGCAACGGCCGGTGCGCGGTCTCGGCGTGGTCGAACCGTGGCTGCTGACGCGACGGGGCGACGGCGAGGCGTCGTAGCGCGTCGGCGTGGCGTGTCGGTGTGGCGCGTCAGCCCTCGCCGGCGAACAGGTCCACGCACAGGCCGATCAGCGGCAGGCACAGGCCGGGACGGTCCGGATCCGGGGTCGGAGCGGCCGCCGGCGGCGTACCGCGCCCCGGTGGCGGGGCGGTGGTCGGGCCCGGCGCGGGAGGGTCGGACCGCGGTGGCCGCGGCGGTCGCGGTGAGCCGGGGGACTGCGGTGACCGCGTCGGTTGCGTCGGCTGCGTCGACCGCGGAGTGTGCGGGGCCGGTGGTCCGCCGCCCGGGTTCGGAGCGTCCGGGGCGGTCGTCGTGGCGGAGTGCCCGGCCGGGGGGCCGCTCGCGGAGGGGCCCGGTATGAGGCCTCGCCCCGGGGATCCGCCCAGACCGCCCATGCCGGAAGTCGCCGACGGGCTCACCCCGGGCGAGCCCGCGGTGCTCGCTGCGGCGGGGGTCGCCCGGTCCGGCGCGGTCCCCCGCTCCCCGCCCGACTCCACGCGCGGCCCGGCCTCGGCGCCGAAACCGTCGACGTCGCCGCCTCCGGGCCACGGCACCAGGCGCACGAGGCCCAGCGCGCCGGCCGCCAGGGCGAGGCCGCCCGCGGCGAGCAGCGCCTTGCGGGGCCGGCGGGGCCGGCGGTGTCGGCCGCGGCGGCCCCACAGGTGCTGCGGCTTCGTCGGTGTGCCGGTCGTCGTCATGATCCCTCCCCGGTGCGCACGCGCCCCCGCTGCGCCGTGGCGGGGCGACGCTATGCGCTGCCGTCGGCCGGTGTGCGGGGGTTGGCGGGATGTCACTCGAACGGGTAAGCGGGGTCGGGCGGGGAGCGAGCGCGCCGGGCCTTTCCACGCGCGGGTCCGCCTGCGATGATCGGGCGGTCGAGTTGTTAACCCGCGTTAACTCAACCGGAGGGTGTCATGAGCGAGGAGCGGTTCGGAGAGTTCGTCCTGGTGCGACGGCACGGGGACGGGCATGTCGCGGAGCTCGCCCTCGACCGGCCGAAGGCCATGAACGCCGTCTCGACCGCGATGGCCCGGTCCCTCACCGCGGCGTGCGCGGCGCTGGGCGAGGACCGCGGGGTGCGGGTGGTGGTGCTGACCTCGACCCACGAGCGGGCGTTCTGTGTCGGGGCCGACCTGAAGGAACGCAACTCCTTCTCCGACGCCGAGCTGCTGCGGCAGCGGCCGGTGGCCCGGGGGGCGTACACCGCGGTGCTGGAACTGCCCGTGCCGACGGTCGCGGCCGTGCACGGGTTCGCGCTGGGCGGCGGCTTCGAGCTGGCGCTGTCGTGCGACGTGATCGTGGCCGACCGTACGGCGGTGGTGGGGCTGCCCGAGGTGTCCGTCGGCGTGATCCCGGGCGGCGGCGGTACGCAGCTGCTGCCGCGGCGGGTGGGCGCGGCGCGCGCCGCCGAGCTGGTGTTCACGGCGCGGCGGGTGGAGGCCGGGGAGGCGCGCGAGATCGGGCTCGTGGACCACCTGGTGGAGGAGGGGCGCGACCGGGAGGAGGCGCTGGAGCTCGCCGCCCGGATGGCCGCGAACTCGCCCGTGGGGCTGCGGGCGGCCAAGCGGGCGCTGCGGCTCGGGCACGGGCTGGATCTGCGGGCCGGCCTCGAGGTCGAGGACGCGGCGTGGCGGTCGGTGGCGTTCTCGGGGGACCGGGCGGAGGGGGTGGCGGCGTTCAACGAGAAGCGTGCGCCGCGGTGGCCCGGGGAGTGACCTCGCGCGCTCGGCACCACCGGTCGGCGGTATCCACCAGCCCGTCCGGCGATCGAGGAGGAGGCCGTGCGGGTCGGCCGGGAGGCGGGGGCGCGTGTGCCGCAGCCCTTGGGAGCGGGGGAGCCTCAGCGCCGGGTGCAGGTGAGCCGCAGCTCCCGGGCGCGTGTGCCATGGCCGCCCGGGGGCGCGTGTGCCGCAGCCCTTGGGAGCGGGGGAGCCTCAGCGCCGGGTGTGGGTGAGTCGTAGTTCCCGGGGCGCGTGTGCCATGGCCGCCCGGGGGCGCGTGAGCCGCAGCCCTTGGGAGCGGGGGAGCCTCAGCGCCGGGTGCGGGTGAGTCGTAGTTCCCGGGGCGCGTGTGCCATGGCCGCCCGGGGGCGCGTGAGCCGCAGCCTTCCGGGGTGCGCAGGCCGCTGTCTCCGGGAGGGTGTGAGCCGCAGCCCTTGGGAGCGGGGGAGCCCCAGCGCCGGGGGTACGTGAGCCGCAGCTCCCGGGCACGCGAGCCGTAGCCCTTCAGGGGCGCGTGAGCCGCGCGTCCCCGTTGCGCAAACGGCTCAACCGCCGGAGGCCCCGTGTCCACCTTCTGCGCAAATCTCCCTAGCCTGGAGTGATGGGTGAGGACAGGCGGCTCGCGGCCGTCGTGGCGTTGGCGCAGGGCATGGCCGCCGCGCACAGCTCGCGTGAGGCGTGGCGGGCGGCGGCCGTCGGCGCGTGCCTCGCGCTGGGCGGCAGCTTCGCCGCGCTGTCGGTGTGGGAGCGCGAGCTGGGCCGGCTCCGGGTCCTGGTGAACGTCGGCCGGCGGGCCGAGGGCGAGGAGGAGTTCCCGGAGGACGAGTCCTACCCGGTGCACCAGTTCGCGGAGATCACCGAGTTCCTGCACGAGCGCTGGGCCGGCGGCGGTGAGCCCGACGCCTGGGTCGAGACGGCCGAGGGGCCCGCCACCGGACGCCCCGGATACGTGCATCAGCGCGTCGCCGCCCTGCGGCGCCGGGGCCGCGGCTGCTGCGTGGTCGCACCGATCGTGCTGCACGGGCGCGCCTGGGGCGAGCTGTATGTGGCCCGTCCGGTGGGGGAGCGGGTCTTCGAGCGGGCCGACGCCGACTTCGCCACCGTGCTGGCCTCGGTCGTCGCCGCCGGGATCGCGCAGACCGAGCGGCTGGAGGAGGTCCGGCGCCTCGCGTACACCGACGCGCTCACCGGACTGGCCAACCGCCGCGCGGTCGACTCGGGGCTGGACGAGGCCGTCGAGCGGCACCGCAGGGAGGGCGTCGTCGTCAGCCTCGTCGTATGCGATCTGAACGGCCTCAAGCGGGTGAACGACACCCACGGGCACGCCGTCGGCGACCGGCTACTGGAGCGTTTCGGGTCGGTGCTGTCGCTGTGCGGGGCGATGCTGCCGGGGGCGCTCGCGGCGCGGCTCGGCGGGGACGAGTTCTGCCTGCTCGCGGTGGGGCCGTCCGCCGACGCGGTGGTCAAGGCGGCCGAGGAGCTGTGCCGTCGGGCGGCCGAGCTGGAGCTCGGTGACGGCGTGGCCTGCGGGGTCGCCTCCACGGAGGACCCGGTCGGGCCGGTGCGCTCCGCCCGTCGGCTGTTCCGGCTGGCCGACGCCGCCCAGTACCGCGCCAAGGCCGAACGGGCGGCCTGGCCGGTGGTCGCCGGCCGCGAGGGACCGGACGACCCCGTCGTACGGCTCGCCGACGAGCCGTCCCGGGAGGAGGACGGGGAGCGCAGGCGGTTCCGCGGGCGGCACTCCCCGTAGCCGTGGCGGACGAGAGGCGGCGGTAAGGGGCGCAACCGGCACCCAGCAGTGACGTATCCCCTGATGACATCATCGAATTCACTGCGTACGCTCCTGAATATGGATATGCACACTGTGATGGTGGGGACGTCCGGGGTCACCGCGTCCGACGTTCTCGCCGTGGCGCGCGACGGCGCCCGGGTCGAGCTCTCCGACGAAGCCGTGGCCGCCCTGGCCGAGGCGCGCGGGATCGTGGACGCGCTGGCCGCCAAGCCGGACCCCGTGTACGGCGTGAGCACCGGTTTCGGCGCCCTGGCCACCCGGCACATCAGCCCCGACCTGCGGGCCCGGTTGCAGCGCAACATCGTCCGCTCGCACGCCGCCGGGATGGGGCCCCGCGTCGAGCGCGAGGTCGTGCGCGCGCTGATGTTCCTGCGGCTGAAGACCGTCTGCTCCGGGCGCACCGGCGTGCGCCCCGAGGTCGCGCAGACCATGGCCGACGTCCTCAACGCCCGGATCACCCCGGTCGTGCACGAGTACGGCTCCCTCGGCTGCTCCGGCGACCTCGCCCCGCTGTCGCACTGCGCCCTCACCCTCATGGGCGAGGGGGAGGCCGAGGGCCCCGACGGCACCGTGCGGCCGGCCGGCGAGCTGCTCGCCGAGCACGGGATCGCCCCCGTCGAACTGCGCGAGAAGGAGGGCCTGGCCCTCCTCAACGGCACCGACGGCATGCTCGGCATGCTGGTGATGGCCCTCGCCGACCTCGACACCCTCTACAAGTCCGCCGACATCACCGCCGCGCTGACCATGGAGGCCCTGCTCGGCACCGACAAGGTGCTCGCCCCCGAGCTGCACGCCATCCGCCCGCACCCGGGGCAGGCCGCCAGCGCCGCCAACATGCTCGCGGTGCTCAAGGGCTCGGGCCTGACCGGGCACCACCAGGACGACGCCCCCCGCGTCCAGGACGCCTACTCGGTGCGCTGCGCCCCGCAGGTCGCCGGCGCCGGACGCGACACCATGGCCCACGCCGGCCTCGTCGCCGAGCGGGAGCTGGCGTCGGCGGTGGACAACCCGGTCGTGCTGCCGGACGGGCGTGTGGAGTCCAACGGCAACTTCCACGGCGCCCCGGTCGCCTACGTCCTGGACTTCCTCGCCGTCGCCGTCGCCGACCTCGGCTCCATCGCCGAGCGGCGCACCGACCGGCTGCTGGACAAGAACCGCAGCCACGGTCTGCCGCCGTTCCTCGCCGACGACGCCGGCGTGGACTCCGGCCTGATGATCGCCCAGTACACGCAGGCCGCCCTGGTCAGCGAGCTCAAGCGGCTCGCCGTACCGGCCTCGGCGGACTCGATCCCGTCCTCCGCGATGCAGGAGGACCACGTGTCGATGGGCTGGTCGGCGGCGCGCAAGCTGCGCACGGCCGTCGACAACCTCACCCGGGTGATCGCCGTCGAGCTGTACGCCGCCACCCGCGCGATCGAGCTCCGTGAGGGCCTCACCCCGGCGCCGGCCTCGCAGGCCGTCATCGACGCCGTACGGGCGGCCGGTGTCGAGGGTCCCGGACCGGACCGCTACCTGGCGCCCGACCTCGCCGCGGCGGACGCGTTCGTGCGGGCCGGGCACCTGGTCGCGGCGGCGGAGACGGTCACCGGGCCGCTGCGCTGACGTGGCCCGAGGGGCCCTGCCGGAAGGGCGGGGCCCCTCGGCACGAGCGGCGGCACGGTCGACCAGGTCGGCGGCAGGGCCGGCAAAGTCAAAAGAGCGTCAAGTTCTCTCAGGGGCCGAGGCGTTCCCGGCGGACCGAGTACCCGACGAAGCCGGCGCCGAGTCCGAGGCAGACGGCGCCGCCGACGACGTACGGCGTGCTGTCGAAGCTTCCGGTGTCGGCCAGCCGGGTCGTGGTCCCACCGGTGGCCGCCGTGGCGGTGTACGAGGCTCTGGCCTGCTCGGTGACCTGCGGCGACGGGTTCGCGGCGGCGGTCTCGAGGGCCGGTGTCCCGGGTGCCGCGTTCGCGGACGGGATGAACCACAGAGCGCACAGCAGGCCGCCCGCGGCGGCGGCGGTCAGCAACGGACGGCGAGCGGATGACACGGAATATCGATCCCCTTGTGGCGCTGGCGAATTGGCCGTGTGGGCAGATGTTAGTGAAAGTCGCGGGTCACAGGAAAGTCACGGGAGCGGCCGGCCTTACGCTCCGGACATGAGCACTCCAGAGACATCCCGCTATGTACGGATTCGCGTCGAGCTCGTCCTCGAGATCGACGACGAGGAGGCCGTCACGGGGGCCGCGCTGCAGTCCCTCGCCGACGACGCCGACCTCCCCGACGCGGAACGGGCCCACGCCGAGCACGCTGTGACGGAGGACACCGCCGAGGCTTTGGCCCACCTCGTGGACCCGTTCGACCTGGTCAGTGCGGTGCCCGGGATCGAGCTCCGGCAGGCGTCCTGGAGCAGTGAGCAGATCGACTACGACCCCGACTCGCCCGAATGGGACCTCGACGAGGATGATGACGACGAGAACGACCCGGAAGACGATGAAATGACGGTCGGCTGACGTCGTGTGGGGAAAAACGTGACCCCGGGCGGCAACCGCCGTCCGGGGTTTCGTCGTCTCACGGGGCGCACTGAGCGACCCCCGCACCGCTCGCACCGCTCGCACCGCCGTCCGCCTCCGCGCGAACGTGGTGTGCCCCACATCTGGGGGCGATGTGGAACGGGACGAACCGGTCGTAGCGTTGAAAGTTATTGACGGGGTATCTCGGGGTTTCGGGAATCGGCAACGATGGAGAAGCGTGTGATGACGGACGGTAAGCGGCGCAAGGGCCTGATGGCCGCGTCCGCACTGCTCGGCGGTGTGCTGGTGCTCTCGGCATGTTCCAGCGGCGACGCCGACGCCTCCGGGGGTGGGGACGGCAAGACATCGCAGGCCGAGGTGGACGAGGCGGCGGCCAAGAAGACCTCCGAGGCCCAGATCAAGATCACGCCCAAGGACGGCTCGGACAACGCCTCCATCAACAACTCCGCCGGTGTCACCGTGACCAAGGGGACGCTCACCGAGGTCAAGATGACCGGCTCCGACGGCACCGAGGTCAGCGGTCAGATATCCGCCGACAAGACGAGCTGGAAGCCCAGCGGGCAGCTGGAGCGGGCCACCACCTACAAGCTGACGGCGACCGCGCAGGACTCCGAGGGCCGCGCCGCCCACGAGAACGCGTCGTTCACCACGGTCTCCCCCAAGAACAGCTTCATCGGCACCTTCACCCCGGACGACGGCACCACCGTCGGCGTGGGCATGCCCGTGTCGATCAACTTCGACAAGCAGATCACCAACAAGGCCGCCGTCCAGAAGGGCATCACGGTCAACACCAGCAGCGGCCAGGAAGTCGCCTGCCACTGGTTCAGCACCCAGCGCATGGACTGCCGCCCCGAGAACTACTGGCAGGAGAACTCGACCGTCACCCTCAAGCTGGCGCTCGACGGAGTCGAGGGCGCCCAGGGCGTCTACGGCGTCCAGCAGAAGACGGTCACCTTCAAGATCGGTCGCAACCAGGTCTCGTACGTCGACGCGAAGACCAAGCAGATGAAGGTCACGCAGGACGGCAAGACCGTCAAGACGATCCCGATCTCCGCCGGCTCCCCCGAGAACAAGACCTACGAAGGTCAGATGGTGATCTCCGAGAAGTTCAAGGAGACCCGGATGGACGGCTCGACGGTCGGCTTCACCGACGACGATGGCAAGGGCGAGTACGACATCAAGGACGTGCCGCACGCCATGCGCCTGAGCACCTCCGGCACCTTCATCCACGGCAACTACTGGGGCGCCAAGTCCATCTTCGGCAGCGTCAACACCAGCCACGGCTGCGTGGGCCTGGCCGACGCCAAGGGCGCGAACGACCCGAACACGCCGGGCTCGTGGTTCTACGACAACTCGATCATCGGTGACCTGGTCGTCGTCCAGAACACCGGCGACAAGACCATCGCCCCGGACAACGGCCTCAACGGCTGGAACATGGACTGGGCCCAGTGGAAGGCGGGTTCGGCGGTCTGACGCCGAACTCCCCGCAGTTTCACGGCACTTCCGCCGGACGCCCGCCGCCCCCGCACCGGGGGTGGCGGGCGTCCGGCGTTTCAGCAGCCGTTCGCGGCCGACGGTGATCCGCTCAACCCCGCGAGTACGTAACGGAGTTCGTGCGGGCATGTAACGCCGGACCGCGGTCTCGTAACAGTTGTCAGGCGGTTTAACGAACGTCCGCGGCCACCGCCGTTTCCGCTCTTGAGCGGCTGACCGGCCCTCGGCATACTCCGAGCTCCGGGGGAGCACACGCGTGCGAGACCACCCCCGGCCGGGTGAATGGGGAGTTCTCCCGGTACTTCCGCAAGGGGGAACGTTGCGCAGACAAGTGAAAAGAGCCGGCGCGGCCACGGTCGCCACGGCGGCGGCCGTGGCCCTCGCGGCGGGCATGACCAGCCCGGCCGCGGCGGACGCGGAGCGGACGGGGGCCTCGGCGCGTACCGACGCCGCACGGGCGGGCGCCGCACAGGCCGGTGCCGCACAGGCCGGTGCCGAACAGAGCGCCGCCGGCACGGTCAGGCACCGCGTCACGCTGATCACCGGCGACCGGGTCGCCGTCGACGCCAAGGGCCGCGTCGTCGGCCTGGAGCGGGCCGAGGGGCGCGAGCACATACCCGTCCAGGTCCGCAGGGCCGGCGGCCACACCTTCGTCGTCCCGGCCGACGCCGCCCGCCTGGTCGCCACCGGCAGGCTGGACCGGCGCCTCTTCGACATCACCGAGCTGAACAAGGCCACCACCCGGCAGGCCCAGAAGAACGGCCTGAAGGTCATCGTCGGCTACCAGGGCAGCGCCAAGGCCACCAAGGCCGACGTCCGCGACGCGGGCACCCTCCGCCGCGCGCTGACGTCCCTGAACGCCGACGCCGTACAGACTCCGCACGAGGACGCGCCCGAGCTGTGGGACGCGGTGACCGACGGCGACAAGACCGCCTCCGGCATCGCGCACGTCTGGCTCGACGGCGTTCGCAAGGCCAGCCTGGACAGGTCCGTGCCGCAGATCGGCGCCCCCGAGGCGTGGGCCGCCGGATACGACGGCAAGGGCGTCAAGATCGCCGTCCTGGACACCGGCGTCGACACCACCCATCCCGACCTGAAGAACCAGGTCGTCGCGTCGAAGAACTTCTCCGTCTCGCCCGACGCCACCGACAAGTACGGTCACGGCACGCACGTCGCCTCCATCGCGGCCGGCACCGGCGCGAGGGCGGGCGCCAAGTACAAGGGCGTGGCCCCCGGCGCCAAGCTGCTCAACGGCAAGGTGCTCAGCGACGAAGGGTTCGGCGACGACTCCGGCATCCTCGCCGGCATGGAGTGGGCGGCCGCACAGGGCGCCGACATCGTCAACCTCAGCCTCGGCGGCGGCGACACCCCGGAGATCGACCCGCTGGAGGCCGAGGTCAACAAGCTCTCCGAGGAGAAGGGCATCCTCTTCGCCATCGCCGCCGGCAACGAGGGCGAGTTCGGCGACCGCACCGTCGGCTCCCCGGGCAGCGCCGCCGCGGCCCTCACCGTCGGCGCGGTCGACGACGACGACAAGCTCGCCCCCTTCTCCAGCACCGGCCCCGGCCTCGACGGCGCGATCAAGCCCGACGTGACGGCTCCCGGCGTCGACATCACCGCCGCCTCCGCCAAGGGCAGCGTCATCGCCCAGGAGGTCGGCGAGAAGCCCACCGGATACGTCACCATCTCCGGTACGTCGATGGCGACCCCGCACGTCGCGGGTGCCGCCGCCCTCCTCAAGCAGCGGCACCCCGACTGGACGTACGCCGAGCTGAAGGGCGCGCTGACGGGGTCGGCCAAGGGCGGCGCGTACACGCCCTTCCAGCAGGGCTCGGGCCGGATCCAGGCCGGCAAGGCGGTCGGGCAGACCGTGTTCGCCGAGCCGGTGTCCCTCTCCTTCGGCACCCAGCAGTGGCCCCACACCGACGACGAACCGGTCACCAAGCAGCTGACGTACCGCAACCTCGGCACCGAGGACGTCACGCTGAAGCTGACGTCGACCGCGACCGACCCCAGGGGCAGGGCGGCCCCCGCCGGCTTCTTCACGCTGGGCGCCACGTCGGTCACCGTCCCGGCGGGCGGCAAGGCCTCGGTCGCCCTCACCGCCGACACCAGGCTCGGCGGCACGGTCGACGGCGCCTACTCGGCGTACGTCACGGCGACCGGCGCCGGGCAGACCGTCCGCACGGCCGCCGCCGTACAGCGTGAGGTGGAGTCGTACGAGGTCACGCTGAAGACCATCGGCCGCGACGGCAGGCCGAGCGCGAACTACCAGACCGACCTCACCGGTGTCTCCGGCCTCGCCAAGGACGTGTGGCTCAACCCGTACGAGGCCGACGGCACCGTCACCGTCCGCGTACCCAGGGGCGGTTACGTCCTCAACTCCTCGATCCTCGTGAGCGGCGATCCCGAGACGTGGAAGGGCGCCGACTGGATCGCCCAGCCGAAGCTGAACGTCACCGGGAACACCACCGTCACCCTGGACGCGCGCACCGCGAAGCCGGTGGACGTCACCGTGCCGGACAGGGCGGCCAAGTCCGGGTCCGCCCTGGTGGACTTCACGGTGGAGGCGGGCGGCGACAGCTACGGCTACGGCTGGTGGCTGGACTCCTACGCGGGCCTGCGCACCAAGCACCTCGGCCCGCAGGTCACCGACGGTTCGCTCAGCCAGCAGTGGAACGGCCACTGGACCAAGGGCGGCAAGGAGGAGTACGACACCGTCGCCGGCGGAAAGGTCAAGCAGCTCGCCACCGGCTACACCCGGCACTACCGGGCGGGCGAGCTGGCCACCCTCAAGGCCGGCCTGGGCGCCTCCGCGAGCGGCAGGAAGGGTGCCGTCTCCGCGACCGGCTGGCTGCCCGGCGGCGCCGGCAGTTCCTCGCTCGCCGTCGAGCAGCCCCTGCCCGGCAACCGCACCCTGCACCTGTCCACCGGGGACGGCGTGACGTGGGACGTCGGATTCGAGCAGTACGGCGGCGTCGACGCCGACGGCTTCCCGGTCGTCGAGGCCGCCTACACGCTCGGCACCCCGCAGCGCTACAAGGCGGGCAAGAGCTACTCGGCGACCTTCAACACCGCCGTCTTCGGTCCGCGCCTCACCTCGGACTTCGGTCTCCACCGCGACGGCGACATCATCACCGGCAGCGTCCCGCTGTTCGCCGACGGCCACGGCCACGCGGGCTCCTCGGCCTTCACCTCGGTCGCCACCACGCTCTACCGCAACGGCACCAAGGTCGGCTCGCACAAGGACCCGCTGTTCGGCGAGGGCGAGTTCACGGTCCCCTCCGGTGACGCCCGGTACCGGCTGACGACGTCGGTCAAGCGTTCCGCCAAGGTCGCCGCGGCCTCCAGCCGCATCGACGCGAGCTGGACGTTCCGCTCCAAGAGGACGGCCGACCTCACCAAGCTCCCCGCGTCCACCGCCCGCTTCGCCGTCACCACCGGCCTGGACAGCAAGGTCGCGGCGGGCAGGACGGTCAGCATCCCCGTCACCGTCGAGGGCGCCGCCGCGGGCCGCAACCTCAAGTCCCTCACGGTGCAGGTCTCCTACGACCAGGGCAGGACCTGGAAGAAGGTCACCGTGACGAAGGGCAGGATCAGCGTCAAGAACCCGGCGAAGGGGAAGTCCGTCTCCTTCCGCGCCACGATCGTCGACAAGAACAAGAACGAGTCGGTGATCTCGATCCACGACGCCTACTACGGCAAGTAGCCCGCTACCCGGCCCGACGGCCCGCCCGGCACCCCGCCGGGCGGGCCGTCGCCGTACGCACACCTGTCCCGACCGGCTGAGCCGGGCCGGATCGCGTCACGTCGGCAGGGAAACCGCCGCGTCCTTTCCCCAGCTCGCCAGCAGCCGCAGCGCCTCCGCCGACGGTGAGCCCGGCTCGGCGTGGTAGGTGACGAAGGACTGCTCCTCGTCGTCGACCATCCGGAACGTCTCGAAGGACAGGGTCAGGTCACCGACCAGCGGGTGCCGCAGCCGCTTGACGCCGTAGCTCTTCTCCTTGACGTCGTGCGTGGCCCACAGCCGCCGGAACTCCTCGCTCTTCACGGACAGCTCGCCGACCAGAGCGGACAGCCGCGGATCGTCCGGGTGCCGGCCCGCGTCCATGCGCAGGAAACTGACCATGTCGGACGCCTTCTGGTCCCAGTCCACGAACAGCTCGCGGTACTCCGGGTTCAGGAACACCAGCCGCGCCCAGTTCCGCTCCTGGGCCGGCAGCCCGCCCCAGTCGCCGAAGAGGGCCGCCGCCATCCGGTTCCAGGCGAGGATCTCCGACCGTCGGCCCGCCACGTACGCCGGCACCGTGTCGATCGACTCCAGCAGCTGGAGCAGCGCCACCCGCACCGGCTGCTGGGCCCGCCCGGCCGCCCGCCTGCGCTGCTGCTTCGGCTTCGCCAGATGCATCAGGTGCGCCTGCTCGGCGTCGGACAGCCTCAGCGCGCGGGCGATCGCGTCGAGGACCTCCACCGACACGTTCCGTCCGTTGCCCTGCTCCAGGCGCGTGTAGTACGCCACCGACACCCCGGCGAGCTGCGCGAGCTCCTCCCGCCGCAGCCCCGGCACCCGGCGGTGCCTCCCGAACGACGGCAACCCCACGTCCTCCGGCTTCAGCCGGGCCCGCCGGGTGCGCAGGAACTCGCTCAGTTCGGCACGCCGGTCCAGCTGTCCATCCATGCCCTCCAGTATTCCCGGTCGTACGCACCGGAGGCTGACCCCGCCAGTGGTACGCACGCGGGACGTAGGCACAACCGTGACCTGGGCGAATGCC
This sequence comes from Streptomyces lancefieldiae, assembly GCF_031845825.1. NCBI lineage: Bacteria > Bacillati > Actinomycetota > Actinomycetes > Kitasatosporales > Streptomycetaceae > Streptomyces > Streptomyces lancefieldiae. Next base: position 110,768 of record NZ_JAVRFH010000023.1, on the reverse strand, counting down.
CGCGGGCCAGGCAGGGTGGACGTACACCCGAGAAACGGGCCACGAGGCTCACGAGAATCCGGAGACCCCCCGGCATGACCACTGTCGCCGCATACGCCGCACCCGCCGCCAAGGCTCCGCTGGAGCGCACCACCATCGAGCGGCGCGCGGTGCGCGAGCACGACGTCCTGATCGACATCAAGTTCGCCGGCATCTGCCACTCCGACATCCACCAGGTCCGCGAGGGCTGGGGCGAGGCCATCTTCCCGATGGTCCCCGGCCACGAGATCGCCGGCATCGTCTCCGAGGTCGGCCCCGGCGTGACGAAGTTCGCCGTCGGCGACCGGGTGGGCGTCGGCTGCATGGTCGACTCCTGCCGCGAGTGCGACAACTGCAAGGCCGGGCAGGAGCAGTACTGCGCCAGCGGCAACATCGGGACCTACAACGGCATGGGCAAGGACGGGGAGCCGACCTACGGCGGCTACTCGGAGAAGATCGTCGTCGACGAGGACTTCGTCCTCGGCATCCCCGAGGGCATCGCGCTGGACGAGGCCGCGCCCCTGCTCTGCGCCGGCATCACCACGTACTCCCCGCTCAAGCACTGGAACGCCGGCCCCGGCAAGAAGGTCGCCGTCGTCGGCATGGGCGGCCTCGGCCACATGGCCGTCAAGCTCGCGCACGCCCTGGGCGCCGAGGTGACCGTGCTGTCGCAGTCCCTGCGCAAGAAGGACGACGGCCTGAAGCTGGGCGCCGACCACTACTACGCGACCAGCGACCCGGCCACCTTCGAGCAGCTCGCGGGCACCTTCGACCTGATCGTCTCGACGGTCTCGGCCCCGCTCGACTTCGGCGCCTACCTGGGCCTGCTGCGCACGGACGGCGCCCTGGTGAACGTCGGCGCCCCCGAGGAACCCGTCTCCCTCAACCTGTTCTCGCTGCTCGGCGGCCGCAAGACCCTCGCCGGGTCCATGATCGGCGGCATCCGGGAGACCCAGGAGATGCTGGACTTCTGCGCCGAGCACGGCATCGGCGCCGAGATCGAGCTGATCTCCGCGTCCGAGGTCAACGAGGCCTACGAGCGGGTCCTGGCGAGCGACGTGCGGTACCGCTTCGTGATCGACACGGCGACGATCTGACCGACCGGTCGGAGCGGTCGGACCGGTCCGACCGCTCCGAGGGTGAACTCCTCGGAGCGGGTGGTGAGGGGTTCGAGGGGACCCTGGAGTGTCCGGTGTGCGGCGAGTTGTCTTGCTCGCGCGATGGGGCGTTGCTAAGCCTTGGGCACTCGACTCCAGGGAGCACGCTGTGTACCGAGAGCCCCCTTCTCCCGTTCCCGCGCGTTCACGTGTCCGGGGACTCGTCTGCGCCGCCGTGGCCGTCGCCCTCGGGACGCTCACCGCCGCGACGAGTCCCTCCGACGCGGACACCCGGACCGCGGCGGACCCGGCAGCCGTGGTCCGCGAGTGGAACGCCATCGCCACCGACACGATCAAGACCAGCCTCGGCCCCCGCCCGTCCGGGCAGGCGGCGATCTGGGAGGGGTTCGTCTCCGTCGCCGTGTACAACGCCGTGGTGGGGATCGAAGGCGGCTACGCCCTGTACGAGTGGCGCGAGCGCGGTCCGGCCCGGGCGTCCGCCGAGGCGGCCGCCGCCACCGCGGCCCACGACGTGCTGGTCACCTACTTCCCTGCCTTCCAGGAGCGGCTCGACACCGCCTACGCGGACTCGCTCGCCGCTCTTCCGGCCGGTCAGGCCAGAGACCGGGGCGTCGACTACGGAAAGCGCGCCGCCGCCCGCATCGTCGAACTCCGGGAAGGGGACGGAAGGTTCGCGGACGTTCCTTTCACCGCTTCCCCGGCACCGGGCGTCTGGCGGCCCACCCCGCCCGCGTTCCAGCCCTTCATCGACACCTGGCTCGCCAGGCTCCGCCCCCTCCTGCTCGTCTCCCCGCGGCAGTTCCGCCCCGCCGGACCACCCGCCCTCTCCTCGGCCGCTTACGCCGAGGACGTCCGGGAGGTGCAGGCCATGGGCCGCAAGACCGGCTCGGGCAGGAGCGCGCGGCAGACCGAGACCGCCCTCTTCTTCAGCGGCAACCTGGTCGAACAGGTCCAGTCAGCCGTACGGGACCACGCCGCCCGGCACCGGCTCGGCATCGTCGAGACGGCCCGGCTGTTCGCCGCGGTGAACGCGTCGGCGACCGACGCCGTCGTCACGGCGTGGGACGCCAAGCTCCACTACGCCTCCTGGCGGCCGATCACGGCCATCCACCTCGCCGACACCGACGGCAACCCCGCCACGACGGCGGACCCGGCCTGGGAGCCGCTGCTCCCGACCCCGCCGCACCCGGACCACGTCGCCGGCCACACGACCGTCGCCGCTGCCGTGGCACGCGCACTGACCGGCGTCCTCGGCACCTCGCGCATCGACCTCCACGTCCCCTCCCAGGTCACCGGCACCACGCGGTTCTACGGGTCCGCCGACGACCTCAACCGGGACGTCGCCGACGCCCGCGTGTGGGGCGGCGTCCACACCCGCACGGCGGACGTGGCCGGCTGCCGGGCCGGCTCGGACGTGGCCGCGTGGGCGCTGGACCACTACTTCCAGCCGGTCGCCGGGGACGGCACCCGGCCGTCCCCGCGGACCCGAACGGCTCGTCCGGACAGGCCCTAGCAGAAGCCGTTGAGGCCCCACCATTCGCCGTCGGCCCGCTGACCGGCCGCCAGGGCGCCGGTCGCGCGCCCCTGGTAGGTGACCAACCAGCCCAGGTGGCCCGCCGAGCCGTCGATCACGTACCTGTCGTTGGTCACCGTGGCCAGGTCGGGGCGCCCGTCGCCGGAGAAGTCGCCGACCGAGAGGAAGTCCGCCATGGTGTTCCAGCCGCCGGTCCCGACGAGCTTGCGGGTGCCGAGCGTGCCGGTGGAGGTGCCCGGGTAGAGCCACAGCTTGCCCGTGGACGCCTCGCGCGCGTAGAGGTCGGGACGGCCGCCGCCGTCCACGTCGCCCATGCCGACGAGCGCGTTCATCGTGTTCCAGCCGCCGGTCCCGATGAGCTTGCGGGTGCCGAGCGTGCCGGTGGAGGTGCCCGGGTAGAGCCACAGCTTGCCCGTGGCCTTCTCGATGGCGATCAGGTCGGAGCGGCCGTCACCGGTCAGGTCGCCGAAGGCGGTGATCTGGCTCATGCCGTTCCAGCCGCCGCTGCCGATCAGTTCGCGGGTACCGAGGGAGCCCGTGCCGGTGCCGGGGTAGAGCCACAGCTTGCCGGTGGAGGCCTCGCGGGCGATGAGGTCCTCGCGGCCGTCGCGGCTGAAGTCACCGTGCCGGGTGAGGGCGCTCATGCCGTTCCAGCCGGCCGTGCCGATGAGGCGGCCGGTGTCGTCGCCCGGAGAGAACCAGAGCCGTCCGGCCTCGTCGCGAGTGATCACGTCGGCCTTGCGGTCGCCGTTCATGTCCCCGAAGCCCAGCGCCGTCGGTGACGTCTCGGAGACCCAGCTCGGGTAGGCGGGCCGGCTGCACTCGCGCTCGGTACGGACGAACTTGATCGAGCTGGTGGTCGCGACCGGGTCCCCGTTGAGCTCGCCGGGCGAGTTCGGCTCCTGGGCCCAGTAACCGCCCCAGGGCACGTAGTCCTTGTCCTCGTAGACGCAGGCGATCGACGTCGTGCGGTTGACGTACGAGCGGATCTTGTTGTCCCAGCTGCCCAGATCCGCGACGCTCTTGTTCGTCTTCCACATCGAGCCGTTGGCGCTCTCGCCCGTCCATCCGCAGAAGTAGCCCGCCGGGCAGTCGTACGAGCTCGCGACCGCCGGAGCGGCGTTCACGGTGGCCAGGCCGGTACCGGCGAGCGCGAGGCCGACGAGTGTCGCCACGCCCCGGTTGAAACGATTCCGCATGTGCTCCGTTCCCCTCCCCTTTCGTGCGCGCCGGGCCCTCTTCCGTCAGCACGCCGGTGTTCCAGGGGGTGCCGCCGGGCTCCAGGGGTGTCCGACGCGAGCCAGGTGATCATAGAGCAGCGTTGAGTGTCCCCAGCATCGCAGTCGGACGGGACAGATCGGAAGCACCGGGCATGGCCGCGCGGCCGGTCGGGCGGGCACGGAATCGCCTGGAACCCTCGTGCGTTGACGAGTGTGGGCGTGAGGTGCCGGTGATGTGCCAGCCGCGGAGCCCGATCGACCGAGGTACAGATATTGGAGGGCGCAATGGCTGCGCAAACGCAGAGGGCCGTGCTTGCGGGCGGATGCTTCTGGGGGATGGAGGAGCTGATCCGCCGACTTCCGGGCGTCACGGCGACCCGGGTCGGATACACCGGGGGAGACGTGCCGAACGCGACGTACCGTGACCACGGCACGCACGCGGAGGCCATTGAGATCCTTTTCGACCCCGAGCGGACCGACTTCCGCACGATCCTGGAGTTCTTCTTCCAGATCCACGACCCGAGCACCAAGAACCGTCAGGGCAACGACATCGGCCTCAGCTACCGCTCGGCGATCTACTACGTGGACGACGAGCAGAAGCGGATCGCCGAGGACACGATCGCGGACGTGGACGCCTCCGGACTGTGGCCGGGCAAGGTCGTCACCGAGGTGGAGCCGGTCGGCCCCTTCTGGGAGGCCGAGCCCGAACACCAGGACTACCTGCAGCGTTACCCGGACGGCTACACCTGCCACTTCCCGCGCCCGGGGTGGCGGCTGCCCGCCCGCGCCCAGGACTGATCCCCGAGGACCGACCGCGCGGGGACCGACCGTGAGGTGGGCGCGGCCCGGCGGAATCCCGCCGGGCCGCCGCGCATCGGGGGAGACCACTCAGACCGGGGAGACCCCTCAGTGGGGCAGGGTCGCCGGGCTGCCGCCGTTCGCCTCGTAGCCGGCCACCGCCAGGGCGCGGTAGACCGCGAACTCCGCCGCCGGGTCGGTGGACAGGGACCACGGCAGGGCACCGACATGGCCGTCGATCAGTATGAGCTGGTTCATGGCCTCGGCCCAGCGCTCCCCGCGGACCAGGAAGAAGACCAGCAGATGGCGCACGTGCGCCTGCATCGGGTCGTCGCGGCGGGCCGAGTGGACGGCGTGCAGCGCGCCGTGGACCGCCTTGGTGACGACCTCGCTCTGGTAGAAGCCGCTGACCAGATTGACCTCCGGCAGGTGCTCGAAGACCGCGAAGAGCGGCATCGCGGCGAGGAGCGAGCCCTGCGGGGCACGGGCGGCGGCGGCCTCCGCGAAGGAGTACGCCAGCTCGCGGGAGCCGTGCCACTTCTCGCACCAGTAGTGCAGGGCGGCCAGGTGCGCGCCCATGTGGTTCGGGGCACGGTCGAGGATCTTCAGCCAGAGCTGTTCGAAGTCCTCGCGCGGGTAGCCGAGGCCCCGGGCCACCGACAGCTCGGCGATGTACGGGACCGGGTCGCCGGGGGCGAGCAGCGCCGCCTCGCCGCAGGCCGCCTTTGCCTCCTCCATGATGATCCGGAACTCGTCCGTGCCCGGCGTCGCCGTCCGCCACGCCTGCTGCACGAGGAACTCGGCGTGCACCGCGGCGCCGCCCGCGTCCTTGGGGGCCTCGGCGCGCCACACGCGCAGCCACTGCCCACCCGGCGTCTCGCCGACCCCTCCGGGCCGCTGCGCCAGCTCCAGTGACGCGGCGCCCGCGAAGGCCTGCACGCGCTGCCAGCGGCGCTCACCCTCCGCCTCGGTGCCGGCCAGGAGCTGCTGGGCCCCCCGGTAGTCCTGCGTGCGCTGCACCAGGTCCAGGACGTCCAGCAGGTCCTGGTCGGGGCCGGGCATGCGGATGTCCAGCTCCTCCTCGCGGGCGAAGCCGTAGTTCGCGGGGTCCGCCGCGTCCGGGTGGCCGGGGTGGACCAGGCCGACCGCGCTCCGTCGGCGCCGCAGAACGGGAAGCAGCACGAAGCCCAGCATGACCAGTGCTATCAGGACCCAGAGAATCTCCATGCCTCAAGCGAACCAGACGCCGCCGACAATTGGCCAACCTGTGCCGCGCCCTGTGGAAGAACGCGCGGAGCGTCCTGCGCGGCTACCCTCGGTGCCCATGAGTGACAGGCACATCAGTCAGCACTTCGAGACGCTCGCGATTCACGCGGGCAACACCGCCGATCCCCTGACGGGCGCGGTCGTCCCGCCGATCTATCAGGTGTCGACCTACAAGCAGGACGGCGTCGGAGGGTTGCGCGGCGGCTACGAGTACAGCCGCAGCGCGAATCCGACCCGTACGGCCCTGGAGGAGAACCTCGCCGCCCTGGAGGGCGGGCGTCGCGGCCTCGCGTTCGCGTCCGGACTGGCCGCCGAGGACTGCCTGTTGCGGACGCTGCTGCGCCCCGGCGACCACGTGGTCATCCCCAACGACGCGTACGGCGGCACCTTCCGCCTCTTCGCCAAGGTCGCCACCCGGTGGGGCGTGGAGTGGTCGGTGGCGGACTCGAGCGACCCCGCCGCCGTGCGGGCGGCGCTCACCCCGAAGACCAAGGCGGTGTGGGTGGAGACGCCGTCCAACCCGCTGCTCGGCATCACCGACATCGCCGCCGTCGCCCAGGTCGCCCGCGACGCCGGGGCCCGGCTCGTCGTCGACAACACCTTCGCCACGCCGTATCTGCAGCAGCCCCTGGCGCTCGGCGCGGACGTCGTCGTGCACTCGCTGACCAAGTACATGGGCGGCCACTCGGACGTCGTGGGCGGCGCGCTGATCGTCGACGACCAGGAGCTGGGGGAGGAGCTGGCGTTCCACCAGAACGCGATGGGCGCGGTCGCCGGGCCCTTCGACTCCTGGCTGGTGCTGCGCGGCACCAAGACGCTCGCGGTGCGCATGGACCGGCACAGCGAGAACGCCACGAAGGTCGCCGAGATGCTCACGCGGCACGCGCGCGTGACGAGCGTGCTCTACCCGGGGCTGCCCGAGCACCCCGGGCACGAGGTCGCGGCCAAGCAGATGAAGGCGTTCGGCGGCATGGTGTCGTTCCGCGTCGAGGGTGGCGAGGAGGCGGCCGTCGAGGTCTGCAACCGCGCGAAGGTGTTCACGCTCGGCGAGTCCCTGGGCGGCGTCGAGTCGCTGATCGAGCACCCGGGCCGGATGACGCACGCCTCCGCCGCCGGTTCGGCCCTGGAGGTGCCGGCGGACCTGGTGCGCCTGTCGGTCGGCATCGAGAACGTCGACGACCTGCTGGCTGACCTGCACCAGGCCCTGGGCTAGTCCGGAGCTCACCAGCTCACCAGCCCTCCCAGCCCGTCACGGGTGGGGTGGTGTCCGACGGCGGCTCCACCCAGGGCTGGGCGACGAGCGCCCAGACCGTGAACGCCACGGCCGCGGCGCAGAGCAGCAGCCACAGCAGGCGGCGGGCGGCGGTCCTGCGCCGCAGCATGCGTCCGCCCCGGCGCAGGGCGTCGGCGTACAGCTCGGGCGGCACTCTCGGCGGTGACTGCTCCATGATCCGCCGTGCGGCGGCTTCCCGTTGGGGGCGGTTCACCGGGGCCGCCTCCGCGTCCGCCACGTATGCGTGCCGGTCGTCGAGCCGGTCGTCGTGCCCGTCATGGCGTCGCCGCCTTAGCCTCCGCCTCCGCCTGCGCCGCCCGCCGGGCCGGCCGGGCGGGAGGGTGCAGCAGGGTGGCCGTAGCCCGGTCGCAGATCGTCCGGACGCGTTCGACGGGCAGGCCCAGCAGGGCGGCCGTCTGTTCCTCGGCGACGCCCTCGTAGAGCCTGAGCACCAGGATCAGGCGTTCCTGCGGGGCGAGCCCGCCCAGGGTGCCGGCGGGGTGCCGGCGGGACCGGCCGAGGCCTCCGCGGTACCGGTGCCAGGCCTCGCGGGCGAAACGGGTGGCCAGATACTGGCGGGCGAGGTCGTACGGGTCTTCCCCGCGCAGGCGGTCCCAGCAGGCGTAGGTGTGGGCGAGGGAGAGGCCCAGCAGACGCCGCGCGTGCGGGTTGTCGTCCGGCGGCTCGGCCGTGAGCAGGGTGGCGGTGTGCAGCAGCCGCCCTGCCGCGCCCGCGACGAACGCCTCGAACTCCCCTGCCCGGTGGGCACTACGGGACGCATGCCGTTCTCGCATCGCGCCTCCCGCCCGGAGGGCGACGGCCCCCGGGTCTCGTACGACGACCCTTGAGGTCTCCTATTCAGGCCAGGGGCGGCCCGCCGGTCAAGAGTCCGGTGCGATCCGCCGCGGAAACCCTCGCGGGGTCGCTCAGGAGACCGACGGCGACTGCGGGCCCGTCACGCCCTGGGGGGTCATACGGGCGGACAGGGCGCCGTTGAAGCGCGTGAGGAGCGTGCAGAACGCCTCGCGCTCCTCCGGCGCCCAGTCGTGGGTCAGTTCGGCCATGAGCTGACGCCGGGAGGAGCGGACCTCCTCCAGCCGCGACACGCCGCGCGGGGAGAGCTGGAGCACCACCGCGCGTCCGTCCTCGGGGTGCGAGGTCCGCTTGACGAGCCCGGTGTCGACGAGCGGGGCCACCTGCCGGGTCACCGTCGAGGAGTCGATCCCCATGCTCGCGGCGAGTGCCTTGACGCCCATCGGGCCCTCTTTGTCGAGGCGGTTGAGCAGCAGGTAGGCGGCGCGGTCCATGGAGTTGCGCACCTGCCCGACGCCGCCGAGCCGGGTCTGTTCGGCACGACGGGCGAAGAGTGCCACCTCGTGCTGGAGCGTCTCGAGAAGACCGGTGTCACCGGCGGTCGTCATGGCCATCGACATTTCGGGTGTTGTGGGCATGGCCGGGGGCTCACTTCTTGGAGGGCTGCTAATTGGGGGACAGGGTACGCGGCCGGGCGGCGAGGCGTACGGGCGCCGGACAAAGCCGGTCTCGGAGGTTGGTCACAAAGGTCCCGGACTTCGGTGAACTGCGATGCTGGGACGTATGAGCTACAGCGCGGCCGCCCTTGTCCGACCCGTCACCCTCGACGACGTGCGCGGAGCCCAGAAGATGCTCTCGGGCGTCGCGCGGGTGACGGCGATGGAGGGCAGCAGGCACCTGTCCCAGCTGGTCGGCGCGCCGGTGCACCTCAAGTGCGAGAACCTCCAGCGGACGGGTTCGTTCAAGCTGCGCGGCGCCTACGTCCGGATCGCCGGCCTGCTGCCCGAGGAGCGGGCCGCCGGGGTGGTCGCGGCGAGCGCGGGCAACCACGCGCAGGGCGTGGCGCTGGCGTCGTCGCTGCTCGGAGTGCGTTCGACGGTGTTCATGCCGAAGGGCGCCCCGCTGCCGAAGATCAGCGCGACCCGGGAGTACGGCGCCGAGGTGCGGCTGCACGGGCAGGTGGTCGACGAGACGCTGGCCGCCGCGCAGGAGTACGCGGAGCGGACGGGCGCGGTGTTCATCCACCCCTTCGACCATCCGGACGTCATCGCGGGCCAGGGCACCGTCGGGCTGGAGATCCTGGAGCAGTGCCCCGAGGTGCGGACCGTCGTGGTCGGCATCGGCGGGGGAGGGCTGGTGGCCGGGATCGCGGTCGCGGTGAAGGCGCTGCGGCCGGACGTGCGGATCGTGGGCGTGCAGGCGGAGGGCGCGGCGGCGTATCCGCCGTCGTTGGCCGCGGGGCGCCCGGTGGCCGTCGAGAACCCGGCGACGATGGCCGACGGCATCAAGGTGGGGCGGCCCGGTGACGTGCCGTTCGGGATCGTCGGCGAGCTGGTGGACGAGGTCCGTACGGTCTCCGAGGACGAGTTGTCCACCGCGCTGCTGCTGTGCCTGGAGCGGGCCAAGCTGGTCGTGGAGCCCGCCGGGGCGAGTCCGGTGGCGGCGCTGCTGAGCGACCCGGGCGCCTTCGAGGGGCCGGTGGTGGCGGTGCTGTCCGGCGGCAACGTGGACCCGGTGCTGATGCAGGGCGTGCTGCGGCACGGGATGGCCGCGCAGGGCCGCTATCTGGCGGTCCGGCTGCGACTGACGGACCGGCCCGGGGCCCTGGCCACGCTGCTCGGGGTGTTGTCGGCGGTCGACGCCAACGTCCTCGACGTGAGCCACGTCCGGACCGATCCGCGGCTCGGGCTCACGGAGGCGGAGGTCGAGCTGCACCTGGAGACGAAGGGCCCGGAGCACTGCGCCGAGGTCGACCGGGCGCTGCGGGAGGCGGGGTACCCCGTCATCGGCTGAGGGGTCCGATCTTCCCGGCGTGAGGCGTGAGGCGTGAGGCGTGAGGCGTGAGGCGTGAGGCCTCCGGCCTTCGTCGGTCGTCCGCGGCCGCGTCATCGCCCGCGGCGCCTTCCGACCGGCTCAAGGCCGCACCGGGCGGCGAGCGCGTCGGGGTGTCGTTTATAAGCGGCCGTCCACAAGCGGCCGTCCACAAGCGGCCGTCCACCCGCGGACGACCGCGGCCGTCGGCAAGCGCGACCCGACCCGCGTGCCGCGGATTGCCCGGCCGCGGTATTCGGCCGCGGTATTCCGCCGCGACGTCCGGCCGCAGTATTCGGCCGCGACATGACGAAACCCCCGGCGTCACCGGGAGACGCGGTCGGTCTCACCAGGACGTCGGGGGATCGTCAACGGCGGACGGCCGGGCGCGCCGGCCGGGGACGGGCCGGTCAGCCGTTGTACGGCTCGGCCTTGAGGATCCTCACGGAGGCGGGCTTGCCGTTGGGCAGTTCGTACTGCGCGTCCTCGCCGACCTTGTGGCCCATGACGCCCGAGCCCAGCGGGGACTGCGGCGAGTAGGTCTCGATGTCCGAGCTCGCGTACTCGCGCGAGGCGAGCAGGAAGGTCAGCGTGTCGTCCTCGTCACCGTCGAAGGCGATGGTGACGACCATGCCGGGCGCCACCGCGCCGTCCGCGGCCGGAGCCTCACCCACCTTGGCGCTCTCGAGGAGCTGGGTCAGCTGGCGCACGCGGAGCTCCTGCTTGCCCTGCTCCTCCTTGGCCGCGTGGTACCCGCCGTTCTCGCGCAGGTCCCCCTCCTCGCGCGCCGCGGCGATCTTGGCAGAGATCTCGGTACGCGCGGGACCAGTAAGGTATGCAAGCTCCTCCTTGAGCTTGTTGTACGCCTCCTGGGTCAGCCAGGTGACGTTCTCGCTGGTCTGGGTCACGGGTGCTCCTCGTCGGTACTGGGGATACAAATCACGCCCTACCCAGAAGGATGTTCCTCCACGGAAGGGCGAAACCACGAGCCTAACAATTGAGTGGCCAAAGGGGGAGGACATAAGCCACCAGATTCATGTCACCGCAGGTCACAGGTGGCGGATTCGCACTGGTGGACCTCCGTGACGGACCTCGGCGACGTCACTGAGGGTGGCAGCCGAGCAGCTCCGCGGTGGTGCCGGGGGCCTTGGTCCGCAGGGTGACGACCTTGTCGACGCGCGTGGCGTCCCCGGCGAAGCGGAAGTCGGCTCGGCCCACCTCGCCGCCGTCCTCGGCCTGGGAGCGCACCGTGCAGTAGCCGGTGACACCGGCGTCCTTGCGGACCTCCAGGTGCACCTGCACGGAGTCCTCGGCGAGCTCGAAACCGATCAGCTCGCCGCTGATCTTGTTCTGGCCGACGTAGTGGTAGCCGTACCAGCCGATCACCGCGAGCAGGAGGGCGCCGAGCACGGCTCCGACGACCTTGAGCGTGTGGTCCGCCCGTTCGTCCGAGGAGCGGCCGTACCGGCTCTCGGGCGTGCGCGTGGTCGCCGTGCTCATATCGTCCTCTCGGCAGGAGCGGGACGGGCGCGTCCCGGAAGGGGCCCCGGGGCCCGGTCTTCCCCGGCTCCGGAATTATTCGCCCCCCGATTCGGTCACTATAGAAGCCTCCACACGCCACCCGACCGCCGCCCCTCACGGACGCCCCTGCGGGGCGGCGACCATTGGATCGCGCCGTACACCCAGGGCGCCGACTGACCGAGGATTGAGTCTTGACTGACCAGCTGCGACTGATGGCCGTCCACGCCCACCCCGACGACGAGTCGAGCAAGGGCGCGGCCACCATGGCGAAGTACGTGTCCGAGGGGGTGGACGTGCTGGTGGTGACCTGCACGGGCGGCGAGCGCGGCTCCATCCTCAACCCCAAGCTCCAGGGCGACGCGTACATCGAGGAGCACATTCACGAGGTGCGCAAGAAGGAGATGGACGAGGCCCGGGAGATCCTGGGGATCAAGCAGGAGTGGCTCGGCTTCGTCGACTCCGGCCTGCCCGAGGGCGACCCGCTGCCGCCGCTGCCGGAGGGCTGCTTCGCCCTGGAGGACGTCGACAAGGCGGCCGGCGAGCTGGTGCGGAAGATCCGTTCCTTCCGCCCCCAGGTGATCACCACCTACGACGAGAACGGCGGCTACCCGCACCCCGACCACATCATGACCCACAAGATCACGATGGTGGCCTTCGAGGGTGCGTCCGACACCGAGAAGTACCCGGAGGGCGAGTACGGGGCGGCGTACCAGCCGCTGAAGGTGTACTACAACCAGGGCTTCAACCGCCCCCGCACCGAGGCGCTGCACAACGCGCTGCTGGAGCGCGGCCTGGAGTCGCCGTACGGGGACTGGCTCAAGCGGTGGTCGGAGTTCGAGCGCAAGGAGCGCACGCTCACCACGCACGTGCCCTGCGCCGACTTCTTCGAGATCCGCGACAAGGCGCTGATCGCGCACGCCACGCAGATCGACCCCGACGGCGGCTGGTTCCGGGTGCCGATGGAGGTCCAGAAGGAGGTCTGGCCCACGGAGGAGTACGAGCTCGCCAAGTCTCTCGTGGACACATCCCTCCCCGAGGACGACCTCTTCGCGGGCATCCGGGACAATGCCTGACATGAGTGCAAGCGCAAGCCTGGCAATGACGCACCTCGTCACTCTCGCCGAACTCGACGAGGACAAGGTCACCCCCGGTGTCCTCGGCTTCGTCGTCTTCGCGGTGATGGCCCTGGCGGTGTGGGGTCTGATGCGGTCCATGAGCCGGCACATGGGCAAGGTCGACTTCAAGGAGACGCCGGAGGCGGAGGCGGAGGCCTCCGCCTCCGGCGGCCGGGTGAAGCCGCAGCGGGGCTAGCTGGGCGGTGTCGTTCGGGTCTTGCCGGGGTCGTGAGGTCCGGCAAGACCGTCTGCCGCGTTGCTCGGTCGCCGGGGCTCAGCCCCGGCGCCCTCCTACGCCGTGCGGCCGCACGCACCTGACCCCGCTCGGCCTGCCTGCGATGCGCCGTCACCCGGAGCCGGCCTAGCGATGCGCCGTCACCCGGAGCCGGCCGGCCTGATGCGAACGACACCCACGGAGCCGCAGCGGATGCGGGCCGGCAGGGGTGGGTGGCACGGTGGGCTCAGTGCCGGGCCGTGACCGCCACGCCCATCACCTCGCGTGCCTGGCGGTTCGGGACCATGCCGAGGCGCCAGGCCTGCCAGCCCGCCTCCAGTTGGACGCCCCGCTCCAGGAGGAGCTGGTACGCCTCCACGTAGTCGTCGAGCTTCCCGTCCCGTGCCGGATGGCGCGCCCGGGCCAGCTGGGCCAGCTCCTCCTGCGCCACCGCCGTACCGACCTCCACGCCACCGGGGGCGGCGTACGGCAGCAGCGTGCAGCGCAGGAAGCGGGCCCAGTCCTCGCCCCGTAGATCGCCGTACGCGGAGAACAGCGCCGCCGCCTCGTCGCACAGGGCGAGCGCCTGCGGCGTACGGGCGTTGCCCGCGTCCACGACCGCCAGCTCCAGGCAGGTCCAGGCCTCCCCGTGCCCGACGCCGATGCGCTGGAAGTCGGCGCGCGCGTCCACCAGGAGCTGCCGGGCGAAACCGGAGTTGCGCAGCGAGCCGGTCTGGGCGGCGCGCTGGTCGCGGGTCACGCGTGCCGAATGGTGCCGTGCGCAGGCCAGGCCGTACGCGTCCCGCATCCGGGAGAACATCGTGCGGGAGCGTTCCAGTGCGCGCACCGACTGGTCCAGGGCGCCCGTCTCCTCCAGCGCCTGGCCCAGGTAGTAGATGCTCCACGCCTTGCCGCGCGCGTCCTCGTTCTCCCGGTGCCGGGCCGCCGCCCGCCGCAGCCCCTCCACCGCCGCGGACACGTCCCCGTCCACCAGCCGGGCCCGCGCCAGCTGGGTCAGCGCCCAGGCCTCGCCGCGGGCGTCCTGGGTGCGGCCGTACAACTCCAGGGCCTCCCGCAGGTCCGCCTCGGCCCGCGGTACGTCCCCCATGCGCAGCCGCAGCTGGCCGAGCTGGAAGTGGGCCCACGCCTGGCCGTGCAGCGACTCGCCCGCGCGGTGCAGCACCAGTGACTCGGTGAGCAGGTCCATGGCCTCCGCGAGCCGCGCCCGGTCCCGCTGCACCGCCGCCAGCGCGTGCATCGTCCACGCCCGGTCCGTGGCCAGCTCGGGCGGGGCCTGGAGGTCCAGCGCCTCCCGCAGCTTGGCCGCCGCCTCGGTCAGGTTGCCCTGGTGGTGCAGGGTGATGCCCAGCGAGCACAGGGCGCGGGCCGCCCCCGCGTCGTGGTGGGCCTCCCGGTACAGGTCGACCACGGAGGTGAGCGTGGTCCGCGCCTTGTCCAGCTCGCCGAGCTGCCGGGCCGCGATACCGGTACGCCACTGCACCGAACGCACCAGCAGGCCCTGGTCCACGGACTGCGCCAGCTCGCTGATCTCGCCCAGCCGGTAAAGGTCGCCGCGCAGCAGGCAGTAGTCGCACAGCGCGCCCAGCAGGTTCAGCACCGTGCCCTGGTCGACGCCCTCCGCGTGCCGCAGCGCCGCCGTGATGAAGCTCGACTCGTCGTCCAGCCAGCGCAACGCCTCGTCCAGGGAGGTGAAGCCGTACTGCCCGAACCGGTCCGAGCGGGTCGACATGTTGCCGTCGACCAGGCGCAGCACCGAGTCGGCCAGCTCGGCGTAGTTGGCGATCAGCCGCTCCTGCGCCGCCGCCCGCTCACCCGGCTCCTCCTCGTCGGCGAGCCGGGCCCGGGCGAAGGCCCGCACCACGTCGTGCAGCCGGTAGCGGCTGCCCCGGACGTGGTCGATCAGGCCCGCCCGCGACAGCGCCGTGAGCTGCCGGACCGCCTCCGTCTCGTCCGTGGCCAGCAGCGCGGCGGCGGCGGGGGCACCCAGCGAGGTGCGCCCGGCCAGCGCCAGCCGGCGCAGCAGCCGCCGGGCCGGCTCCGGCTGGTCGGTGTAGCGCAGCCACAGGGCCCGCTCGACCGGCTCCACCGGCCCGTAGGCGCCCAGGTCGGTCGCCAGGGCGCGTGGCGAACGCGGGCCCAGCGACGACCCCGCGATGCGCAGCGCCAGCGGCAGCCCGCCGCACAGGTGCCGGATCCGGTCGGCGGACTCGGCGTCGTAGGGCCCCGACGCGTCCTGCGCGGCGGCCGCCAGCAGCTCCTCCGCGCCCGCCGCGTCCAGCGCCTCGACCGGCAGGTGGTGCACCCGCGCGGGCAGGCCGGGCGGCAGTCGCAGGGCCTCCCGCGCGGTGACCAGCACCAGGCTGTCCGACCGCTCCGGCACCAGTGTGCACACCTGCTCGGCGTCCGAGGCGTCGTCCAGGACCACCGTGACCGGCACGCCCGTCAGATGCTGGTGGTAGAGCTCGCCGAGCCGCTTGACCTGCTGGTCCGCCGAGGAGCGCTCACGGAACAGCAGCTGCTCGCGGGGCGCCCCGAGCCGGTTCAGCAGATGCAGCAGGGCGTCCCGGGTGCTCAGCGGCGACTCGCCCGTCGACGAGGGGCTGTCTCCCCGCAGATCGACCACGCACGCGCCGCGGAAGTGGTCCCGCAGTTCGTGGGCGGCCCGGACGGCGAGGGCGGTGCGGCCGCTGCCGGGCTCCCCGTGCAGGACCACCACCGTCGGCTTGGTCTCCGTGCTCGCGCGGGCCGCCTGCACCCACTGCCGCAGCCGCGCCATCTCCTGCCGCCGGCCCGTGAACACGCCCGCCGGCTCCGGCAGCTGCCCGAACGACTGCTCCAGCGCGCTGCGCCCCCGGGCCGCCGCGCTCTTGTCGGCCCCCCGGAGCTTCGGCCCGGTCCTGGCCGGCCCGGTGGACGCGGCGAGCATCCGCTGCTGGTCCAGGAACGGCCGGATGCCCCGCACCTCCAGCGCCGTCAGCCACTGCAACCGCAGCTGCTCGGGCCCGCCGGGCTGGCTGACGGCCCCGGCGCGGTGGTGGGCGGCCGGCACGTGGGACCCGACCACCTTCACCACGGTCGCCGCGGCGCCGACGACCCCGACGGTCACACCCGCGCCCACCGCCGTGCCCGTGCCGGTGCCGAGCGCCATGTCGGCCACCACCGCGGCGACCGCCGCCACGGCGGCCACCAGCAGGGGCGTGCCGGCGCCCTCCCGGGCGTAGCGCTGCCGGAAGGTGAGCTGACCGGCCGCCGCCTCGTCGAGGGCGTGGGTGTAGGCGGCGTACTCCTCGGCGGCCGTCCCCGCCATCGCGTCCAGCGCGCCGCGCGCCCTGGACAGCAGTACGTTCCCGTCGGTACGTCCGCCGGAGCGCCGTACCTCCTCCTCCACGGCCCGCGTCAGCAGCCGTTCGGCCTCCGCGCGATGACTGTCCCGCATGTCGCGCCCCCTCCGGCGGCATCGGTATCACCCGGGTGTCCCCAGACCCCGCTGGGGCTCTCCCGGCCCATTCCGGGGGTCCTTCCCCGGTTGGGCGTCGGTCAAGTGTCCTGCGAGGGGGAGACCCTGGGGAGGGGGCTGCGTGAGGCGGGGCGGCGGCCGTCGGGTGACGCGCCGCCGGCCTCAGCTCCCGCCGTTCCCGGCGCCGCCGTCCAGGACTCCGGCGGTGAAGTCCGCCAACTGCGCCCGCATGCGGTCGCGCGGCACGCGCTCCCTCCCGGCCAGGTGCTCGACGAGATCGGCCCGGGTGGCGGCGAGCAGGGCGTGGGCGGTGAAGGCGCTGCCGGTCAGGCCGGGGATCTGCTCCAGTACGCCTTGCAGCAGGCCGTGCCACCGCTCGTAGTGCTCCGCCTGGTACGGGGAGCCGTTCCCGCCCTCCTCCAGGGCCAGCGCGAGGCGGCGGTTGTCGAGTTTGAAGCACAGGACGGCGTCGAGCAGGGCGGGGACGCGCTGCCGCGGCGGGGTGGCGGGGCCCAGGGGCGGGGGGCCGGCCTCGACGGCCTCCCGGACCGGCTCCAGCCGCGCCTCGTACAGCGCGCGGATCAGGCCGGTGCGGTCGCCGAAGGCTCGGAAGAGCGTGCCCTTGCCGACACCGGCCGCCGCCGCGATGTCGGCCATGGTGACGTCCTCCGGGCTCTCGCGGTGGGCGAAGAGGGCGTCGGCGGCCGCGAGGACGGCCTGCCGGTTGCGGACGGCGTCCTTGCGGGGTTTGCGCTCGGGCATGCGGCTCCTCGTTTGCAAAGCGGACCGTGGGTCCGTATCGTCAAAGCGGACCCACGGTCCGCATTCTACGAGTTCTACGAGAGGGAGGACACCCATGTCCGCACCGACTTCTCCGGCGGATCTCTACCGCCACAGCCTGCGGCTGCTGCTGGACAAGAACATTCCCGGCTGGGTCGCCCTGTGGGCCGAGGACGGCCTCATGGAGTTCCCGTTCGCCCCCGACGGCTGGCCGAAGCGCCTGGAGGGCAGGGAGGCCATCGCCGCGTACATGCGCCCTTACCCGGACCACATCGATCTGCACGACTTCCCCGAGGTGCGGATCCACGAGACCACCGACCCCGAGACCGTCGTGGTCGAGATGCGCGGCGTCGGCCGCCTGGTGGAGACCGGCCGTCCTCTGGACATGACCTACATCGCCGTCGTGACGGTCCGGGACGGGCTCTTCACCTCCTACCGCGACTACTGGAACCCGCTCGCCGTGGCCGAACCCGGCGCCGACTTCACGGGGAGCGACCGATGACCGTCACCGGCACCACCTTGGTCATCGGCGCCACCGGCACCACCGGCAGCCGCACCGCCGCCCAGCTGACGGCCGCGGGCCACCGCGTCAAAGCGGCCAGCCGTCGCGCCACCCCGGTCCCCGGCGCGGAACCGGTCCCCTTCGACTGGTACGACCCCGCCACCCACGCCGCCGCCCTCGACGGAGCCGACCGCGTCTACCTCCTGCCGCCCCTGGGCGACGCCGACCCGGCGGCGGTCATGCTCCCGTTCCTCCGGCAGGCGCGCACCGCCGGCGTGCACCGCGCGGTGCTCCTCAGCTCCTCGGCCATCCCCGCGGGCGGCCCGGCTGTGGGAGCCGTGCACCGGGCCCTGCCCGACCTGTTCGAACAGTGGGCTGTCCTGCGGCCCTCATGGTTCATGCAGAACTTCACCGGCACGCACGCACACGCCGTGAGCATCCGTGAGGACGGCGTCATCCGGACCGCCACCGGGACCGGCCGGGTCGGCTTCGTCGACGCCGAGGACATCGCGGCCGTCGCCGTCCACGCGCTGACCGACGAGCACGCGCCCGACACCGATCTCGTCCTCACCGGGCCCGAGGCCCTCAGCCACGACGACATCGCCGCCACCATCACCGAGGTCACCGGCCGACCCGTGGACCACCTCCGTCTGACCTACGAGCAGATGCGCGACCGTCTCACGGCGCAGGTGCCGGCGGAGTTCGCCGCGATGCTGGCCGGCATGGACCTGGCCATCGCCGAGGGGGCGGAGGACCGGGTCACCGACACCGTCCAGCGCCTCACCGGGCGGCCCGCGCGCACGTTCCGCGCACACCTGGAACGTGAGACGCGGTGAGCCGGAAGGGCGTCCACGCACCCTCGCCCGCCCGCCCCGGGCGGCGGGCGAGGGCTGAAGCCGGCGCCCGGGGGCGCGGTGGGGCGGTGCCGGGCCGGCGCTCGGGAGCCGTTCACCTGCCGACGGCGGGGGCGCCGGCCCCGTGCCCCTTCCCGTGGCGCACGGGCGCGGTGCCCGGTGGGTGCGCGAGGATGGAGGCATGTCCAACCGACTCGCGCACGCCACGTCTCCGTACCTCCTTCAGCACGCGGACAACCCTGTGGACTGGTGGCCGTGGGAGCCCGCCGCGTTCGAGGAGGCCCGTCGGCGGGACGTCCCCGTCCTGCTGAGCGTGGGGTACAGCGCCTGCCACTGGTGCCACGTCATGGCGCACGAGTCGTTCGAGGACGGCCCGACCGCCGAGTTCCTCAACTCCCACTTCGTCAGCGTCAAGGTCGACCGCGAGGAGCGCCCCGACGTCGACGCCGTCTACATGGAGGCGGTGCAGGCGGCGACCGGGCAGGGCGGCTGGCCCATGACCGTGTTCCTCACGCCGGACGCGCAGCCCTTCTACTTCGGCACGTACTACCCGCCCGAGCCCCGGCACGGCATGCCCTCGTTCCGGCAGGTGCTCCAGGGCGTCCAGCAGGCGTGGGCGGACCGGCGGGACGAGGTCACCGAGGTCGCGGGGAAGATCGTGCGGGACCTCGCCGGGCGGGAGATCTCCTACGGCGACGCGCGGGTGCCCGGGGAGGGCGAGCTGGGGCGGGCGCTGCTCGGGCTCACCCGGGAGTACGACCCGCAGCGGGGCGGGTTCGGCGGGGCACCGAAGTTCCCGCCGTCCATGGTGATCGAGTTCCTGCTGCGCCACCACGCGCGCACCGGTGCCGACGGCGCGCTGGAGATGGCCCGCGACACCTGCGAGCGGATGGCGCGCGGCGGGATCTACGACCAGCTCGGCGGCGGCTTCGCGCGGTACTCCGTCGACCGGGAGTGGGTCGTGCCCCACTTCGAGAAGATGCTGTACGACAACGCCCTGCTGTGCCGGGTCTACGCCCACCTGTGGCGGGCCACCGGCTCCGACCTCGCCCGCCGCGTCGCGCTGGAGACCGCCGACTTCATGGTGCGTGAACTGCGCACCGCCGAGGGCGGCTTCGCCTCCGCGCTGGACGCCGACAGTGACGACGGGACGGGGCGGCACGTCGAGGGCGCGTACTACGTCTGGACGCCCGCGCAGCTCACCGAGGTACTCGGCGCCGAGGACGCGGGACTCGCCGCGCGGTACTTCGGTGTGACCCTGGAGGGCACCTTCGAGCACGGCTCCTCGGTGCTGCAACTGCCGCAGCAGGAGGGCGTCTTCGACGCCGGGCGGATCGCCTCGGTCAGGGAGCGGCTGCTGGCCGCGCGGGCCGGGCGTCCCGCCCCCGGCCGGGACGACAAGGTGGTCGCCGCCTGGAACGGCCTCGCGATCGCCGCACTCGCCGAGACCGGCGCCTACTTCGAGCGTCCCGACCTGGTGGAGTCCGCCGTCGGCGCCGCCGACCTGCTGGTGCGGCTGCACCTCGACGAGCAGGCCCGGCTCTCCCGCACCAGCAAGGACGGCCGGGCCGGCGCCAACGCCGGGGTGCTGGAGGACTACGCCGACGTGGCGGAGGGCTTCCTCGCCCTCGCGTCGGTCACCGGGGAGGGCGTCTGGCTGGACTTCGCCGGGCTGCTGCTCGACCACGTCCTCACCCGCTTCACGGACGACTCCGGCTCCCTCTACGACACCGCGGCCGACGCCGAGCAACTGATCCGCCGCCCGCAGGACCCCACCGACAACGCCGCCCCGTCCGGCTGGACCGCCGCCGCGAACGCCCTGCTGTCCTACGCCGCCCACACCGGCTCCGGACCGCACCGCACCGCCGCCGAGCACGCCCTGGGCGTGGTGAAGGCGCTCGGTCCGAGGGTTCCGCGCTTCATCGGCTGGGGGCTCGCCGCCGCCGAGGCGCTGCTCGACGGCCCCCGGGAAGTCGCCGTCGTGGGACCCGAGCCGGGTGACAGCGCGGCACGGGGACTGCACCGTACGGCACTCCTGGGGACGGCGCCCGGTGCGGTCGTCGCCTTCGGAGTCGAGGGGAGCGACGAGTTCCCGCTGCTCGCCGACCGCCCGCTGGTGGGCGGGGCACCGGCCGCGTACGTCTGCCGCAACTTCACCTGCGACGCGCCGACGACCGATCCGGAGCGCCTGCGTACCGCTCTGAACAGCTGAAACGACATGAACGGAAGCATGCGGAACGCGACCGGCGGGCGAACTGTCCAGACCCCGTCCGCAAGGTGAGGAAATACCTTCTTCACCGAAAGGGTGGATGAGTTTCACAGAAACCCCCTAACCTCTTCCCCGAACCGCGGTGGAGCGGGTGCCCGGGTCACGGGTGCGCCGCCGCCGCGGCCGGGGGATTTCAAGATCTGGGGGGATCTTTTGCTCACGTCCGTCGTCATCGCCGCGGTTTCCCTGGCGCTCTTCTGGATGGCGGCGTTCACGCTGTGGTGGCAGATGCATGCCTGGCGTACGCCGGAGGTGCTCGCCTCCACCCGGTTCAGCCGGCCGGACGGGGACGAGCACGTGTCGTTCTCGCTGCTCGTGCCCGCGCGGCACGAGCAGGCCGTGCTCGACCACACCATCCAGCGGCTGCTGACCTCGACGCACACCGACTTCGAGATCATCGTGATCGTCGGACACGACGATCCGGAGACCACCGCCGTCGCCGAACGGGCCGCCGACCGCGATCCGCGGGTGCGGGTCGTCGTCGACACCCACGAGAAGAAGAACAAGCCGAAGGCCATGAACACGGCGCTGCCGCACTGCCGCGGCGACGTCGTCGGGGTCTTCGACGCCGAGGACCAGGTCCACCCCGCGCTGCTCGCCCACGTCGACCACGCGTTCCGCACCACCGGCGCCGACGTCGTCCAGGGCGGGGTCCAGCTGATCAACTTCCACTCCAGCTGGTACAGCCTGCGCAACTGCCTGGAGTACTTCTTCTGGTTCCGCTCCCGGCTGCACCTGCACGCGCAGAAAGGGTTCATCCCGCTCGGCGGCAACACCGTCTTCGTGCGCACCGACGTGCTCCGGGCGGCCGACGGCTGGGACCCCGACTGCCTGGCCGAGGACTGCGACCTCGGCGTCCGGCTCTCCAGCACCGGCAAGAAGGTCGTCGTCGCCTACGACTCCGACATGGTCACCCGGGAGGAGACCCCGGGCACGCTCGTGTCCCTGCTCAAGCAGCGCACCCGCTGGAACCAGGGCTTCCTCCAGGTGTACCGGAAGAAGGACTGGAGGCAACTGCCCACCTTCACCCAGCGGCTGCTGGCCCGCTACACCCTGATGACGCCCTTCCTCCAGGCCTTCACCGGCGTGATCATCCCGCTCAACGTGGCCGTGGCGCTCTTCCTGGACGTGCCCGTCGGCATCGCCTTCGTCACCTTCCTGCCGGCCGTCACCGCCCTGGTCACCTTCGTCTTCGAGGTCGTCGGCCTGCACGACTTCGGCAAGCAGTACGGCCTCAGGGTCCGCTTCACGCACTACGTGAAGCTGATCGTCGGCGGCCCCTTCTACCAGGTCCTCCTCGCCGGGGCCGCCGTCCGCGCCGTATGGCGTGAGCAACGCGGTCGCGACGAGTGGGAGTTGACCAGCCATGTCGGCGCGCACCTCGTGCCCGTGGACCGAGAGGACGTTCCCGCGTGACCTCCACCCGTCCCGCGGCGACCGGTACCGAGGTCCCCGCGCGGCACCGGCCTGCGCAGGACACCGGTACGGCACCTCGCGCGGCCGCACCGCCGGGCCGCCCGCGCTCCTTGCGCACCGACCTGCTGCTGTGCGGCACCCTCCTCGTGGCGATCATGCTCGTGCAGGGCTGGAACATCTCCGACTACCCGGCCCTCAGCGACGACGAGGGTACCTACCTCGCCCAGGCCTGGACCGTCCAGCAGGGCGAGGGCCTCGCCCACTACACCTACTGGTACGACCACCCGCCGCTCGGCTGGATCCAGATAGCCCTGCTGACCTGGATACCCGCGCTGCTCAGCCCCGAGTCGATGACCGTCGGCGCCATGCGCGGCGCGATGCTGCTCGTCAGCGCCGTCTCCGCGGTCCTGGTCTTCGTCATCGCCCGCCGGCTCTCCCTGCCCCGCTGGGCGGCCGGGCTCGCCATGGCCCTCTTCGGGCTCTCCCCGCTGTCGGTCGTGCTCCAGCGGGAGATCTTCCTCGACAACCTCGCGGTGATGTGGACCCTGCTGGCGTTCGCGCTCGCCGCCTCGCCGAGCCGGCACCTGTGGCACCACTTCGGCGCGGGCATCGCCGCCGCCACGGCGGTGCTCACCAAGGAGACGATGCTCGTCGTCCTGCCCGCCCTGCTGGTCACCCTGTGGCGGCACAGCCACAGGGACACCCGCAAGTTCGCGGTGACCGGCGCCGTCACGGCCTGTGTGCTCATCGGGTTGTCCTATCCGCTGTTCGCGCTGCTCAAGGGCGAGCTGCTGCCGGGCGGCGGGCACGTCTCCCTGTGGGAGGGCATCGAGTACCAGCTGACCCGCCCCGGCTCGGGCTTCGTCCTCGACGAGGGTTCCGGCTCCTGGGGCGTCCTGCAGTCCTGGCTGTACTACGACCGCGTCCTGCCGCTCGGCGGCCTCGCCGGGGCGCTGCTCCTGCTGGCCACCTGGCGCTGGTCGGTCACCGCACGGGCCCTGGCCGGACCCGCCCTGGCGGTGGCGATCCTCGCCGCCCTCGCCCTGCGCCCGAACGGCTACCTGCCCGCGATGTACGTCATCCAGGCCCTGCCCTTCCTCGCCCTGGTCCTGGCCGGAGGCGCGGCGAGCGTCGTCCACGCCGTGCTGCGCAGAGGGCGGGCGCAGGGCGAGGGACGGGCCCTGACCGCCGGCCGGTACGCCCTCGCCGGCGTCCTGGTGCTCGCCGCCGCCGCCCACGTCGTACCCCGCTGGTACGAGGGCGACCGCACCGCCGTCACCGCCGATGCCAACGCGCCCTACGAGGCCGCCGCCGACTGGCTGGCCACCGAGGTGGCGGACCCCGCCGACACCCGGGTACTCGTCGACGACGCGCTCTGGCTGGACCTGGTGCACGCCGGGTACCGGCCCGGACTCGGAGTCATCTGGTTCTACAAGGCCGACCTGGACCCGGCGGTGACCAGGACGATGCCGGGCGGCTGGCGCGACATCGACTACGTGGTCGCCTCCCCGACGGTGCGGCGCGACGCGGTCGATCTGCCCAACGTCGAGGCCGCCATGAACCACTCGACCCCGGTCGCCGTCTTCGGCACCGGTGCGGACCGCATCGAGATCCGCCGGATCCAGCCCTCCGGAGCCGCCCGATGAGCCACGAGTCCACCGTCCCCGGCGAGCTGGACCGTCCGGCCGTACCCGCCTCGGAGGTGCCCGAGCCGGGCGCCGTCACCCTCGTCGTACCGACCTTCGACGAGTCCGGCGACGTACGGCGGTTGCTGCGGCTGATCACCGAGTCCGTGCCCGCCCGGCTGCCCTGCGAGGTCGTCTTCGTGGACGACTCCACCGACGACACCCCGGACGTGATCCGCGCGGCGGCGCTCGACTGCCCCTTCCCGGTGACCGTCCTGCACCGGGACGAGTCGGCCGGGGGGCTCGGCGGCGCGGTCGCCGAGGGCGTGAAGGCGGCCGGGTCGGACTGGATCGTCGTCATGGACGGCGACTGCCGGCATCCGCCCTCCCTGGTGCCCGACCTGGTCGCCACCGGCGAGCGGGCGGGCGCCGGCCTCGTCGTCGCCTCCCGCTACCTCAGGGGCGGCAGCCGCGCCGGCCGCGCCGTGAGCCACCGGGTGGCCCTCTCACGCGCGGCGACCTGGCTGACCAAGGCCCTCTTCCCGCGCCGGCTGCGGGGCATCAGCGACCCGATGAGCGGCTTCTTCGCCATCCGCCGCAGCGAGGTCACCGCGGACGTGCTCGAGCCGCCCGGTTGCAAGACCCTGCTCGGGCTCGCCGTCCGCCGCCGCCCCCGGGCGGTCACCGAGGTGCCGTTCGTCTTCGAGGAGCGGTTCGCCGGCGAGTCCAGGTCCACCGTGCGGGAGGGACTGCGCTTCCTGCGCCACCTGTTCGGGCTGCGCACCGCCTCGGCGCCGGCCCGCATGATCGTGTTCGGGCTGATCGGGCTGAGCGGCTTCGTGCCCAACCTGGCCGCCCTGTGGGCGCTGACCGAGGCCGGACTGCACTACCTGCCGGCCGAGATCCTCGCCAACCAGTTCGGCGTGGCCTGGAACTTCCTGCTGCTGGAGCGGCTGCTCTTCCACGACCGGCGCCGGCACCGGCACTGGGCCGACCGTACCCTGCGGTTCGCGCTGATCTCCAACGCCGACCTGGTGCTGCGCATCCCGCTCATCGCCCTGCTCGTCGGGCAGTTCGGGCTGGCCGTGCTGCCCGCCACCGTCCTGGCCCTCGTCATCACCTTCGTCCTGCGCTTCGCCGGGACGGAGGCGCTCGTGTACCTCCCGCGCCGACGCCGTACGGCCCGCACAGCAAGGAGTGACGCATGAGAAGACCCCGACGGAGTACCCGAAGAGGCCCCCGAACGAGCCCCCGAAGGAGGACCTCCGCCCTCCTGGCGGTGTCCGCGCTCACCGGCGGGCTCCTCCTGACCGCCCCCCAGCCCGCCTCGGCCGCCAACCTGATCAAGAACCCCGGCTTCGAGACCGCCGGCGGCGGCGACATGCCGTACTGCTGGGAGAAGTCCGGCTGGGGCGACAACGACTTCGCCTTCACCACCACCGCCGACGCGCACACCGGGTCCAGGGCCATGAAGGTCGAGCTGACCCGCCGGGTCGACGGCGACCGCAAGGCCCTGATCACCGAGTCCGCCGAGTGCGCGCCGGTGGTGACGGCGGGCAAGCAGTACGACCTGTCCCTCTGGTACAGGACCACGACCCCCGACGCCGCCCTCACCCTCTTCCGGCACGACGCCACCACGGGCTGGCAGTACTGGGCCGACCTCAAGACCCTCGACATGGCCGCCGACTGGACCGGGGCGAGCGTCCGCACGCCCGAGGTCCCGGCCGGCACCGACCGCATCAGCTGGGGCGTCTCCGTCTACGGCACCGGCTCCGCGACCACCGACGACTACACGATGGAGCAGGTCGCCGACCCGGTCCCGCAGCCGGAGTGCACGGGCACCGCCGAGGAGTGCGCCAACGGCCGCTGGGACGTGCTGCCCACGCGGAACCCGGTGCGTTCCATGCACTCCGTCGTGCTCCACAACGGCAAGGTGCTGCTGATCGCGGGTTCCGGCAACGACCCGGAGATGTTCGAGGCGGGCACCTTCACGTCGGCGGTGTACGACCCGGCGACCGGTCGGTACCGGACGATCCCGACGCCCAAGGACATGTTCTGTGCCGGGCACGTGCAGCTCAAGGACGGCCGCGTCCTCGTCATGAGCGGCAACAAGGGCTACCCGTCCGCGGACGGCACCATCGGCTACCAGGGCTACAAGGACTCGTACGTCTTCGACCCGGAGACCGAGACCTACACCAGGACCAACGACATGAACGACGGCCACTGGTACCCGTCGGCGACGATCCTCGGCAACGGCGACGTCGTCTCCTTCGGCGGGCTGCGCGAGGACTCCACCGGGTCGGTGACGGCCGAGCGGTGGTCGGACGCGCAGCAGAAGTGGCTGCCGACCTGGCAGGTCAACCAGACCTGGTCGTACTGGGGCCTGTACCCGTCGATGATCCTGATGCAGGACGGCCGGCTCTTCTACTCGGGCAGCCACGTCTTCGGCAACAACATCCCGGGCACCGGCTCGGCGATCTACGACTACGACGCCAACACCGTCACCCAGGTGCCGGGTCTCCAGGACAAGGACGTGCGCGACCAGTCCGCCAGCGTGCTGCTTCCCCCGGCGCAGGACCAGAAGGTGCTGACGGTCGGCGGCGGCAACATCGACTCCAACCCGGACGCCAACCGCCTGACCGACATCATCGACCTCAAGCGGCCCAACCCGGCCTACGTCGCCGGGCCGCCGCTCCCGCAGGGCACGGTCGACCTCGGCAACGGCCCGGTCCCGCAGACCGGCGGCCAGGGCAAGATGTACGTCTCCACCGTGCTGTTGCCCGACGGCAAGGTGCTGGAGACCGGCGGTGCCCTGCACAACCGGGCCAACCCGGTGTTCGAGACGTCGATCTTCGACCCGGAGACGGAGACCTTCGACCCGGTCGCGGTGGACCCGGAGGCCCGCGGCTACCACTCCTCGGCGTTCCTGCTGCCCGACGGGCGCGTGATGACGACCGGCGACAACCCGGGCAACGGCTCCTGGAACCACGACGTGTCGATCTACACCCCGCCCTACCTGCTCAAGGGCGAGCGTCCGGCGATCACCTCGGTCATCGACACGGAGTGGAACTACGGCGACACCCAGCGGATCACCGTCGACCGGCCCATCGCCAAGGCCGAGCTGATCCGCCCGGCCGCCGTCACCCACTCCTCCGACCCGAACCAGCGGTTCGTGGACCTGCCGCTGTCGGTGGACGGGAACAACGTCGACCTGAACGTGACGAGCAACCCCAACCTGGCCCCGCCCGGCTGGTACATGCTCTTCGCCGTCGACGCGAACGGCGTGCCCTCGGTCGCCAAGTGGGTGCACCTCCAGGGTCCGCAGGCCCTCGCCGCCGACGACGCCTCGGCGCACGTGCACTCCTTCGCCGACGCGCCCTCGGGCGAGGTGACCGAGCCCGGCCCTGAGCGCGCCTCGCAGCCGGTCGGCCCCACCGTCTCCGGCTGCGACCGGCACTACGGCTCCGCCAACGTCTGCGTGCCGACCGCCTTCCCGGCCGAGGTGAAGCAGACGACGGCCGCCCGCTGCGACTGGCTGAAGCGCAACGACTACGGCCGCCTGGCGGTCAACGGCCAGGACGACCCGCTGCGCCTGGACCCGGACGGGGACGGCGTCGCCTGCGGCAAGGGGGACGTCAGGCGCCGCTGAGGACCGGCGCGCCCGGCGTGAGCGCGCGGGCGGTGGGCCGGACCGGGGGGCAGGACCGTGGGACCGGCCCGGGGGACCGGTCCGCGTACTCAACCCTCCTGAGTGCCCCGGCTCACCGCCCGCGCCACGATGGCCTCCAACTGCTCGTGGTGCGCGCCCTTCCAGTACGCGCGCCCGCACGCCCGGCACCGCGCGAACACGTCGTACGACCGCTCGGTCCCGCCCTTGAGCTGGTCCGCCACCTCCTCCTTGGTGGCAGCCCGCAGCAGTCCGTTGCAGGCGGTGCACCGGGTCCACGGGTGCAGCTCGGGCCGGAACCGGTCCAGGACGTCGTGCAGTTGCTGGTCCGGGCGGGTGCTGTAGACGTAGGCGCCGGCCCACAGTTCGCGGCGGCGCAGCAGGCCGCGGTCGCGGCTGAGCATGACCCGCTTCTCGGCCGCCGACAGCGCGGCGAGCGCCGGGTCGCCGAGGTCCGTCGACTCGTACGCCGTGTCCACACCGAGCAGCCGCAGTCGGCGGGCGAGGGTGCCGAGGTGCACGTCGAGCAGGAAGCGCAGCGGGGCGCCCGGGACCTTCTGGGGGTGCTCGACCGCGCGTACGCTCACCGACTCGCCGCCGGCGGGGACGTGCCCGGGCGGTACCTCGCGGCCGTCCACGAGGAGCGTGCCGACCTCGGTGAGCGGGACGCCGAGGGACTCGACGACGTGACCGAGTGTGGAGACACCGTCGGTGGCGGCGCGGGCGGCGCCGGTACGGCGGGCCTGCGGGACGAACAGGTGCAGTTCGGGGGCGAATTCGACGTGGATCTCGGGACCGTTCACCCGGCCAGAATGCCATGGGGCAGGGGCGCGGCCTCAGCCTTTTCCGGTGGCGGGCAGGCCGTGCTCCATGGCGTCCAGGGCGCGGTCGACCAGGTCGGCCAGGCTGCCCTCGTGGCCGTGCTCGGCCCAGTACCGCGATGCCTCCATCAGGCCGCCGATCAGGGACATCGAGACGACCCGCACCTCCAGGCCCTCGGGGTCGAGGCCGGTGCGGTCGGCCATGGCGCGGGCGACCAGCCGGCCGGTGCCCGACATGCCGTCCAGCATCCGCGAGCGCACCGCGGGCACCTCGGCCATCAGCCGGGTCCGCAGCCTGGTCAGTTCGAGGTCCTCGTCGATGCCGACGCCCACGACCTTGCGCAGCACGTGCCGCAGCGAGGTCGGCCACGGCTCGTCGGCGGGCCTGGCGGCGAGCTCCGCCGCCATGACCGGGTCGTACGCGTCCGTGAGGACGATGTCCTCCTTGACCGGGAAGTAGCGGCAGACGGTCGAGTAGGACACCTCGGCGCGGTCGGCGATCTGCTCGATCGTCGTGGCGTCGTACCCCTGTTCCCGTATCAGCCCGTAGGTCGCGGTGCGGATCGCCTCACGGGTCCTGGCCTTCTTCCGCTCCCACAGGCCCGGTCGGGGGCGGTCGGCGGGGGAGTGCGGGGAACGTGCGGCCGTCATACGGTTCATTGTCGGGCATCGGTCGCACGCGTGAGCGACAGGTCCTGGTAGGCGACCAGGCCTAGTAGGCGACCAGTGAGATCCCGACGTAGTGCGCGATGAAGGCCGCCAGGGTGAAGGAGTGGAAGACCTCGTGGAAGCCGAACCAGCGCGGTGAGGGATTGGGCCGCTTGATGCCGTAGATCACGCCGCCCGCGCTGTAGAGCACGCCGCCCACGATCACCAGGACCAGGACGGCGATGCCGCCGGCCCGCATGAACTCGGGGAGGTAGAAGACGGCCGCCCAGCCCATGGCGAGGTAGCAGGGGGTGTAGAGCCAGCGCGGCGCGCCGACCCAGAAGACGCGGAAGACGATGCCCGCCGCGGCGGCGGCCCAGATGCCCCACAGGAGCCACTGGCCCTGGGAGTCCGGCAGGAGAAGCATCGTGAGCGGGGTGTAGGTGCCCGCGATGATCAGGAAGATGTTGGCGTGGTCGAGGCGGCGCAGGACGCCGTCCATGCGCGGGCTCCAGTTGCCCCGGTGGTAGAGCGCGCTGACGCCGAACAGCAGGCAGGCCGTCAGGACGTAGACCCCGCAGGCGATGCGCCCCTCGGGCGACTCGGCGAGGGCGGTGAGCACCAGGCCCGCGACGAGCACGGCCGGGAACATACCGAGATGCAGCCAGCCGCGCAGCTTGGGCTTGACCGGATGCGGCAGAGAGTGCGCCACGGGACCGCGGCCGGCGGCCGGCGTGTCCGTGGGCGCGTCGGAGGCGGACGCAGTCATGGGCGCATGGTACCTACGGGACCGTAAGTTACGCATCAGTACGGGCGTTGGCCTTCGCTGAGTGGTCATCGTCTCACGGGGTACCCGGCGGCGCACCCGTGATCCCGGTACGTGGCGATCCTCACTCCGCTCAGGTGTGACGCCCTCTGGACAGATGGGCGCGCACGTCGGATGATCAAATGAGTGCGGTCGGCACCGGATGAGCGCCCAAGGGGTCGTCGTCACGCATCCGGGTCGCAGCCCCCACGGGGCCTCCCAACAAAAAACCCTCACTTAGGAGCAATCGTGGCGCGCGACATCGCGGCTCCCCCCGTCCCCACCAACCATCGGGAACTGGTCTCGTGGGTGAACGAGATCGCCGAACTGACCCAGCCGGACGACGTGGTCTGGTGCGACGGATCCGAGGCCGAGTACGAGCGACTGTGCGAGGAGCTCGTGGCGAAGGGCACCTTCCGCAAACTCGACCCGATCAAGCGCCCCAACTCCTACTACGCGGCCTCCGACCCCTCCGACGTCGCGCGCGTCGAGGACCGGACCTTCATCTGCTCCGCCAAGGAGGAGGACGCCGGCCCGACCAACCACTGGAAGGACCCCGCCGAGATGCGGGAGATCTTCCGGGGCACGGGCGGCGAGGGCGGACTGTTCCGCGGCTCCATGCGCGGCCGGACCATGTACGTCGTGCCCTTCTGCATGGGCCCCCTCGGCTCCCCGCTGTCCGCGCTGGGCGTCGAGATCACCGACTCCGCGTACGTCGCCGTCTCCATGCGCACCATGACCCGCATGGGACAGCCGGTCCTGGACGAGCTCGGCGACGACGGCTTCTTCGTCAAGGCCGTGCACACCCTCGGCGCCCCGCTGGCCGAGGGCGAGGCGGACGTCCCGTGGCCGTGCAACAGCACCAAGTACATCTCGCACTTCCCCGAGGACCGCGAGATCTGGTCCTACGGCTCCGGCTACGGCGGCAACGCCCTGCTCGGCAAGAAGTGCTACGCCCTGCGCATCGCCTCCGTCATGGCCCGCGACGAGGGCTGGCTCGCCGAGCACATGCTGGTGCTGAAGCTGACCCCGCCGCCCTTTGCCTCCAGCCGGGTCGAGCCCAAGTACGTCGCCGCCGCCTTCCCCTCGGCCTGCGGCAAGACCAACCTCGCCATGCTCGAGCCCACGATCTCCGGCTGGACCGTGGAGACCATCGGCGACGACATCGCCTGGATGCGCTTCGGCGAGGACGGCCGCCTGTACGCCATCAACCCCGAGGCCGGCTTCTTCGGCGTCGCGCCCGGCACCGGTGAGCACACCAACGCCAACGCGATGAAGACCCTGTGGGGCAACTCCGTCTTCACCAACGTCGCCCTCACCGACGACGGCGACGTGTGGTGGGAGGGCATGACCGAGGAGACGCCCGCCCACCTGACCGACTGGAAGGGCAACGACTGGACGCCCGAGTCCGGTACGCCCGCCGCGCACCCCAACGCCCGCTTCACCACGCCCGCCGCGCAGTGCCCGATCATCGCGCCGGAGTGGGAGGACCCCAAGGGCGTGCCGATCTCGGCGATCCTCTTCGGCGGGCGCCGCGCCACCGCCGTACCGCTGGTCACGGAGTCCTTCGACTGGAACCACGGCGTCTTCCTCGGCGCCAACGTGGCCTCCGAGAAGACCGCCGCCGCCGAGGGCAAGGTCGGCGAGCTGCGCCGCGACCCGTTCGCCATGCTGCCGTTCTGCGGCTACAACATGGGCGACTACATGGGTCACTGGATCGACGTGGCCAAGGACAAGGACCAGTCCAAGCTGCCGAAGATCTACTACGTCAACTGGTTCCGCAAGGACGACGAGGGCAGGTTCGTCTGGCCCGGCTTCGGTGAGAACGGCCGCGTCCTGAAGTGGATCGTGGAGCGCCTGGAGGGCAAGGCCGACGGCGTCGAGACCCCGATCGGCGTGCTGCCGACCAAGGAGGCCCTGGACACCGACGGCCTCGACCTCTCCGACGCCGACCTGGACTTCCTGCTCAGCGTCGACAAGGAGGTGTGGCGCGAGGAGGCGGCGCTCGTCCCCGAGCACCTGAACACCTTCGGCGACCACACGCCCACCGAGCTGTGGGACCAGTACCGGGCCCTGGTGCAGCGCCTGGGCTGACCGTCACCCCGTCCCCACCCGGCTCCGCGGCCGGTCCGACTAGCCCTGACCCGCGAAGTCGTCACGAAGGCCGGCCGCGAGGGGGCTTCCCTCCGCTCCAGTAGCTCGCAGTACCCCGGAGCGTGGGGGAGCCCCGATCGGGCCGGGTCCCCGCACAACGGCGTGCGACGGACCCGGCCCTTCGGTGTGTCCCCGTCCCTCGGTCCGGGTGGTCCTCCGGCGGGCGGGCGCTCCGGCAGGTGACGGGAATGCGCCGCTCCGCCCGCGGTACCCGGTGTGCGAGTGCCCGGTGAAGGAGGGATGGAGGGATGCGCCATGGCAGACGGTGGCGACTTCTACCGACGTGACCGGCCCGACGACTCGCACCTGGAGGAGGACCGCCCCCGTGGCGGGGGCCCGGAGGAACCGCACCGGCGCGGGAACTGGCCCGTGTGGGCCATCGTCCTCGCGATCATCGTGCTGTTCGTCATCCTGACGGTGGTCCTGGGCTGACGCGCCGGACGTTCGGCCGGCGCACCGGATTCCGGGTGAGTGGCGCCCGGTCCGCGCGTCGCTGCGGGTGCGCGCGGACCGGGGCCGTACGGGGGAGCCCGGGGAACGGGCTCAGTGGGACGCGAGTCCGCGCGGCTCCAGGGCCGCGGCGTGCGCGTCCATGCGCTCGGCGGTCAGGATCGCGACCGCCGTGTCGGCGCGGGAGGCCGCCACCACCAGCGCGCGGCCCGCCAGGGTGTGCGCCCGCCGGTGCAGGGCCGCCAGATGGGGCTCGGGCCGGGCGGCGGTCACCGGCATGCGGACCGGCGCCTGTCCTCCCCGCAGCCGGGCCACCTGCCCGGCGAGCCGGTCGGCCGCGGTGTCCAGGTCGGTGGCGGGCGCCAGCGCGCGCAGCTCGTCCGTGACGGCGAGCAGCGCCGCGAGATGGCCCGCGAGCTGGATGTCCAGCTCCTCCTCCCGGGACCGGTGGGGGAAGTCCGAGGCGGTGTCGGCCATCGTGCTGTGGACCGACTTGGCACGGATCGGTTCGTACATGGGATGGCCTCCTGAATGCTCCAGGAAGCCATCCTACATTAGATCCAATCTAAAATTGAGAGGCGTCAGGGGTAGGCCCGGGCACCGTGCCTCAGGGTTGCCCGTAGCCGTCGAGGAAGTTCCCGATCCGGTCCACCGCCTCGCGCAGGTCGCTGGCCGTGGGCAGGGTCACCACCCGGAAGTGGTCGGGCTCGGGCCAGTTGAAGCCGGTGCCGTGGACGACCATGATCTTCTCCTGGCGCAGCAGGTCCAGGACCATCTGCCGGTCGTCCTTGATCTTGAAGACCTTGGGGTCGAGCCGCGGGAAGAGATACAGCGCGCCCTTCGGCTTCACACAGGTCACGCCCGGAATGCTGG
Source organism: Streptomyces lancefieldiae (assembly GCF_031845825.1). Taxonomy (NCBI): domain Bacteria; kingdom Bacillati; phylum Actinomycetota; class Actinomycetes; order Kitasatosporales; family Streptomycetaceae; genus Streptomyces; species Streptomyces lancefieldiae. Next base: position 77,505 of record NZ_JAVRFH010000023.1, on the reverse strand, counting down.
TCAGCGCCTCGTGGGCGGCGTCCCGCTGCTCCCGCAGCCGCCCGCCCGGCAGCACCAGGTCGTTGATGGTCTGCCGCCCGCTGAGCGCAGCGACCACGCCGTGCTGACCCGGCATGTTGGCGCACAGGCGCATGTTCGCCAGGATCGTCAGGCCCTCGATGTAGGACTCGGCGTGCGCGCGCGGCCCGGAGACCGACATCCAGCCGACCCGGTAGCCGGCCACCCGGTACGCCTTCGACATGCCGTTGAAGGTGAGGGTGAGCAGGTCCGGGGCGATCGCGGCGGTCGGGGTGTGCGTGGCCTCGTCGTAGAGGATCTTGTCGTAGATCTCGTCGGAGCAGACCAGCAGGTTGTGCCGGCGCGCGATGTCGGTCAGCCCGCGCAGCATCGCCTCGTCGTACACCGCACCCGTCGGGTTGTTCGGGTTGATGATGACGAGCGCCTTGGTGCGGTCGGTGATCTTCCGCTCCACGTCCGCGAGGTCCGGCATCCAGTCGGACTGCTCGTCGCAGCGGTAGTGCACCGCCGTACCGCCGGAGAGTGAGACGGCGGCCGTCCACAGGGGGTAGTCGGGCGCCGGTACGAGGACCTCGTCCCCGTCGTCCAGCAGTCCCTGCATCGCCATCACGATCAGCTCGGAGACGCCGTTGCCGATGAAGACGTGCTCGACGTCCGTCTCGATGCCGAGGGTCTGGTTGTGCATGACGACCGCCCGTCGCGCCGCCAGCAGTCCCTTCGCATCGCCGTAGCCGTGGGCCGTCGAGACGTTGCGGAGGATGTCCTCCAGGATCTCGGGCGGACACTCGAATCCGAAGGCGGCCGGGTTGCCGGTGTTCAGCTTCAGGATGCGGTGACCGGCCGCTTCCAGCCGCATCGCCTCCTCGAGCACCGGGCCCCGGATCTCGTAACCGACGTTGGCGAGCTTGGTCGACTGGATCACCTGCATGTCCGTGAGCTTACGACCCGGTCGCGCCCCGTGGGCCGTGTCGTCCGCCACGCGAGACCCGGCGGTTTGTGCGGATATCGCTCACGGCGGCCCCCCGCGGGCCTCGTCGGGGCCGCCCGCCCCCACCCTGGCCCCGGACGCGGACAGCGCCGCGGAAAGGGGCTCCCACGATCCCCCGAACGGGTAGTTTGGCGCGCCGAAGGGGGAGGGACACCGTGGATTTCTCGCTGCTCAACGACGAACCCGTCGCCGACGCGGAGGCCGATCTGCTGGGCGCCGGACGGGCCGCCCGCGAGCTGGCCCGGCTGCTGCACGACTCGCGCACCGCGACCCCGTTCACACTCGCCGTGGACGCCGGGTGGGGCATGGGCAAAAGCACGCTGATGCGGCTGGTCGAGGCGGAGCTGCGGAAACGGCAGGACGTCGAGACCGTCTGGTACAACGCCTGGACCTCCACCGGGGCCGACGCGCTGGAGGGGCTCATCAAGTCCGTCCTCATGCGGTTCGACCGGCGCTTCCTGCGGCGTGCGCTGCACCGGGTGTCCGAGCACGGGACGCTGATCAGGGCCGTGGGGGCGACGCTGACCGTGATCGGCGCGCCGTTCGGGGCGGCCGGGCTCGTCGACCGGTTGTGGAGCGCCCTGTCCGTCGACGCCTCCTCCCGCAACGCCATGCGGGACGCGCTGCGGGACCTGGCCACCGAGTGGGCCGAGTCCGCCGAGTACGAGCCCCGCCGGCTCCTGGTCGTCTTCCTCGACGACCTCGACCGCTGCTCCGAGGAGACGGTGCTCGCGGTCTGCGAGGCGGTGAAGGTCTACCTGGACGTGCCCGGCCTCGCCTTCGTCATCGGCTGCGACCGGTCGGCCCTCGGCCCCTCGGGGCTGTTGCGGGACCTGGGACCGGCCGGCTCGGCGTTCATGGAGAAGGTCTTCCAGACGAGCTACCGGCTGCCGGTCGCCGCCGACGGCGACATCGAGGCGTACGTCCGGCACTGCGCCGAACGCTCAGGGCTGCGGGAACTGCTCGACGACGACCTGGTGAGACTGATCGCCGACCGCTCGTCCCGCAACCCCCGCCGGATCAAGCGGCTGATCAACGGCTTCGGCCTGGAGAGCGCGCTCAACCCGGTGTGGGCCGGGTTCACACCGGAAGCGGTGCTCCGGACACTGCTGCTCCAGCACCTGTACGCGGACTTCTACCGCGTCCTCGTCGCGCGCGACGGCCTCCACGCGCACGCGGCCCGCGAGTTCCTCGACTACCGGGTGGCCCGGCGGGTGCTCGGCCTGGGGGTGCGGGCGGACCCGGAGGAGTGGCGGATCGCGACGGCCTCGGTGACCGCGCACGGCCTCGCGGCACCGGATCCCGACGACCCCGAGGGCGGGGCGGCCGTGCTCGCGCGGCTGGAGGAGGAGCTCCCCACGGTCTACCCGGCGCTCGCCCGCGACCAGGGCTTCGTCCATCTCGTCGAGGAGTGGATGCGGCTCGACCAGGTGGACGAGCTGGTCACGCGGTTGCAGCGGGGCGCCGCGAGGCCGGTCGCGCTGCGCGGCGCCCCGGACCCGGACCCCGCGGCGGACGGTGCTCCGCCCTCGCCGCGGGGCGACTACGCGGGCGTCCGGATCCTGTGGGTGGACGACCACCCGGGCAACAACACGGAGTACGTGCGCCGTCTGGAACTGCGGGGGGCCGACGTGGTCCAGGCCGAGGACGGACGCACCGCCGAGCAGGTCCTCGGCACGCTGCCGATCGACCTGCTGCTCTCCGACGTGGCCCGCGGCACCCACCGCGACGTCGGCTTCGCGGACCTCGCGCGCTGGCGGGAGCGGGGCACCTTCGACGGTCCTGCGGTGTTCTTCTCCGGCCGGATCACGCCCGCCCGGGAACGGCGGTGCCGCGAGCTGGGCGCCCGGATCGCGGACGGCGGCCCGGATTTCCTCCGCTACGTCGACACGGCCGTCGCGGACATCCGCCGGCGCCGGGGCTGAACCGGCCGCCGCCCCGGGACCGCGGGAGGGGTCAGCGCGGGCCGCGCCGCACCGACCGCCCCGCCAGTACGTCCGTCCGCCGTCCGTCAGCCATCACGAACTGCCCGTCGACCAGCACGTACGGCACGCCCGTCGGCAGCCGGCGCGGCTCCTCGTAGGTGCTGCCCGCCGCGACCGTCGCCGGGTCGAAGAGCACCAGGTCGGCCCGGTACCCCTCGCGGACCAGCCCGCGGTCGGGCAGCCGCAGCCGGGCCGCCGGGCGGGAGGTGAGGTGGGCGACGCACTCCTCCAGCGACAGCACGCCCAGTTCGCGCACGTAGTGGCCCAGGTAGTGCGGGAAGGTGCCGTAGGCGCGCGGGTGCGGCTTGCTGCCCTGGAGGATGCCGTCCGAGCCGCCGGTGTGGACGCGGTGCCGCATGATCGCGCGCACGTTCTCCTCGTGGCCGACGTGCTGGAGGATGGTCGGCGCCAGCCGGTCGGCCAGCAGCAGGCGGCGGGCGACCGTCCACGGACTCTCGCCGCGCAGCCGAGCCGACTCCAGGACCGTACGGCCGACGTACTCCCCGAGGGCCGGGTCGCCCGTGCCGGAGATCTCGATCGTCTCCCACTCCACGGGCACGCCGTGGCAGCCGTCGGAGCCGATCTCCTCCAGGTGGTGCCGGACGCGCTCGGCGGTGTCGTCGTCCGCCAGCCGCTTGAGGACCTGCTCCGGGCCGCCCTCGTTCGCCCAGCTCGGCAGCAGCGCCACGAGGGTGGTGCAGCCGGGGGTGTACGGGTAGGTGTCGAGCGTGATGTCGGCGCCGGCCGCCAGCGCGTCGTCCAGCAGCGTCAGCAGCTCGGGCGCCCGGCCCTTGTTGACGCCGAAGTTCATGGTGGCGTGGGCGAGGTGGAGCGGACAGCCCGCCTCGCGGGTCAGCGCCACCATCTCCTCGTACGCCTCGAGAGCGCCGGCCCCGTACGAGCGGTGGTGCGGGCAGTAGTAGCCGCCGTACCCGGCCACCACCCGGCACAGCTCGGTCAGCTCCGCGTCCTTGGCGTACATGCCCGGCGTGTACGTCAGCCCGGACGACATGCCGACGGCACCCTGCTCCAGGCCCTCGGCGACCAGTCGCCGCATGTGCTCCAGCTCGGCCTCGGTCGCCTCCCGGTCGTCCCAGCCGACCGCGAGGGCGCGCACCGTGCCCTGCGGGATCAGGTACGCGGCGTTCACGGCGATGCCCCGGTCGAGCCGGTCGAGGTACTCGCCGACCGACCGCCAGTCGAAGTCGATGTCGTCGCCGGGGCCGTTCCACCCGGCGATCGCGCGGCGGACCTCGCCGAGGGTGCGGTCGTCGACCGGCGCGTACGACAGCCCGTCCTGGCCGATGACCTCCAGGGTGACGCCCTGCGCGGCCTTGGCGCTGTGGTCGGGGTCCCTGAGCAGCGCCAGGTCGCTGTGGGCGTGCATGTCGATGAAGCCGGGGGCCAGGACCAGGCCCTCGGCGTCCAGTTCACGGCGGGCCCGGGGGCGCTGGCAGCCCGCTGCCGCCGCCTCCTTGACGATCGACACGATCCGCCCGCCGTCGACGACGACGTCGGCGCGGTACGCGTCGGCGCCGGAGCCGTCGACGACGTCCGCGTCCCTGATGACCAGCTCTTCCATGCCCGGCTCCTCTAGAAGAAGGTGCGGATGTAGTCGACGACCGTCCCGTCCGCCTCGGCGAGCGGGATGAGCTGCCACTTGTCGAAGGACGTGCAGGGGTGCGACAGACCCGTCCCGAGCCAGTCGCCCACCTCCAGGTCCGCCTCCCCGGTCGTGCGCAGCCAGGCGTGCTGGTCGGACAGGCCGGTCACCTCGATGCCGGTGGCCGGGCGCTCGACACCGTCGCGGCGCACGACCTGGGCGAAGGGCAGGTGGAGGTCGTAGGCCGCGTCCCGCTTGCCCGCGTTGGTGAAGGCCTGCTCGGGGGAGGGGCGGGAGACGACCTGGCTCCACAGGCGGAAGGCGGGCTCCAGGGCGCCCTCCTCGGGGACCCGGTTGAAGGGGGTCAGCTCGCGGTAGTGGCCGTCGTCATGGGAGACGTAGGCGCCCGAGCGCAGCAGCTTCAGCACGGGCAGGGACAGCGCGGGGATCCCGGCGAACACGTCGGCGACCGCGTCGAACCAGGCGCTGCCGCCCGCGCTCACCACGATCTCGTCGAGCCCGGCCGCCGCGAACCGCCCCGCCTTGTCGAAGTCGACGGCGAGCGCGACCAGCCGCCGCAGCCAGGCGTGCACCTTCTCGGGGTCGGCGTCCGGCACCTCGCCCTCGTACCCGGCGACACCGACCAGCCGCAGCGACCGCGCCCCGGCCACCGCGTCCGCGACCGCCGCGCACTCCTCCTCCGTACGCACCCCGGTCCGCGCGCCCTCACCGGCGGCCAGCTCCACCACGACGTCCACCGGGCGGGTGGCGCCCGCCTGTGTCAGGGCCGCGTCCATCAGCCCGGCCCCGCGCACCGAGTCGACGTAGCAGACGAAGCGGAAGTCCGGGTCGGCGTCCAGTTCGGCGGAGAGCCGGCGCAGGGCGGCGGCGTCGACCAGCTCGTTGGCCAGGAAGACCCGCTGGACGCCGAAGGCCCGCGCCACCCGCACCTGGTGCGGCACGGCGAGGGTGATGCCCCAGGCGCCGTGCTCGATCTGGCGGTGGAAGAGCTGCGGGGCCATGGAGGTCTTGCCGTGCGGCGCGAAGGCGAGGCCGTGCCGGGCGGAGTACGTCTCCATGAGCCTCAGGTTGTGCTCCAGGCGCTCGGCGGACAGGGCCAGCACCGGGGTGGTGAAACCGCCGGTGAAGAGGTTGCGGCGCTGGTCGGCCAGTTCGGCGACGGTCAGGCCGTGCGCGTCCGGCGGGAGGCCCTTGAAGCGGTGGTCGACCTGCTCCTCGGCCAGCTTGGCGAGGGCTTCGCGGCCGTGTGCAGGGCCGATGTCGAGGGCCATGGAGCCTCCCTGATCTGATGCGTTGCAACACCTGCAACGACCGTTGCGTATATCGCTTACTGCTGTCTAACATCTCGGCGAACGCGGGGTCAACGGAGCCGCCGCCCGCGAGACGCGACCAGGAGCCATGACCATCGTGACCGTCGACGGACCCCGCAGCACCACCCCCGACGTCGTGGACGTCGTCGCGCTCGGCGAGTCCATGGTCACGTTCCTGCCCTCCCGCCCCGGCCGCCTCGCCGACGTACCCTCCTTCGACCGCGCCATCGGCGGCGCCGAGTCCAACGTGGCCTGCGTGCTCGCCGCCGCCGGACACACCACCCGCTGGATCAGCCGCGTCGGCGCGGACGGCTTCGGCGACCACCTCGTCGAGGCCGTCGGCGCCTACGGGGTCGACGTCTCCGCCGTGCGCCGCGACCCCGACCGCCCCACCGGCGTCTACTTCCGCACCGCCGGGGACCGCGCCACCGACGACCACGAGGTCGCGTACTACCGGGCGGGCTCCGCCGCCTCCGCGATGTCCGTCCGCACCATGGACCTCGACGCGATCCGCTCCGGACGCGTCCTCCACCTCTCCGGCATCACGCCCGCGCTCTCCGCCGACTGCCTGGACCTGATGCGCGCGCTGACCGCCCGCGCCCCCGGCCGGCCCCTGGTCTCCTTCGACGTCAACCACCGCCCCGGACTGTGGCGGGACGGCGACGGCCCGGCGGTGCTGCTGGAGCTGGCCCGCGGCGCCGACCTCGTGTTCGTCGGCGAGGACGAGGCCTGGGACATGGGCGGTCCGGAAGCCGTCCGCGCCGCGCTGCCCGAGCCCGAACTGCTCGTCGTCAAGCAGGGCGCGGCCGGGGCCACCGCCTTCCACGGGGAGCACGTCACCTCCGTCCCCGCCCTGCGCGTCGACGTCGTCGCCGCCGTCGGCGCGGGCGACGCCTTCGCCGCCGGTTTCCTCTCCGCCACCCTGCGCGGACTGCCCGTGCGCGAGCGCCTGCGCCACGGCCACCTGACGGCCGCCGCCGCCCTCACCGTCCCCGGCGACCTCGCCGCGCCCCCCGCCCGGCACCACGCCGACCGCCTGGCCGCCCTCGACGACGCGGCGTGGGGGACACTTCGACTCGGCCCCGGCTGGACACAGGCCGACGCGAGGGCCGAGGAGGAGGTACGCACACCATGAGCCAGACCGTCGACCGCGCGCTCAGCATCCTGCCGCTGCTCGCCGAGGGCCCCGCCGACCTGGGCCGCGTCGCCGACCGGCTCGGCGTGCACAAGTCCACGGCCCTGCGCCTGCTGCGCACCCTGCACGAACACGGCTTCGTCTACCGCCAGTCCGACCAGCGCTACCGCCTCGGCGCCCGGCTCATCGCCCTCGCCCAGGAGGCGATGGAGAACCTCGACGTCCGCGAGATCGCCCACCCCCACCTCGTACGCCTCAACGAGCGGTGCGGCCACACCGTCCACCTCGCCGTCTACGAGGAGGACGAGGTCCTCTACATCGACAAGGTGGAGAGCCGCTACCCGGTCCGCATGTACTCCCGGATCGGCAAGCCCGTCGCCATCACCGTCGCGGCCGTCGCCAAGCTGCTGCTCGCCGACCTCCCCGAGAACGAGCGCCGGGCCGTGGTCGAGAAGCTCGACTACCCCCTCTACACGGCCCGTTCCACACCCCACGCCGACGGCTTCCTCAAGGAGCTGGCCAAGGTGCGCGAACAGGGCTGGGCCACCGACCTCGGTGGCCACGAGGAGTCCATCAACTGCGTCGCCGCGCCCATCCGGGGCGCCGACGGCCGCGTGGTCGCCGCGATGTCGGTCTCCGCGCCGAACGTCGTCGTCACCGCCGAAGAACTCCTCACCCTGCTCCCGCTGGTGCGCCGTACGGCGGACGCCATCAGCGGCGAGTACTCCGGCAGGACCCCCGTGCACGACCCCGAGCACCACCCCGAGAAGGACACGGTATGACCGACAAGACCGAGAAGACCGCCCTCACCCCCGCGACCCACACCGTCCCCCCGGCGAAGTTCTCCCACGGCGTCAGGAAGGGCAACATCCTCCAGGTCGCCGGCCAGGTCGGCTTCCTCCCCCACGAGGAGGGCAAGGCCCCCACCCCGGCCGGCCCGACCCTGCGCGAGCAGACCCTCCAGACCCTCGCCAACGTCAAGGCGATCCTGGAGGAGGGCGGCGCCTCCTGGGACGACGTGATGATGATCCGCGTCTACCTCACCGACGTGGACCACTTCGCCGAGATGAACGAGATCTACAACGCCTACTTCGAGGAGCAGGGCCTCACCCAGCCGCCCGCCGCGCGCACGACCGTCTACGTCGGTCTGCCCGCCGGACTCCTCATCGAGATCGACGCACTGGCCGTCCTCGGCTGACGTCCTTCCTCCCCCGCCTGTCTGTGAACGGCACGGCGCCCTCCACCCCCGGGGCGCCGTGCCGCGCTCCTCCCTGCCCGAAAGCCGCATGTGTTTACCCAGAGGACCCCCGAATGTCCTATGTGCCCCTCCAGCTCGCCGCCTCCGAGACCCCACCGCACACCGGTGGCCTGCTCGCTCTGATCGACGGCACGGCGGGCCTGCTGACCGTCGCCGCGATCGGCATCGCGCTCCTGCTCTTCCTGATCATCAAGGTGCGGCTCCAGCCGTTCGTCGCGCTGCTCGCCGTCTCCATAGCCGTCGGCCTGCTCGCCGGCCTGTCGGTCACCGAACTCTTCGGCACCGTCCAGAAGTCCGACGCCGTCTCCACCATCGAGTCCGGCATGGGCGGCATCCTCGGCCACGTCGCCATCATCATCGGCTTGGGCACCATGCTCGGCGCCATCCTCGAAGTCAGCGGCGGAGCGGAGGTCCTGGCCTCCCGCCTGCTCGGCCTCTTCGGCGAGAAGCGCGCCCCCCTCGCCATGGGCCTCACCGGCCTGATCTTCGGCATCCCGGTCTTCTTCGACGTCGGCATCTTCGTCCTCGCGCCCATCGTCTACGCCGCCGCCAAGCGCTCCGGCAAGTCGGTCCTGCTCTACTGCCTGCCCCTGCTGGCCGGCCTGTCCATGACCCACGCCTTCCTGCCGCCGCACCCCGGCCCGGTGGCCGCCGCCGGACTGCTGCACGTGGACCTCGGCTGGGTGATCCTCATGGGCGTCGTCTGCGGCATCCCCGCCGTGCTCGCCGCCTGGGCGTTCTCCGCCTGGATCGGCCGCCGCATCTTCGTGCCCGTGCCGCAGGACATGGTCGAGGCGGCCCAGGAGGCCAAGCAGGCCGTCGTCGACGAGCAGCGCAAGGCCGGCGTCGCGCCGCACGAGAGCCCGGTCGCGCTCGGCACCGTCATCGGCATCATCGGCACCCCGCTGGTCCTGATCCTCGCCGCGACCTTCTCCTCCATCGCCCTGGACCCCTCCACCGCCCGCTCGGTGATCGAGTTCTTCGGCAACCCGTTCGTGGCCCTGACCATCGCCCTGTTCCTCGCCTACTACCTGCTCGGCATCCGGCGCGGCTGGTCCCGCAAGTCCCTGGAGACGGTCTCGACGGCCTCGCTGAAGCCGGTCGGCAACATCCTGCTGGTCGTCGGCGCGGGCGGGGTCTTCGGCGCCGTCCTCAAGGGCAGCGGCGTCGCCCAGGCCCTCTCCGACACCTTCAACGACGTCGGCCTGCCGGTGATCGTCCTCGCCTACCTGATCTCCCTGGTGCTGCGGGTCGCCCAGGGCTCGGCGACGGTGGCCATCGTGACGACGGCGGGCATCGTGGCCCCGCTGCTCGCCGAGGGCGACCACTCCCAGGCCTTCGTCGCCCTGGTCATCATGGCCATCTCGGCGGGCTCGATCTTCGCCTCGCACGTCAACGACGGCGGCTTCTGGATGGTCGCCAAGTACTTCGGCATCAGCGAACGGGACACGCTGAAGACGTGGACCGTCCTGGAAAGCGTGCTGTCGGTCGCCGGGTTCGCGGTGGCGGCGGTGCTGAGCCTGTTCGTGTAGGACGCGTGTAGGCATCTGATAACGAAGTTGGGGCTGGCTGTGTCCGGCACAGGTCCGTCGACCATACTGCCCGCTGTGGAGCAGCGCAGAGGATCGACCAGCCAGCCCCTGGAAGGCGCCGGATTCGACCCGGCCTTCATCCCCGGGCTCACGCCCGTGCCCGGTGAGCCGGAGGACGTGAGACCGGCGAAGACGGAGGTGGAGGCCGACGCGGAGACGGAGTCGGAGACCGGGACCGGGGATGTCCGCGACGCGGAGCGGACCACTGTCGGGGACACGTCCGCCGAGGAGCCCGCCGGGGACTCGGCCGAGGAGTCCGCCGGGGACTCGGCCGAGGAGTCCGCCGGGGACTCGGCCGAGGAGTCCGCCGGGGAACCGGACGAGGAGGCCCCCGACGGCCCGGTGTTCGAGGCGGCCGACCGCCGCGCCCGGATCGTCGCCGACCACAAGGGCGTACGCCTGTCCCTCGACGACCAGGCCTGCGAGTTCCGCTGGGACGAGGTCGGGGCCGTCGAGACGGAGACGGGACGCTTCGGCAAGCGGTTCACCGTCACGGTGCACACGCCCGACCGCCGCTGGTACCCGATCGAGATCGAGGCGACGTCCAGGAGCCGCTTCAAGGAGTGGGAATCCGCCCTGGACGAGGTCCTGGACGCGTACTTCGAGGACGACGGCACGAAGGACGCGCCACGGGACGAGGGGCAGGAAGACGTGCGGGACGAGGCGCAGGCCGAGAAGGTCGGTGCGGGTGACAGGGCCGACGCCGAGTAACCACATCGCGTGAACATGCGCACGCCCTCTTGCCCCACCGGCGGCCATGGGCTTGGTTGACCCCCATGGCGGACACCACGGGCAACATCACGGACACCGGCACACCCGACGCGGCCGACGCGGCGCCCCGCAAGTCCAGTTGGCGCTACATCGGGCCGGGCATCGTCGTCGCGGCGACCGGTGTGGGCGCCGGTGATCTCGTGGCCACCCTCATCGCGGGCAGCAACTTCGGCTACACGCTGCTGTGGGCGGCGGTCCTCGGGTGCCTGGTGAAGATCTCCCTCGCCGAGGCGTGGGGCCGGTGGCACCTGTCCACCGGCCGCACGCTCTTCGAGGGCTGGGCGAGCCTCGGCCGCTGGACGACGTGGTTCTTCGCCGTCTACGTCGTCGTCTGGGGCTTCGTCTACGGCGCGGCGGCCATGTCGTCCAGCGCGCTCCCGCTCCAGGCGCTCTTCCCGGACGTGATGGACCTCAAGTGGTGGGGCGTGGCCTGCGGGGTGGTCGGCCTGGTCTTCGTCTGGTTCAACAAGTACGCGGTCTTCGAGAAGGTCATGACCGTCCTGGTCGGCATCATGTTCGTGGTGACCGTCTACCTCGCGATCCGCGTCACCCCCAACCTGGCCGACGCGTTCGCCGGCCTCCTCCCGGTCCTCCCCGACGAGAAGGACTCCGTCCTCAACACCCTCGGCCTGATCGGCGGCGTGGGCGGCACGATCACGCTGGCCGCGTACGGCTACTGGGTCAACGCCAAGGGCTGGACGGACACCGGCTGGATGAAGGTGATGCGCCTGGACAACCGGGTCGCCTACATCACCACCGGCGTCTTCGTCGTCGCCATGCTCTTCGTCGGCGCGGAGCTGCTGCACAGCGCGAACATCGCCATCGCCGGCGGCGACAAGGGCCTGGTCCAGCTCGGTGACATCCTGGAGGAGGAGTACGGCACGGCGACGGCGAAGTTCTTCCTGATCGGCTTCTTCGCCACCTCCTTCACCTCCCTCATCGGCGTCTGGCACGGCGTCAGCCTGATGTTCGCCGACTTCGTGGCCCGGCTGCGGGCCGGCACGGCGGCGACGGGGGAGAAGGTCGCCTCCGGCGAACGCGAGCGCTCCTGGCCGTTCCGCCTCTACCTGCTCTGGCTGACCTTCCCGCCGATCGTCCTGCTCTTCCAGGGCCAGCCCTTCCGGCTGGTCATCATCTACGGCGTGCTGGGCGCGGCCTTCATGCCCTTCCTCGCCCTGACCCTGGTCTGGCTCCTGAACTCCGCCCGCACGCCCGCCGAATGGCGCAACGGCTGGCTGAGCAACGGCATGCTGGGCATCGCCGGCCTGCTCTTCCTCGTCCTGTGCGTGAAGCAGGTCTGGGACCAGCCGTGGTCGGAGTTCTTCTGAGCCGAGCGGGCCGCCGGCCCGTGGCGGAGGAGGCTGTCCGTAGGGGCAGACAGGACGGCCCTGGCGGCTCTTCCCCCTGTGTGTCCGGTCCGCTATGCAGGAGGTGCGTATACCCACGCACCCGCTCAACGGAGGACTGTCACGATGCACGAGTACGCACCCGGCCCGGGGCGTCGGCGCGGGGAGGAGACCGGACAGCCCACGGGGCGGGCTCCGGCGAGGCGGCCGGGTGCGGGGGACCTTCAGCGACTCGCGGGCCTCCCGGCCCCGGACATGATGGCCCTGCAGGGGCTCGCCGGGAACACCGCGGTCGGACGGGCCATGGCGGTGCAGCGGCATGCGCCCGACGCGCCCCGAACGGCTGGTCGGTCCGGGGGGAGAAGCGGTGGCGCGGTCCCGGTGCAGCGCGCCCTCCTGGTCGACCAGAAGGACTACACCGGTGAGTACAGGAAACAGACAGCCGGGCTGCCGGAGGAAGAGCACGGCGAGGTCCTGGAGGCGCTGTCGCATCAGGCGATCACCCGGTTGAGCGAGGCGATCCACAAGGAGTTGCCGGAGGACCAGAGGGAAAAGTTCCTCAATGAGAGCGAAAGAATCATCTGGCAGCTCAAGAAGGCCATCGTGGCCCCGATCGGTTACAAGGGCGAGCACCCCGTCCTGAAGGGCAAGGTCGGTGCCCATCCGGATTTCGGCGCCAAGAACCATGACATCAAGGTGAACGACTACCGAGAGCTTGCCCTGAATCTCATGGGCTGGGTCTACGCCAAGGAGAACAGGAAGCAAGAGAAGGAGGTCGCGAAGCAGGTCCAGCAAGAAGGGCACGTCGATGTGTTCTTGAACGTTCTGTTGAAGCGTATCTACGACATGTCCCGCCGTGAGATGCAGGATCGTTCCATGGGTGAAGAATTCACCGATGAGATGATGCGGAAAATGGATCACGAGCTCACTACCGGCCTGTCCGATCCGAATCTGCAGGATCTGGCGACCGACAAACAGGGAAATCTCCTCCTCGACGCCCAGGGTAAGCCGTTCCCGGACCCGAGGAAGTCGAACGCCCCTGTCGGCGCGTACCTCTCGCACTTCGCGTTCAATCCGAAGTTCGACGGCACCCCGCTGAAGTCACAGCTGATTCAGCAAGGTGGCCTCCTCGAGTTGATGAAGAACCCGGAGAAGTTCTCGTTCCGGGACAAGATGATCGGCCTTCACGACCTGAGTGAGTATTTCGGTCACTCGCATCACACCCCCAATACCCAGGGGAAGAGGTTCGTCGCCGAGATCGACAAGGTGGATTCCCAGAGCACCACGGGATTCGGTCCCAACGGTGAGCGACTGACCGACCTGCACCAAGAGAGTGACCGCGGTCAGATGACGCTGAAGAATCCTCCGGGCAAGGTGAAGGCACACCAGCCTTCGACGCGCAACGAGGATTCGCCCACCACGAAGCTGGCCCGCGAAAGGAACCTTCCCGTCTGGGCGGGCCAGTCCTACACGGCGGCCCGTATGTTCAAGCTGGCGAAACACAGTGGTGCGTCGACGGAGGAGATCGCCGCGGTCGCCTGGGGGATCTTCTCCTTCTGGCGCGTCAATTTCGACCACACGACTGAATTCGCGTACCACACGCTGCACGAAGTCATGGACATCGGGCAGAACTTCGGTGTGGCGTACGACATGGACAAGCCGTACGCGTCGCGCGAAGTACCCAACGTGGGGCGTGTCCACAAGCAGGTCGTCGACCTGTTGGCCTACGTGTCGAGTGCGTATGCGGCCGTGGACGGGGAGATCAGGCAGATCAAGGAACGTCCGGACCGCATGATGGTCGACACGGAAGAAGAATTCCTGAGCGGCGCCGAACAGGTGAGGGAAGCGGTAGGGGAGGTCGAGCAGTACCTGCGAGGCCGCTTCGCCGCGTTCGAGAGGTGGCGAGGGGGGAACTTGCCCGACGAGGACAAGACCGCTCTCATCAAGGACTGCGTCAGTACGGTGGGCGTCGTTCACCAACGCATGCAGGCACTGTCCGAGCGCCTGGCCGCCCTGCAACAGAGGTTCCGGGCGCACGGCTGAGTGGTCACTTCCAGAGGGAGGCCCTCCGCACGCGCCCGCGCGTACGGAGGGCCTCCCCGTTGTGCCCTCGCCGTTACGGCAGCGCGTGCACGTGCGGTCCGACCGCGCCCGACCAGCCGTTGCCCGCCGTCGCGTCCCAGTTGGTGGACCAGGTCATCGCGCCCCGCAGGTCGGGGTACGTCTTCGACGGCTTGAAGGAGCCGCAGTTCGTCGCCTTGGTGAGGCAGTCCAGGGCGGCGTTGACCACCGACGGGGAGACGTAGCCGCCGCCGGCCGCGCGCGTGGAGGCCGGGAGGCCGAGGCCGACCTGGGAGGGGTCGAGGCCGCCCTCCAGCTGGATGCAGGCCAGCGCGGTCAGGAAGTCCACGGAACCCTGGCTGTAGACCTTGCCGTCGCAGCCCAGCATCGAACCGCTGTTGTAGTACTGCATGTTGACGACCGTGAGGATGTCCTTCACGTTCAGCGCCGTCCGGAAGTACGAACCCGACGTCGACTGCATGTCGATGGTCTGCGGCGCCATCGTCAGGATCATGTCCGGACCCGCCTTCGCCGACAGGGCGCGCAGGGCCTGCGTCATGTAGGTCGCGTTGAGGCCGTTCTCCAGGTCGATGTCGACGCCGTCGAAGCCGTAGTCCTGCATGACGGAGTACACCGAGTTCGCGAAGTTGGTCGCGGAGGCCGAGTCGTTCACCGAGACGGTGCCCTTCTCGCCGCCCACCGAGATGATGACCTTCTTGCCGGCGGCCTGCTTCGCGCGGACGTCCGCCTTGAACTGGTCGACGGTGTACCCGCCGAGCCCGGCCGAGTCGAGGTTGAAGGTCACCGCGCCCGGCGTCGTGGTCGCGTCGGCGAACGCCACCGCGATGATGTCGTACTGGGAGGGTACGTCCGAGATCTTCTGGACCGTCGCCCCGTTGTTGAAGTTCTGCCAGTAACCGGTCACCGCGTGCTTGGGCAGGTCGCCGCCCCCGCCGTCGCCCGGCGCCGCCGTACGGGCCGTCACCGCCGCCGACTTCGCCGACTCACCGGCCGCGTTCGTCGCCGTGACCTGGAAGGAGTAAGACGTCGAGGCCGCGAGGCCGGTCACCGTGGCCGACGTGCCGGTCACCGCCGTCACCTTCGTGCCGTCGCGGTAGAGGGAGTAGCCGGTGGCGCCCGACACCGCGTTCCAGGCGAGCGTCGCCGAGGAGGACGTCGTACCGGAGACCTTCAGGCCGGCCGGGGCGGCCGGGACCGTGGGCTCCGGCTCGCCGTCGCCGCCGCCTCCGTCGGGGCCGAAGACGGACAGGTCGTCGACGTAGTAGGCCGACTGCCCGTACCAGCCGTGGGTGTACACCGTCACCGAGGACGTCGAGGAGCCGGTGGTGAAGCTCGTCGCCAGCTGCTTCCAGGAGGCCGAGTCCGGGGTCCAGGTCGACACGTCCGTCGTGCCCGTGCCCGTCACGCCCAGGTAGGAGTAGCCGCCCTGGACCCAGGCGCTCAGCGTGTACGTCGAGTTGGGCTTCACCTTGACCGTCTGGGCGCACCGGGCGTTGTCCTGCCCGCCCGGCGTCGCCTTCAGCGCGGCGGAGCCGGCGTGTACCGGGGAGGAGACGGTCGCGCCGCTGCTCGCGGAACACGTCCAGTTGCTCAGACCGGACTCGAAGCCGGCGTTCCTGGCGTTGTTGACGTCCGCGGCGGACGCCTGCCCGACGGCCGTGACCGTGAGGGCCAGGGCGGCGGTGACGGCGCCCGACCAGGTGCCGAGCCGTCGTCTGCGCCGAGTGCGTACGGGGTCCACTGGAGCCTCCGGTGGGGAGTGGGGAGTGGGGAGTGGGAGTGGGGAGGGGAGGGGCGGGGGGACGGTGGCCACCGTTGGGATACAAGGTGGTCCAGACCAATTGAGGGTGTCAAGAGGTAGGTCCGGACCAAGTTCGCCGCCGCGGACCGGACTTGGCGCCCCCTGAGACGGCCCCCGGAAGTCCCGGCGAGCGGTGGGAAAATGCTCAACCTGCCCCGGTTTGCAGCACCTTGTGCCCCACAAGTTGTTCCAGAGCTACAGAAACGCTGTTCTCCGGTCACAGACGCGTGGATACAGTGCTCAGGTAGTCACGCAGTGAAGTCATCCGGGTGGGCCGGAGTAACACCGGTCAGACCCACGGGCATGGGGAGACGGGGAGCCGCGCGTGCCAACTGCCATTGCCGTGACCAGTGCCGACCTGGCACTGCCGCCACAGGACGAACGGACGCTGCCCGCGGTCGTGCTCCAGGACGTCGACCGGCGCCCCCTGGAGCAGTCGCTGGCCGACCTGCAGTCACTGGTCGACCAGCACGGGCATGTCATCGTGGTGTGCTCCCAGGCCGTCTCCCCGGAAGTGGAACGACGGCTGCACACCATCCGTTCCCTCCTGGAGACCGACCGGATCGCCCTGTTCCGGCCACCCCTGCCCCCGCTCGGCCTCGCCGTACTCGCCCGCCAACTGCGCCAGCTGGCCTCCTGCGACCTCAGCCCCGGCGTCCTCGCCTCCGCGGGCCGGCTGCTCACCCACTACATCCACTCCGGCGCGCTGCTGGGTTCCGTCGCCCGGCTCGACCACGTCCCCGTGGGCCTCAAGTCGCACGCCAAGTCCTGGATGCCCGGCAGCCAGTTCGGCGTCGTGGCCCACCCCGTGCCCCAGCTGGTGAGGATCGGGCCGGAAGCGGCCCTCGACGGCCCCGAGTTCGGCACCTGGCTGCTGGTCGCCAAGGGCCAGTTCCCGTCCGACTGGGTCACCGGCACCCTCGCCCCTTCCTGGCACGTGCAGGGACTGCGCGAGACACCGCTGCCCGCCGAGTCGCCGGGCTGGTGGGGGACCGGACGACTGACCGAGTTCTGCGCCTACCTGCCCGACCTCTCGGTCCTCTACCAACTGGTCACGTCGGTGCGGCAGAGCACGTGTCACTGGTGCGGCATCGAGGTCATCGGCGACCGCTGCGTGTTCTGCTCCGCGACACCACCGGCCCACGACGCCCAGCGCGACGCCCACCGGGACGCCCCTCCCGGCCACCGCCGGGACCCCGCCCTCGGTCGTCGCCGTGAGAGACGAGCCCTCACCGGGTAGGTCCGTACCGCGCCGCTCGTACCGCTCAGCCCGCCCGACGTCCGTTCCGGTTCGACCGATTCCCCCAATGAGGTTGCACGGCACATGAACTCCCGTCAGCGCCGCGGCATCATCCTGCTGATCCTGTCGGTCCTCTGCGCCCTCGGTGCCTTCGCCGGCGTGCTGTTCGTCATCAACGACGTGCAGTCCAAGGTCGGCCCCGAGGTCACCGCGTACCGGCTCAAAGCCGATGTGCAGCCCTACACGCCCCTCGGCGCGACGCAGTTCGAGAAGATCGAGATGCCCGAGCGCTGGCTGTCGGAGAACGCCGTCACCGACCTCGCCCAGGTTCGCGGCAAGATCGCCGTGACGACGCTGAAGAAGGGCTCGGTGCTGCAGAGCGACATGATCGTCGACCAGCCCGCCCTGCAGCCCGGGCAGCAGGAGGTCGCCATCATGATCGACGCGGCGACCGGTGTGGCCGGCAAGATCACGCCGGGTTCCACCGTCAACGTGTATGCCACCTTCGAGGGAGAGCGTGAGGGTGACCCCGCTCAGTCCAAGATCATCGTAACCAACGCGAAAGTCATCGACGTCGGCGACCTCACCTCCCTGAAGCCCGACGAGAACAGCCGCGACCGGGAACCCACCGACGCCGTCCCCATCACCTTCGCACTGTCCACCATCGACGCCCAGCGCATCACCTACGCCGAGTCGTTCGCCCAGCGGGTCCGGCTCGCGCTGGTGGCGCCCGGCAGCGGCACCACGGTCCCGGACAAGGACCGGACGTACGAACTCGCGAAGGACAAGTGAGAGCCCGTATGCCCACGAGGATCCTCCCGGCGGTCGGCGACGCGGACGCCGTACGGTCCATCACGACCCTGCTCAGCCAGCTCCCGGACGCCGAACCGGTGGCCCCGGTCGTCGACTCCACCCAGCTCGTCGACACCCTCGCCCGGCTGGCCGCCGAGAGCGTCGACGAACTGCCCGAGGTCGTCGTCGTCCACGAACGCATCGGCCCCGTACCCGCCCTGGAGCTGATCCGCGAGGTCGCCCTCCGCTTCCCGGCCGTCGGCGTCATCCTCGTCACCTCCGACCCCGCCCCGGGCCTTTTCCAGGCCGCCATGGACCACGGCGCCCGCGGCCTGGTCGGCCTGCCGCTCGGCTACGAGGAACTCGCCAGCCGGGTCCAGGCGGTGGCCCAGTGGTCGGTGGGCGTACGCCGGCACCTCGGCAGCGGCGGCGACGTGTTCGCCGGCGCCGGCGGCACCGTGGTCACGGTCAGCGGCGCGAAGGGCGGCGTGGGCGCGACGCTGACCGCCATCCAACTGGCGCTCGCGGCACAGGCGTCGGGCCGCGCCACGGCGCTGGTCGACATGGACCTCCAGGCCGGCGACGTCGCCTCCTTCCTGGACGTCCAGTTCCGCCGCTCCGTGGCCGACCTGGCCGCCATCACCGACATCTCCCCGCGCGTCCTGGCCGACGCCGTCTTCCGCCACGACAGCGGCCTCGCCCTGCTGCTCGCCCCCGGCGAGGGCGAACGCGGGGAGGAGGTCACCGACCGCGCCGCCCGGCAGATCGTCAGCGCCCTGCGCGCCCGCTACCAGGTCGTCGTCATCGACTGCGGCGCCCAGCTCGGCGGGGCCGGCGCGGCGGCCGTGGAGATGGCCGACACGGCGCTGCTGGTCACCACCCCGGACGTGGTCGCCGTACGGGGCGCCAAGCGGGCCGTGCGGATGTGGGAGCGGCTGCAGATCCGCAAGGCGGAGGAGACGACCGTGGTGGTCAACCGGCACACGCGGGGTACGGAGATCCAGCCGCCGCTGATCCGGAAGATCACCGGCACGCTGGTCGCGGGCACCGCCGTCCCCGCCAACTTCAAGGAACTCCAGGGATCCGTGGACTCCGGCCGCCTCCACGAACTGGACGGCAGGAGCACGGTGAAGCAGGCCCTGTGGGCCCTCGCCGGCGAACTGGGGCTGGCCAAGGCGCCAGGGCACGACCGCAAGGGCGGCCGGTCCCGCGGCGACCGGGGGTCGGTGGGCTTCCGGCGCCGGAGGGACGGCGGGAAGGACGGCGGGAAGGACGGGGCGGGATGAGCGCCGCACGCGGTCGGGTGCGGGCAGCGGGCCGGGACCCGGACCGGGACCGCGGTCAGGTCACCATCGAGTTCCTCGGCATGACCCCGACGATCATCGTCACGCTGGTGGTGCTGTGGCAACTGGTCCTCGTGGGATACACGTACACGCTCGCGGGTAATGCTGCGGACGAGGCGGTACGGGCGGCGACGGCGGCCGACCGGGGGGCGCGGCAGGGCGCCTGCCAGGACGCGGGCCGCGACAAGCTGCCGGGCGCGTGGGAGGGGGGCGCCGGCGTGGACTGCGGCACCGCGGGCGGTTACGTCACCGCCGACGTGCGGCTCCGGGTGCCCATCCTCTTCCCGGGCACGGTCGGCTTCCCGTTCACCGTGCACGGGCACGCGGGGGCCGTCGAGGAGGAGGACGACTGAGATGCCGTACTCCGTGCGCACGCCGTACTCCGTCCGCGCCGGCGCGAGGGACCGGGGCCAGGTGGCCGTCGAGTACCTCGGGTTCCTCCCGATCCTGATCATCGTCGCCATGGCCGCCGTACAGCTCGGCCTGATCGCGTACACCGCCCAGCAGGCCGGCACCGCCGCCCGCGCCGGCGCGCGCGGGGCCTCGCTCCAGCGCAGCGCGCAGGAGGCGTGCGCGGCCGCGGTCAGCGACTGGCTGGCCGACGGGACCACATGCGGGGCCGCCGAAGGGGGCGACGAGGTCACCGTCACCGCCACCGTCGACATCCCCTCCATCGTCCCCGGCTGGGACTTCGACCCCGCCCGGAAGACCGCCACGATGCCCCTCGACCACCGGGCGGGGGAGTGACGTCGTGAACGAGGAGCAAGGAGCACCGGACGCATGAGCCTGCGCGCACGCATCCACACTCCCGAGGAGCCCGGCAGCCGGGGCGAGGACGGACACCTGGTCGCCTCCTACCGGGCCAAGCTCCTGGAGGAGATCGACCTCGCGGAGATGAGCTCACTGGCGCCGGCCGAACGCCGCGCCCGCCTGGAGCGGGTCCTCGGGCACATCATCAGCCGTGAGGGACCGGTCCTGTCGACGGTCGAGCGGTCCCAGCTGATCCGCCGGGTCGTGGACGAGGCCCTCGGCCTCGGCATCCTGGAGCCCCTGCTGGAGGACGCCTCGATCACGGAGATCATGGTCAACGGCCCCGACGCCATCTTCGTCGAGCGCGGCGGCCGCGTGGAACAGCTCCCCCTCCGCTTCGCCTCCGACGACCAGCTCATGCAGACCATCGAGCGCATCGTCTCGACGGTCAACCGCCGCGTGGACGAGTCGAACCCGATGGTCGACGCCCGCCTCCCCTCCGGCGAGCGCGTCAACGTCATCATCCCGCCGCTGTCGCTGACCGGCGCCACGCTCACCATCCGCCGCTTCCCGCGCTCCTTCACCCTCCAGGAGCTGATCGGCCTCGGCTCGCTCGACGAGCACATGCTGTACCTGCTGGCCGGGCTGGTGCAGGCGCGCTTCAACATCATCGTCTCGGGCGCGACGGGCACCGGGAAGACCACCCTCCTCAACGCCCTGTCCGGCCTGATCCCCGAGACCGAGCGCATCATCACCATCGAGGACTCGGCGGAACTCCAGCTCCAGCAGGCGCACGTCATCCGCCTGGAGGCGCGCCCCCCGAACGTCGAGGGCAAGGGCAGGGTGACGATCCGCGACCTGGTCCGCAACTCGCTGCGGATGCGTCCCGACCGCATCGTCGTCGGTGAGGTCCGCGGCGGCGAGTCCCTGGACATGCTCCAGGCCATGTCGACCGGCCACGACGGCTCCCTGGCGACCGTGCACGCCAACAGCGCCGAGGACGCCCTGATGCGGCTCCAGACGCTGGCCTCCATGTCGGACGTGGAGATCCCCTTCGTGGCCCTGCACGACCAGATCAACAGCTCCGTCGACGTCATCGTCCAGCTCACCCGGTTCGCCGACGGCGCCCGGCGCATCACCGAGATCGCCCTGCTGGCCAGCCACGGCGGCGAGCCGTACCGCCTGGCCACGGTCGCCCGCTTCCACGCCCAGCCGATGTCCACCGACGGCCGTATCCACGGCGCGTTCGAGTACCACCCCCTGCCGCGCCGCACCGCCGACCGCCTCTACATGGCGAGCCAGCCCATCCCGCAGGCCTTCGGCGTGGCCCACACCGCGGACCAGCTCGCCACCCGAGAAGCCAGGTAGGAACCGCCCGAACCGCCCGATGGAGACCAGGTAGGAACCGCCCGATGGAACTGGAAACGCTCGTCACGCTCACCACCGGCATCACGCTGCTGACCTGCGCCCTGGCGGTCATCGGCCTGCACTCCTACGCCGCGGGCAAGGCCCAGCGCGAGGCCTTGGTCGACCGCCTCTCCGCCGCCGGCCAACTTGCTCCCGCCGGCCGCAGTCGCCGCTTCCGCAAGCTGGACCGCCGCCTGCGCCGCACCAAGTTCGGCAGGAAGCTCGAACTGCGGCTGTCGGCGACCGGCCTGGACGTCACCCCCGGCGAGTTCTTCGCCTACATGCTCGCCACCGTCGCGGGCCTGTGGCTGATCGGCCAGACGTCCCTGGCCCCGTTCTTCGGCCCGCTCGCCGGTCTGCTGGGCATCGGGGTGGCGATGCAGTTCCTCAACTGGCAACGCCAGAAACGCATCGAGAAGTTCATCAACCAGCTCCCCGAACTCGCCCGCATCCTCGCCAACGCCACCCAGGCCGGCCTCGCCCTGCGCACCGCGATCGGCATGGCGGCGGAGGAGCTGGAGGCCCCGGCCGGCGAGGAACTCGGCAAGGTGGCCGACCAGCTGGCGATCGGCGCCTCGATGGACGACGCCCTCGGCGAGCTCGCCGACCGCCTCCCCTCCCGCGAACTGGTCGTCCTGGTCACCACCCTCGTCCTCTCCAACCGAGCGGGCGGCCAGGTGGTCAGCGCCCTGCGCAACCTCACGGAGACCCTGGAGGAACGCAAGGAGACCCGACGCGAGGTCCGCACCCAGCTCTCCCAGGTCAGCATGACGTCGTACGCCGTACCCGCCTTGGGCGTCGGCTCGTTGTTCCTGATGAACGGGGTGAAGGACGGCGCCCTGGAACGCATGACGGGCTCCCCGGCCGGCCAGGCCGCGGTGATCACCGCCTTCGCGCTCTACGCCGTCGGCTTCGTCCTCATCCGCCGCCTGTCCCGCATCGACGTCTGAAGGGGGGAACCGACATGGGACCGGGACTGCTGCTCGCCCTGCTGATGGGCCTGAGCGTCTGGGGCGTGTTCGCCGGCATCCGCATGTACCGGGCGGACGCCAAACTCCCCGACGACCTCGCCCTCGCCCTGGAGGTCGGCTCCTCCCGCACCGGGGCCGTCGACTCCCTCATCGACCGCATGGGCATGCGGTACGCCCCCGCAGTACTGCGCCTGATGGGCCCGACCCTGGTGGCCAGGTACCGCCGCAGGATCGACCTGGCAGGCAACCCCGGCGGCCTGACCATCGACCGCTACGCCGCCCGCCGCGCGGTCTACGGCTTCCTCGGCGTGGTCGGCTTCCTGGTCTTCCTGCTGCGCGGCCAGTTCCTGGTGGCGCTCCTCCTGCTGGCCTTCGGGGCCTTCTGGACCGAGGTCGGCATCTGGTCGGCGATCCGCATCCGCAAGGACGTGATCGAACGCACGCTCCCCGACTTCCTCGACGTCCTGGCGGTCGTGGTGAGCGCGGGCCTCGGCTTCCGCCAGGCCCTGGACCGCGTCGCGACCCGCTACGAGGGGCCCTGGGCCGA
Organism: Streptomyces lancefieldiae; assembly: GCF_031845825.1. Lineage (NCBI taxonomy): Bacteria > Bacillati > Actinomycetota > Actinomycetes > Kitasatosporales > Streptomycetaceae > Streptomyces > Streptomyces lancefieldiae. The sequence goes on along the minus strand of NZ_JAVRFH010000023.1, from coordinate 54,545 downwards.
CGAACTGCGCATCACCCTCCGCCAGATGGACCTCGGCATGAGCCGGCGCCAGGCCTTCGCGGAGCTGCGCCGCCGCAACGACTCCGAACAGGTGGCGATGTTCGTGACGGCACTCCAGCAGGGTGAGGAACTGGGCGCCCCCATCGTCGAGACCCTGGTGTCCCTGGCCAAGGACATGCGCCGCACGGACTCCCAGAACGCCCGCCGCAAGGCCGCGCGCGCGGTTCCCAAGGCCACGATGATGATCACGACGTTCATGGTCCCGGCCACGATGATCCTCCTCGGCGCCGGCCTGATCCTGGGCTCGGGGACCGACTTCGGCACCATCACGGGCGAGTAGGGGAGGGGAACGGCATGTCGGGCACGCAGCCGAGGAAAGGGGAGGGCGTAAACAGCCAGAGTGCGACTGCACATGAAGCGATGACGTCAACAACCAGCGATCGCAGGCCTAGTCGGACTACTTTCACGCAATATCTTTCGCACTTGCAATCCGTTGTGGGACAGTCGTTGTCTGGTGCTCCCGACCGGACGAGACCCCAACTGAGCGCAAGGGAGGTGGAGATCGTGGACGACGTGACCTCACGCACGGCCACCCAGCAGATCGCCGCCACCCACCTCCGAGGCCGCCACCAAGTGGCTGGACCCTCGGACGCGAGGGCCTTCCCGCCGTACGTTCCGCACGACGAACGCGGCATCGTCCACCCTGGAGGGGAACACCATGACCAACTGGCTTCACACCGCCGCCGCTCACCTGCAGACCCGCATCGCCGCCCGCAACGACAAGGGCCAGACGGCTGTGGAGTACCTGGGGATCATCGCGGTGGTGGTGGCGATCGTGCTGGCGATCACGGGGACGGACATCGGGCAGACGATTTACAACGCGATCAGGGACAAGATCACCGAGGTCACCGGGGGTTGATGCCTCTTCGCGGGAACGGCGACGCAGGGCAGGCTTTCCCCATCTACATCACGGTGGTGGGGGGCCTGCTCTTCCTCGCGCTCGCCTACTTCGCGGTCGGCCAGGCCGCAGCGACTCGTAGCGAGGCCCAGACGGCCGCGGACGCCGCAGCGCTCGCGGCGGCCCTGGAAACCCGGGACCGCCTCGCGGACCAGTGGCTCGAGAACGTTCTGGAACCGGATTCGTGGCAGGACATCTTCGACGGAAAGGCGCCGGTTCCCAGTGCGTGCTGGCGTGCTCACGAACTGGCGGCACGCAATGACGCGAGCGTGGATTGCGAACCGGACGGCCTCCTGGGCTACACAGTCGTCGCCGAGACCAACGACACCGTCGGGGACACCATCGTGCCGGGCACAGAGGACCAGAAGGCGACGGAGAGCGCGACCGCCGTCATCGAAGCCCGCTGTTCGCCCAAGCTGCCCGCCGAGGATGCCGACGATGGTGCGCCGCCCAACCTGTCCTGCAAGGGTGGCGAGGACTGGGACCTGAACCCGGAAGACCTCTCGGACCTACCGAAACCCGAGGATCTGTTCGATGTCCATCTGGCCGACAGCTGACAAACGAACGAAACGATGAGGACGAAGGAAGCGGAGTCATGAGCATTCGGTTCACAACAAGGGTCCGCGGGGGATTGACCGCAGGGCCCGTTGCGATCGTGCTGGCCTTCGGCCTTGTGGGTTGTGGTGGTGGAGGTGACGACGACAAGCCAGAGGCGTCGACGACTGTGTCCAAGAGCAGCGAGTCCAAGCCGGACACTCAGGAAGGGGATCCGGAGGAGACGCTGGCCGAACTGAAGGGGCCCAGCGGCCTGTTCCTCAAGGTCACCGCCGCAGAGCGTGATGCAGGAGGCTTCATCACGGTCAGTGGCGATCTGAAGAATGATGGAAGCAAGACCGTCAACATTCCCGCTCAGTTGAGCGGCAACGAGAACGAGATCGTCCGGAACGGCAGCTCTCTCGGCGGGGCCACTCTGGTGGATGCCAAGGGCAAGAAGCGCTACTACGTGCTGCGTGACACCGAGGGCCGCCCACTCACTACCACCAACTTCCCCGCACTGAAAGCAGGCGAGACCCTGCCGGTGTTCATGCAGTTCCCCGCGCCCCCCGCCGATGCGACCGAGGTGACGCTTCAGCTGCCCATGTTCACGACCGGCGCCATCGAGATCTCCGGGTGAGGGGCACCATGACCTCAGCCCCGCGCCTGGCAGTCACGGTCACCTTCCTGCTCGCCACGACCCTCTACGGCACCACCACGGCGAACGCCGATGACGACCCCAACGACCCCCCGGGCACCGGGGCCTCCGCCTCCGCCCCCGTGGAGGTCGACCCCAACGACCCCGACCTCAAGCTCCCGGACGGTGCCACGCTCGCGCAGGCCAAGGTGCTGGACATCAAGTCGGTCGTGGAGGACCAGAGCGGTGACGAACGCCGTGAGGACACCAACACGAGCGTGACCCTCGCGCTCCAGGCCGAGGTGCTGTTCGACAAGAACAGCTCGAAGCTCGGCGCCGAGGCGAAGTCCCGTATCTCGGGAATCGCCGAGGAGATCAGGGCCCAGAACGCCACCAGGATCCGCGTCTTCGGCTTCACCGACAACCTCGGCTCCTCCGCCCACGGCGACGCACTGTCCAAGCAGCGCGCCAACGCCGTGCACAACGTCCTGGCCCAGACCCTGAACGACGCCGGCATCACCTACGAGGTCCGCGGCTACGGCGAGCAGTACCCCATCGCCGACAACTCGACGGAGGCCGGCCGCAAGAAGAACCGCCGGGTCGAGGTCTCCTTCCCCCGCTCGGGAAGCTGACCGGAGGCTCTGAACTGCTGTTCTCCATGGTGCGGCACGCGGGTCGGGCTTCGTGGCCGAGTCGGTCTGGAAGGCTGGTCGACGAGAGCCGGCGAAAGCCGGCGCGAGGCGGCGAGGTCCGGAGAGCCGGAGAGGGAGAGCGCCATGGCAACGGAGGCATCGGCGCCGGAGGCGCGACGCGTGGGTGCGGGTCTCGTGCTCGCGGCGCTGCTGACGTTGCCGACGGCAGCCGGATGCGACGACGACCCGGACGAGCTCCGCTCCTTCGCCGACCCCACCGCGCCCACGCGCCCGCAGGCGGAGGCGGCGGACGGGACGGACATCGGCGCCTGTGCGGACGGAGACTGCGAGCTCCTGGTGTCCGAGCCGGTCACGGTCCGTTTCCGCGACCCCTCCGGCGCGGTGGTGACGCTGCACGTGACCGAGGTCGGACCGGACGAGGTCGCTTACACGGTGAAGTCGGGCAGTGGTCAGACCAAGGGCAGCGCCCGTGGGTCGGGGGCGGGGTGCGTCACCGTGCTCCGCACCACCGGCACCGGCAACTCCTGCGGCGTTCTCGGCGACCGCGGCAGGCCGAACCCCCAGCCCGACGCCGTGGTGATCCAGGCGGCGCCCGCCGAGGACGGTACGGCCCACTTCGACATCGTCTCCGGCTGACGCTCCGGTCAGCCCCCCGCGACCTCCACCTCTATCTCCACCCGCATCCCCACCCGCACTCCCCACCCCGCCATGGCCCCGGCCTCGGCCTCCAGTACATGGCGGGCACGGATCCGCGGCAGCCCCAGCCTGCCCGGCCGCATGGTGCGCACCGCGAGGACGGAGAGCCGCCGGTCGAGGTAGGCCACGTCGATGGGCATCCGCATCCGAAAGGTGTGCACGCTGTTGGCCGGCGACAGGAGCATCGCCCCGTCGACGGAGTCTCGCCCCAGCAAGCCCCTGGCGCGCGCAGGGTACGAGCCGGCGATCTCCAGCGGAACGCGGACGCCAATGCCCCCGACATCCCCTCCCACCACCAGCGTCCCCGCCCCGTCCCGCCAACGCCGCCGTCCCATACCGATGCCCCTCCGCACAGCCCGATGTCCCGCCGAACGTATCCGTCCCGGAGCGGATCCGACACGGTCGCCGAGGCCGGCGGGACCCGTTGTCGGCCGACGGGTGCCCCTCACCCGTCGTACGGCTGCCGTAAAGACGGTTGTCCGGCGACCTGCGTCAACGGTAGGAAGGCTCCCCACGACCGTCCACTGATCGGATCCGTCCCCATGGCACCACCACGTCCCCGTCACCCGCGTACCTTCGACGACCTCGTGGCCGAAGGCGCCTCCGTTCCCACCGAGGGGTGGGACTTCTCCTGGTTCGAGGGGCGGGCCAGTGAGACCCGGCCCTCCTGGGGGTACGCGCGGTCCATGGCCGGTCGGCTGGCCGACGCCACCGCCGTACTGGACGTGCAGACCGGGGGAGGTGAGGTGCTGGACTTCGCCCTCGAAGCCGCCGGAGCAGCCGAAGCCGCCGAAGCGGCCGGCACCACGCCCCGACGGCCCCGGCTCGTCGTCGCCACCGAGGGCTGGGCGCCCAACGTCGCCAAGGCCACCGAACTGCTCAGCCCGCGCGGCGTTCCGGTGGTCGCCTCGCCCGACGACGCGCCCTTCCCCTTCGCGGACGGAGCCTTCGACCTGGTCGTGAGCCGGCACCCGGTCGATCCGCACTGGGACGAGATCACCCGCGTGCTCGCGCCCGGCGGCACGTACTTCGCCCAGCACGTCGGTCCCGGCAGCGTCTTCGAGCTCATCGAGTACTTCCTCGGGCCCCAGCCGGACGAGAGCCGCAACCGCCGTCACCCCGACCGCGAGCGCGCGGATGCCGAGGCGGCCGGTCTGGAGGTCGTGGACCTGCGGGCGGAGCGGTTGCGGATGGAGTTCCACGACGTCGGGGCCGTCGTCCACTTCCTGCGCAAGGTCGTGTGGATGGTCCCGGGGTTCACCGTCGAGGAGTACCGGCCCCGCCTGCGCGAGCTGCACGAGCGCATCGAGGCCGACGGCCCCTTCGTCGCCCACAGCACGCGGCACCTCTTCGACGCCCGCAAGCCACGCCCGTAAGCCACGCCGGTAGGCCCGCGGCGCACGCCGGCCGCTCCCCCGGTCCCTACGTCCGTGCGGGTGATGCCGTCGGCCTGTGCCTGTTCGGGCAGAGATGGCCAGGAACTGTCGGCGGAGCCGTCGTGCGCCGGACGCGCCCGAGTGATCCGCACCGTCCTTGTCATGGGGCGACGTCAGGGGAGAGCGGTAGGACAGGGACTGGCTCAAGCGGCGGGATCCGGGCCCCGGGGTGGTGGATCTTCAGGGGCGTAAGGGGCCTACCTTCGCAAATGCTCGCGTGTCTGGAGAGACGGTGCGGAATCACCCCACGATCCTCACCGGGAGTCCACATCGTTATCCATCGTTGTCCTGGCTCGGGTCGAGTTCGGGCCGCCCGGTCACGTACATTCGGGCCAGATCATTCGCGTGAGCAAAGTGGCGCGTGTGGCACCGTGCAGTGGAGGGGGCTGTGCGGTGCCCGGTCAAGCGGGCGTTCGCCGGTGGTGTCACCCGGTGGAGGGATGAGAGGGCGGTTCGCCGCGCGGCGCCCGGGGGCGTCCAGTCTTTCGGATCGCCCCTTGAGTCACTCCGTTCACCTGTGGATCCGCCGGGTTCGGGCCATGATCCAGGGCGGAATGGGTGCCTCCACGGCCATCCGGGTGTCGCCGGGCGATTCCGGAGAGTAGTTGTGGCACGCCGATGCACGCAGCATCACTTACAAAGGGTTATGGTGGAAACCCCCCCTCGGGCCGGTCCGTCTCCCCCCCCACGGACCGGCCCGTTTTTCTGCCCCGTTCCCGGCTGCCCGCTCCCGACTGCCTCCCCTCTGCGGGAGGGGCGCCCGTAACGAGGAGTTCACCGGTGTGTCGTCCCGGGTCGTGGCATGGCGGAGCTCGTTCGAGGGCATAAGGCAAGCAGGTCGACGCCCGAACCACGGGTGTCGTATCTCAGCGGACGGCACGGAGCCGTCCGCCCGGGAGGCCCTTTGCACCAGCCCGACCGTGCGGTCACGGCACGGAAGACGCGGCGGAGGGCCGGTTCGCGGCCCGCGCCGGTGCATGGCGGCCGTCGACCGGTCGGCTCGCTCCCGCGCTCCCGGCCCAGCGTCCACTCCGTCGCTCCCCGACCTCTTCCGAGGGGGTACGTCCTTCCGTGGTGACCAGCACAAAGCGCCACAAGCCAGATCGGCGCACCTACGTACTCGACACCAGCGTCCTGCTGGCCGACCCGAACGCCCTGAACCGCTTCGACGAGCACGAGGTCGTGCTCCCGATCGTCGTGGTGACGGAGCTGGAGGCCAAGCGGCACCATCCCGAACTCGGCTACTTCGCCCGGCAGGCCCTGCGCCTGCTCGACGAGTTCCGGGTGCGGCACGGTCGCCTCGACGCCCCCATTCCGATCGGGGGTCTCGGCGGCACCGTGCGTGTCGAGCTCAACCACTCGGACCCCAGCGTGCTGCCCACCGGCTACCGCCTGGGGGACAACGACTCCCGCATCCTCGCGGTCGCCCGCAACCTGCAGGCGGAGGGGTTCGACGTCACCGTCGTCTCGAAGGACCTCCCGCTCAGGATCAAGGCGTCCTCGGTCGGCCTGCTCGCCGAGGAGTACCGCGCCGAGCTGGCCATCACGGACGCCTCCGGCTGGACCGGCATGTCCGAGCTGACCCTGCCCGGCGAACAGGTGGACATCCTCTTCGAGGAGGGGCACGTCCACGTCCCGGAGGCCGCCGAGCTGCCCGTGCACACGGGGCTGACCATCCAGTCGGAGCGGGGCAGGGCCCTCGGCCGTGTCACGCCCGAGGGCGGGGTCCGCCTGGTCCGCGGTGACCGGGAGGCGTTCGGCATCAAGGGCCGCAGCGCCGAGCAGCGGATCGCGCTCGACCTGCTGCTCGACCCGGACGTCGGCATCGTGTCGATGGGCGGCCGGGCCGGCACCGGCAAGTCGGCGCTGGCGCTGTGCGCGGGCCTGGAGGCGGTGCTGGAGCGCCGGCAGCACCAGAAGGTGATGGTCTTCCGTCCGCTGTACGCGGTGGGCGGTCAGGAGCTCGGCTATCTGCCCGGCTCCGAGGCGGAGAAGATGAGCCCCTGGGCCCAGGCGGTCTTCGACACGCTGTCGGCGGTCACCAGCCGGGAGGTCATCGAGGAGGTCACCGCCCGCGGGATGCTGGAGGTCCTGCCGCTCACCCACATCCGCGGCCGCTCGCTCCACGACGCGTTCGTGATCGTGGACGAGGCCCAGTCGCTCGAACGGAACGTCCTGCTGACCGTGCTGTCCCGGATCGGGGCCAATTCACGGGTCGTGCTGACCCACGACGTGGCGCAGCGGGACAACCTGCGCGTGGGGCGGTACGACGGAGTCGTCGCCGTCGTCGAGAAGCTGAAGGGTCATCCGCTCTTCGCGCACGTCACCCTGACGCGCTCCGAGAGGTCCCGGATCGCGGCACTCGTGACCGAAATGCTGGAGGACGGTCACATCTGAACCGTTCGAGAACTCCGACCCGACAACGGTCGGTTACCAGCGGTTGGCGCCGCCCGGAAAGGCCAAGAGCCTAGCCGGGCGGCGCCTTCGTGTGTGGGAATTTCCGGGAATCCCCTGGGCCAAACGAGATGTGAGCTTTCACACGCAACACAGAATTGCCTCACCCCGCCGGGTTACGGCAGAGTCTCACTCCTGTCAGGCCCCGCATACGACACACCTGTGCCCCCAGCGGTACGGCACCACAGAAACACCAGTTCCAACTCCATAGCAGAGTCGTATGCCGCCCGAGCACCACGCGGCGCTCCCCGCAGGGGAGTTGTCCACCGGGCCCGTGCCTCCCGTGACCCGTAGTTGGGGAGGCCAGCGCCAGGGGCACGATTGCGTCCGCGAGGGTCACCGAAGCGGGCGATGCTGGAAGGAAACCGTGTGAGCCGGATCTCGGTCCGGGGATTCGCAGTGGCCTCGGCCACGGCGGTCACCGCAGTCGGAAGCGTCGTCGGCGTTGCCTCGGGCAGCACCGCGCAGAACAACGACGCGGAGGCGACAGCAGCAGGCACGACGCTGCTCGCGGACATCCCCATGGGCGAGCAGGCGCAGGTGCAGACCGCGTCCCTGACGCAGCAGGCCGACGTACAGGCCATCGCCGCGGACGCGAGCGCCAGGAAGGACGCCGAGGAGGCGGCCCGCAAGGCAGCCGCCGATACCGCCGTGGCCAAGCAGCAGAAGGCCAAGAAGGCGGCCGAGGACGCCAAGGAGCGCGAGGCGGCGAAGGAAGCGGCCAGCCGCGACGCCAAGCGCGACGCCACCAGCTTCGCCGTCCAGAGCTCCTACAGCATCGGCCAGATCCAGGCGATGGCCCGTCAGATGGTGCCCAGCGGCCAGTGGCAGTGCTTCAGCAACATCGTGGACCACGAGTCCAGCTGGAACTACAAGGCGGTCAACCCCTCCTCCGGCGCCTACGGTCTCTTCCAGGCCCTCCCGGCGGGCAAGTACGCCTCCGCGGGCGCCGACTGGCAGACCAACCCGGCCACCCAGATCAAGTGGGGCCTCAACTACATGGACAGCCGCTACGGCAGCCCGTGCGAGGCCTGGACCTTCTGGCAGGCCAACCACTGGTACTGAGCCCGCCCGGCGCAGTCCACCGCTCAACCTCGCGCAGCCCCTCGCCGTCCTTCGGTGAGGGGCTTTCGCACGCTCGCCATGTACGGTCGTACCGGAGCGACTCCAGGGGGGAGTGGTGGGGAGATACGGGGGAAGAGGACGGATCATGTCGCGAGTGCCAGGGTGGCTCGGTCGGCTCGGTGCCGGACTGACCCGGATGAGCAGGCGGTTGGAGGAGCGGCGCGCCGAGGCCGGGCGCGAGGGCGACGGCGAGGAACCGGTGTCGCCGTCCGACCCCCTGCCGCCGCTGTTGGAGCACACACCACCGGAGCAGGCCGACGCCGTGGACGACCCGCACGTGGTCCGGACGCGCCCGGACCCGGCGCAGGCCGTGCCCTGGGGGGTGCGGGTCGCCGCGGAGGCCGGATGGCGGCTGCTGGTACTCGCGGGCACCGTGTGGGTGCTGATGCGGGTCATCAGCGCCGTACAACTGGTGGTGCTGGCGTTCGTCGCCGCGCTGCTGATCACGGCGCTGCTCCAGCCGTCCGTGGCGTGGCTGCGCCGGCACGGCGTACCACGCGGGCCGGCCACGGCCCTGACCGCGATTCTCGGCTTCGTCGTGATGGGCCTGATCGGCTGGTTCGTCACCTGGCAGGTCATGGAGAACATCGACAACCTCTCCGACCAGGTCCAGGACGGCATCGACGAACTGCGCAACTGGCTGCTCAACAGCCCCTTCCACGTCACCGACAAGCAGATCAACGAGATCGCCAAGAACCTGCGCGAGGCGGTCGGCGCCAACACCGACCAGATAACATCGGCGGGCCTGGAGGGCGTCACGGTCGTCGTCGAGGCGCTGACCGGCATCCTGCTGGCCGCCTTCTCGACGCTCTTCCTGCTCTACGACGGCAAGCGCATCTGGCAGTGGACGCTGAAGCTGGTGCCGGCGGCGGCCCGGCCGGGCGTCGCCGGTGCCGGTCCGCGCGCGTGGCGGACGCTGACGGCGTACGTGCGCGGCACGGTGATAGTGGCGTTGATCGACGCCATCTTCATCGGCCTCGGCATCTACTTCCTGGACGTGCCGATGGCCGTCCCGCTGGCCGTGTTCATCTTCCTGTTCGCCTTCATCCCGCTCGTCGGCGCGGTGGTGTCGGGTGCGCTCGCGGTCGTGGTGGCGCTGGTCACGCAGGGCATGTTCGCGGCGGTCATGACGCTCGCCGTGGTGCTGGTGGTGCAGCAGATCGAGGGCCACATCCTGCAGCCGTTCATCCTGGGGCGCGCGGTGCGGGTCCATCCGCTGGCGGTGGTGCTGTCGGTGGCCGCCGGCGGCATGGTGGCCGGCATCGGCGGCGCGGTGGTCGCCGTACCGCTGGTGGCGGTGACGAACACCGTCGTGGGCTATCTGCGGGCGTACTCCCGTGAGACGGCCGTACGACGGGCCCCGAAGCCGTCGGGCGCGACGGCCACGGACGTCTCCCCGAAGGCCGGACCGCAGCCGGCGCCCAGCGGGACCCGGCCGCCGACCGGCGCCGACCCCGCGTAGCGGCGGCAACGAAACGGGCCCCGCTCACCCTGGTGGTGAGCGGGGCCCGTTTCCGTGTTCCGCGACGGACCGCACGGACTACTGGGCGGCCAGAACCGCCTCGGCGTCCAGCGTGGCGCCGACCGCCTCGACCACGGCCGCGATCTTGAAGGCCTCCTGGATCGTCTCGCGGTCCAGACCGGCCTTGCGCAGCACCTGCTCGTGCGAGTCCAGGCACATGCCGCAGCCGTTGATGGCGGAGACCGCGAAGGACCACAGCTCGAAGTCGACCTTGTCGACGCCCGGGTTGCCGATGACGTTCATCCGCAGACCGGCGCGCAGGGTGCCGTACTCGTGGTCCGACAGCAGGTGCCGGGTGCGGTAGAAGACGTTGTTCATCGCCATGATGGCGGCGGCCGACTTGGCGGCCGTGTACGCCTCCGGCGACAGGTTCGCCTTCGCCTCCGGCTCCAGCTCGCGCAGCACGATCGGGGAGCGCGAGGCGATGGCGGTCGCCAGCACGGTGCCCCACAGCTGCTGCGCCGGGAGGTCGGAGTTGCCGATGACCGAGCCCAGGTTGAGCTTCAGGTCCTTGGCGTAGTCCGGGACGGCGGACTTCAGGGAGTCGAGGGACATGTCAGATCACTCCCCGGCCAGCAGCGCGACCGGGTCGAGGGTCTCGTCGCCCTTGCTCCAGTTGCACGGGCAGAGCTCGTCGGTCTGCAGCGCGTCGAGGACCCGCAGGACCTCCTTGGGGTTACGGCCGACCGAGCCGGCGGTCACCATGGTGAACTGGATCTCGTTGTTCTGGTCCACGATGAACACGGCGCGCTTGGCGAAGCCGTCCTCGCCCTCGATGCCGAGGTCGCGCATCAGCTCGTGCTTGGAGTCCGCCATCATGGGGAACGGCAGGTCGGTCAGGTCCGGGTGGTCCTTGCGCCAGGCGTGGTGCACGAACTCGGAGTCGCCGGAGAAGCCGAGGACCTGGGCGTCACGGTCGGCGAACTCGTCGTTCAGCTTGCCGAAGGCGGCGATCTCGGTCGGGCACACGAAGGTGAAGTCCTTGGGCCAGGCGAAGATGACCTTCCACTGACCCTCGTAGGTCTTGTGGTTGATCTGCTGGAACTCCTTGCCCTTCTCCAGCGAGACGCAGGCGGTCAGATCGAACTCGGGGAACTTGTCACCGACAGTGAGCACGCGCTCTCCAAAAGATGCAGCGAAGAAACACCCGCTTTGCGAGCGTTTCCCATGGGTTGGACGTTATTGATGTTGGCACAGGGTGCATTGATTAGTGAAATAGCTACACTCGGTCGAGTTGATCGGAGGTGGCTATTAGTGACGGGTAAGAAGAGGCAGCCCAGCCTCGCTCAGCTGCGGGCTTTCGCCGCGGTCGCCGAGCATCTGCACTTCCGCGACGCGGCCGCCGCGATCGGCATGAGCCAGCCCGCGCTCTCGGGCGCCGTTTCCGCCCTGGAGGAGACACTCGGTGTCACCCTGCTGGAGCGTACGACGCGCAAGGTGCTGCTCTCACCGGCGGGGGAACGGCTCGCGGTGCGGACGAAGGCGGTACTGGCCGAGGTCGGCGCGCTGCTGGAGGAGGCGGAGGCGGTACGGGCACCGTTCACCGGGGTGCTGCGGCTCGGCGTCATCCCGACGGTGGCGCCGTATCTGCTGCCCACCGTGCTGCGTCTGGTGCACGACCGCTATCCGGACCTCGACCTCCAGGTCCACGAGGAGCAGACCGGAAGCCTGCTGGACGGCCTCGCGACCGGCCGACTCGACCTGCTCCTGCTCGCGGTCCCTCTCGGCGTCCCCACGGTCACCGAGCTTCCCCTCTTCGACGAGGACTTCGTGCTCGTCACCCCGCTCGACCACCGGCTCGGCGGCCGCGAGGGCATTCCGCGCACCGTACTGCGCGAGCTGAGGCTGCTGCTGCTCGACGAGGGGCACTGCCTGCGCGACCAGGCGCTCGACATCTGCCGGGAGGCGGGCCGCGCCGACGTCCCGGCGACCACGACGGCGGCGGGACTGTCGACGCTGGTGCAGCTGGTCGCGGGCGGCCTCGGGGTGACGCTGCTGCCGCGCACGGCGGTCCGCGTGGAGACGTCCCGCTCCAACCAGCTCCTCACCGGCTCCTTCGCCGACCCCGCCCCCACCCGCCGCGTCGCCCTCGCCATGCGCACGGGAGCGGCCCGCTCCGCGGAGTACGAGGAGCTGGCGGCGGCCCTGCGGGAGGCGATGGAGGGCCTGCCGGTGCGGATCGTCCACGACTGAGGAGACGCCGACCTCGCCGGGCCGGCCCGCGAGCCGCCGTGGTCGCGGGGCGGGCGGACGCCGAGGGGGGAGCGGGTATCCCGGCGCCACGCCGCCCGAGGGCCGTGCCGCCGGGACATCCGCTCCCGTGTCCGCCCGTCTGCGCCGGGTCGGTCGACGGCCTGGCGTGGTGGCTCCTGCCGTGGCCGGTCCCGGTGGGGGCGTCCGCCCCGCATCCGTGCCCGCCCGTCTGCGCCGGGCCGCCTGTGCCCGCCCGCCGTGTCCGCCCGTCTGCGCCGGGTCGGTCGACGGCCTGGCGTGGTGGCTCCTGCCGTGGCCGGTCCCGGTGGGGGCGTCCGCCCCGCATCCGTGCCCGCCCGTCTGCGCCGGGCCGCCTGTGCCGGGTCGGCCGTCGGCCCGGCGCGGGGGCTACTCCGTGCGCAGCCCCTCCGGCCGCATCAGCCGCAGCAGCGGGGGCAGGCTGCACAGCGTCACCGCCAGGACGACCGCGGCGCCGATGCCGGTCATGGAGAGGACACCGACCCAGTCGACGCGGACCGGCGTGCCCGTCATCTTCAGCAGGACCGTGCCCAGGGTCAGGCCCACCACCGAGGCCAGCACCAGGCCCAGCACGATCGGGATCGCGGTCTGCCACAGCACCGACAGGCCGAGCGTGCGGCGTCGGGTGCCGAAGGCGACCAGGGCCGACAGCAGCTTCTTCCGCTCGCGCAACTGCTCCAGCTGCGAGACCAGCAGACTCGCGCCGATCAGCGCCAGCACGCACGCCGCCCCGACGAACAGGCCCGTGCGGATGGCGTCGAACCGGTCGGTGCGCCTCGTCTCCGACCACACCATGGTGTCCGCCAGCGGATCGACGGCCGCCGCGGTGTTCCGTACCCGCTCCTGCACGTCCGGCACCGACTCGTCCAGGCGGAGGTAGGCGTGCCCGGTCAGGGCCGGCGCGAGCGTGTCCGGCATCGCCTTCGGCGTGATCAGGAAACCGCCCCGGTCGGTCCCGGCCAGCAGCCCCTTACGCGGCTTCGCCGCCTTCACGCCCTGCGGCACCGTCCAGGGGATCTCCAGGCTCTTCGACCCGCCCTCGTACGACGGGTCCACGTACAGCTTCCGTCCCGGCTCGGCCAGCTTCGCCACGTCGACGCCGGTGTCCCAGTCGGCGCCGTGGACGGCGAACACGTCCCCGTCGACGCACGAGGGGAGGTGGGCGATCTCCCGCAGCGAGGCGCAGTCGCCCACGGTCACCATCGTGGTGTTCTCCGGCTCCCGGGCGCGGTCGCCGAGGTAGCCCTCGGAGTAGCCGTGGACCGCCTTCACACCCTCGGTGTTCCGGAACTTGTCGGCCGCCGGGGCCAGCAGGACCTCGCTCGGCAGGGTCGCCTCCATCTGCGCCCACGACACGTCCTGCCCGGTGGACTCGGTGTAGTCGTCGTCCACACCGACGAACAGCATCTGCAGCGCGATCGCCCCGGCGACGGCCACCGCGATGCCGTTGACCATGCGGGCCGCCGTGCCGCTGCTCATCTGCAGCCTGCGCACGGCCAGTTGCCAGGCCACGCTCCCGGAGCCGAGCCGGGCGACGACGGTCTCCACGATCCACGGCAGCAGCGCGGTCACGCCGACCAGGAGCAGCACGACACCGCCGGTCACCAGGTACTGGTTGAAGTCGCCGTTCTCGCGCCCGTTGCCGATCATCGGATAGAGCATGGCCAGTCCGGCCAGCGGCAGCAGCAGCCGCCACCACAGCCGCCGCCGCTGCGGGCGGCCCGCGCGCACCACGCCGAGCGGTTCGATGACCACCCCGCGCAGCGCGAACAGCGTCACCAGCACCGCCGCCGCCGGCACCGCGAGCGCCACCAGCAAGGCCAGCAGGGGAGAGGGGTTGAGGTAACTCGGGAAGACACTGATGTCGAAAACCTCGGCCCCGCCCGCGAGTTGGCGTCCGACCATGAAGAATCCGGCCCCGAAGACCAACCCCAGCACCGCGCCCGCCAGCGCCTCGCCGGCGGCGATCCGCCGGGTCATACGGCTGTCGGAGCCCACCAGCCGGAGCGCCGCGAGCCGCCGGTCCCGCCGCTCACCGCCGAACCGTACGGCCGCGGCGATGAAGACCGCGACCGGCATCAGCAGCACCACGAAGACGACGAGGATCAGCAGGAGCAGCACCGGGTCGGACCGCTCGGACGTCGTGTCGGAGTCCCCGAACCGGTCGATACGGGCGACCCGGCCGCCGTCGATGTGCGGCGCGAGCCCTTCGGCGCCCCGGTAGTAGGCGAGTTCGGCCGAGCCGATCAGCCCGCTCTCCCCGATCGTGCCCACGATCCGGTCCGGCAGCCGCTCGCGCAGCAGCGCGGCGGAGTCCGACGCCAGCAGCTCCTTCAGTGCGGGGGAGACCACCATCTCGCCCACCGCCGGGAACTTCTCCACCCCAGGCGGCAGCGGGGCCCGCGGCCCCTCGGGCTCCAGGGCGCGCCCGCGGACGGTTCTGTCGCGGAAGTCCTCACCGAACCTGGCGACTACGACGGTGTCGTCCGCCTTCGGTATCTGCTGGGTGGCGAAGCTGATGTCGGTGCGTGCGGCCTCCCGGTCGTGCCGGACGGCGAGTGCGTTGGGGATCGCCGTCGTCAGCAGGAGCAGCGCCACGCCGAGCCCGACACCGACCGCCGTCAGCACGGCCCGGGTCCACCCCTCGCGCCCGCCGGTGAAGGCGAACCGGACGCCCAGCATCAGGTCGGCGGCCCACCTGCGCAGGTTCATACGACCCGCTCCATGTCCCGGGACCTGCCGTCGCGTACGACGATCTCGCGGTCGGAGTAGGCGGCCACCCGTGCCTCGTGCGTGACCAGGACGACGGCGGCGTTGGTGGATCGGGCGGCGTCCGTGAACAGCTCCATCACGCGCTCGCCGTTGAGGGAGTCCAGCGCGCCGGTCGGCTCGTCGGCGAAGAGCACGCGGGGATTGGTGACCATCGACCGCGCCACGGCGACGCGCTGCCCCTGGCCACCGGAGACCTCGCCGGGCCGCTTCTTCCCCAGGTCGTCGACCTCCAGCTTCTCCATCCAGGCCAGCGCGGCCCGCTCGGCCTCCTTGCGGGAGGTGCCGTTCAGACGCAGCGGGAGGGCGACGTTCTCGACGCAGGTCAGCTCCGGCACCAGCTGCCCGAACTGGAACACGAACCCGAACTCGCTCCTGCGCAGCGCACTGCGCTGGGAGTCGTTCATGGCGGACAGTTCACGCCCGTTGTACGTGATCGTCCCGGAGTCGGGCGGCACGATGCCGGCGAGGCAGTGCAGCAGCGTCGACTTGCCGGACCCGGAGGGGCCCATCACGGCGACGACCTCGCCGGGGTGGATGGAGAACTCGGCACCGTCGAGGGCGAGGGTCGGACCGTAGGCCTTGGTCAGCTTCTCGGCCGAGAGCAGGGAACCTGCGGGAGGAGTCATCGGGCCACCGCCTCACGGAGCTTGTCGAGGCGCGCGGCGGTGAGCTCCAGCCAGCGCAGGTCGGCCTCGAGATGGAACAGGGCGTGGTCGCAGATGAGCTGGTCGGCGAGGTCGCCCTTGCGCTTGCGGTCGGTGAGGATGCGCATGCTGCGCAGGTGCTCCGAGCGCTGGGTGTCGAGGAGGTCGGCGGCGTCGCGCCGGGTGAGCAGCGCGAGGACGACCTTGGTGTAGAGGGTCGACTGGAGGTACGGCTCGGGCTTCTCCGGCGTGGCGAGCCACCGCTGTACGTCGGTGATCCCCGCGTCGGTGATCGCGTACCGCTTCCGCTCGGGACCGCCGCCCGCCTCGATGCCGTCGACCACGACGAGGCCGTTCTTCAGCAGGCGGGACATCGTCGAGTAGACCTGGCCGTAGTGCAGCGGCCGGTCGTGACCGAACTTCTCGTCGAAGGCACGCTTCAGGTCGTAACCGTGGCGTGGCCCGGACTCCAGGAGTCCCAGGAGGGTGTGACCGATGGACATGCCGCTCACTCTACACACGGTGTATACGCACCATGTATACGCCCAGTGCAGAGTTGGTGGCGTGGCGTGCGGGTCCGCAGGTCGGGGCCGTTTGTCACCGTTCTGCTACGGCGGAGGCCGCGCCTGCGCGAGATGAGGCCGCGCCTGCGCGCGACGCGACGCGACGCGGCCCGTCCGGTTGCGCTACGGCGGTGGTGCGGGCCCCGGCCCCGGATCCCTGGGCGGGCGGCCCCGGCGCGGCAGTGGCCCGGTGTCGCCGGGCAGGCGGCCCGCCTCCGCGAGTGCCCTGCGGAGCAGGAACTCGATCTGGGCGTTGGCCGAGCGCAGCTCGTCGCCCGCCCAGCGGGCCAGCGCCTCGTACACCTGGGGGTCCAGCCGCAGCAGCACCTGCTTGCGCTGCTGCTGCGGCCGACGCGGTGCGGTCGGCCCCGAGGGCTTCGGGGCCGGCTCCTCGGCGGGAGGTGTCACTGGTAGAGGGTCCCCGTGTTCAGGACGGGCTGCGCGGCGCGGTCACCGCACAGCACGACCATCAGGTTGGACACCATCGCCGCCTTGCGCTCGCTGTCCAGCTCCACGATGTCCTGCTCGGTGATCCGGGCCAGCGCCGCCTCGACCATGCCGACCGCGCCGTCCACGATCTGCCGCCGGGCCGCGACCACCGCGCCGGCCTGCTGCCGCTGGAGCATCGCGGAGGCGATCTCCGGCGCGTACGCGAGGTGCGTGAAGCGGGACTCGATGATCTGGACGCCGGCCGCCTCCACGCGCGCGTGCAGCTCGACCGCGAGCTTCTCGGTGATTTCCTCGGCGTTGCCGCGCAGCGAGAGGCCGTCCTCCTCGTGGGCGTCGTAGGGGTACTCGATCGCGATGTGCCGCACGGCCGCCTCGGTCTGGGTGGAGACGAACTCGACGTAGTCGTCCACCTCGAAGGTGGCCTGCGCGGTGTCCTCGACCCGCCACACCACCACGGCGGCCAGCTCGATCGGGTTGCCGTAGGCGTCGTTCACCTTCAGGACGGCGGTCTCGTGGTTGCGGACGCGGGTCGAGATCCTGGTGCGGGAGGTGAAGGGGTTGACCCAGCGCAGCCCGTCCTGCCGGATCGTCCCCTGGTACCGCCCGAAGAGCTGCACCACGCGTGCCTCACCCGGCGCCACCATGTTCAGGCCGCACATCGCGAGGAACGCGGCCAGGGCGATCACGATGCCACCGATGATCAGTGCGGCCTTGCCGCCGGTGGCGGAGACCGCCGTCGCCGTGGCGATCAGACCGGCCCCGACGAGCAGTCCGACCAGCCCCAGCAACAGCGCGAGTCCGCCGCCGATGCTGTGCGCCGGCTTCTCGCGCACCCGCGGTGCGGGCATCTCGGGCACGTCCGCGCTGACCTGCGGGGCATCGTGCGCTTCGGTTGTGGACATGGGTGGTCCCCCGTTCCCGCGGGGCGCGTCCGCGCCCCGACTCGCTGCTAGCTCAGTCTTATCTAAGTGATATCACTTTACATCGAAGTGACAACCCTCCGCCCTTCTCGTACGTCGGTTCCTTTGGAGCGGGTGCTGATTCTCACGTCGTCGCATGGGGGGATCGGCGGCCGTACCGCACACCTCCCGGTGTTAGCTTTCTGAGCTGGCATGAGCGACGAACCTGTGTGACGCGTGCGCGAACGTGCACACAGATGAACGAAGCGGAGCGGATCGGACTCATGGGACGAGCGGAAGAGAGAAGAGCGCGACAGCGTGGTGGTCGCCGCGCGGCGCCCAGGCGAAGCCGCTCGTCACCGAAGGCCGACCGGAGCCTCATACGCCGGCTCTTCACCTGGAAGAAGATCCTCGGCACGTTCTTCGGCCTGATCCTGCTCGGCATGGGCGCCTTCGTCGTGCTGTACATGATGATCGACATCCCCGAGGGCAACGCCGACGCCGAGCTGCAGGGCAACGTCTACAAGTACAGCGACGGCTCGATCATGGCCCGCAAGGGCTACAACCGCGAGATCGTCGATCTGGCCAAGGTGCCCAAGAAGGTCCAGCGCACCTTCGTCGCCGCCGAGAACAAGACCTTCTACAACGACGCCGGCGTCGACCTCAAGGGCACCGCGCGCGGCCTGCTCAACACCTTCTCCGGCAAGGGCGCGCAGGGCGGTTCGACGATCACCCAGCAGTACGTCAAGAACTACTACCTGTCCCAGGAACAGACCGTCACGCGCAAGATGAAGGAACTGGTCATCTCGCTGAAGCTGGACCGGGAGAAGTCCAAGGACTACATCCTCGCCGGCTACATCAACACCAGCTACTACGGCCGCGGCGCCTACGGCATCCAGGCCGCCGCCCAGGCCTACTACCGCGTCGACGCCGAGGACCTCACGGTCGAGCAGGGCGCGTACCTCGCCGCGCTGCTCCAGGCACCGAACCAGTACGACTGGGCCGTCGCCAGCGACACCGGCAAGAAGCTGGTCCAGCAGCGCTGGAACTACGTCCTGGACAACATGGTCGAGAAGAAGTGGCTGGACCAGGCCGACCGCCAGGCCATGACGTTCGCGACGCCCAAGGCGCCCAAGGCCGCTCCCGGGATGGAGGGCCAGACCGGGTACCTGGTGGAGGCGGCCAACTCCGCCCTCAAGAAGCAGCTCGTCGCGCAGGGCGTCGCCGAGGACATGAAGCAGGCCGAGGCCATGGTGGACCTCGGCGGCTACACCGTCACCCTCAACATCGACAAGAAGAAGCAGGCGGCGCTGGAGAACGCGGTCAAGACCAGGCTCACCAGCAAGCTGGACCCCACGGAGCGCGCCGTCGACGCCGACGTCCAGGCCGGCGCCGTCTCCGTCGACCCGAAGACGGGCGCGGTCCAGGCGATGTACGGCGGCGTGGACTACGTGAAGCACTACACGAACAACGCCACCCGCCGCGACTACCAGCCCGCCTCCACCTTCAAGCCGGTGATCCTCGCCGCGGCCGTGGACCAGGACGCCGAGACGCAGGAGGGCCAGCCGATCACGGCCAACACGATCTACGACGGCACGAGCAAGCGCCCCGCGATGGACGGCGACCGCAAGGTCGGCTTCGCGCCTCCCAACGAGGACGACGTGGACTACGGCGACATCACCGTCCAGGAGGCGATGAACAAGTCCGTCAACTCCGTCTTCGCGCAGATGGGCATCGACGTCGGCATGACCGAGGTCATGAAGGTGGCGGGCGACCTCGGCATGGACACCGAGGGCATGGAGCCCGTGCCCGCGCAGACCCTGGGCAGTATGGGCGCGAGCCCGCTGGAGATGGCCGGTGTCTACGCCACCCTCGACAACCACGGCAAGAAGGTCACCCCGGCCGTCGTGAAGTCGGTCGAGCACAAGGACCGCAAGATCGAGTTCCCCGACCCGATCGGCGACCAGGTCATCAGCCGCGAGGCCGCCGACACGGTGACCTCCGTGCTCACCGGCGTGGTCGACGACGGTACGGCCAAGAAGTCCGTGCGGGACAACCCGATGCGCGGCGACCAGACGGTGGCCGGCAAGACGGGCACGTCCGACAACAACAAGTCGGCCTGGTTCTCCGGCTTCACGCCCGGCCTGGTCACCTCGGTCGGCCTGTTCGGCGAGGACGACAAGGAGCCGCACCCGCAGGTCGCGATGTACAAGGCGGGCGGCGTCGAAAAGCGCGTCAACGGTGGTGGCTTCCCGGCGGAGATCTGGGCCACGTACACCTTCGGCGTCATGGGCGAGGTCACCGAGTTCGACCTGGAGACCAAGCAGGGCAACGCGGTGAAGCCGAGCCAGTCGCCGTCGGTCTCCGAGTCGCCGAGCCAGTCGCCGTCGCAGTCGCCGTCGCAGGAGGAGTCGCCGACGCAGGAGGAGTCGCCGACGCAGGAGGAGACCACCGAGGAGTCGCCGACCCAGTCGCCGAGCCAGTCGCCGTCGCAGTCGCCGTCCAACAGCCCCTCGACCGAACCGCCGACCGGCGGGGTGACCACGCAACCGGGGGGCTCGAACTCCCCGGACGACGACTGGTGGGAGCGGTAGCGCCGGTCCGGTGGAGCGGGGCGCGGGACGGCGAGGGCACCCTGTCGGCGAACAGGGGCGTGCCGGACCCCGCCCGCGCGGCGTGAGCCGCCGGGCCCTGTCCGGGCGCGGCGGCCGGGCCACGCCGGGCGGCCGGGTACCCGCGAGGCGGCGGTCGGGCAGGCCATGAGGCGGGCCGGTGTCCGCGAGGCAGGCGGGCCGCCCGCGCGGGCGTACCCGGAAGTCGGCCGGTCGGCCCGCGCGAGGCGGCCGGGCACGCGAGAGGGCGCCCGGTCAGGACCGGGCGCCCTCTCGCGTACGCCTCAGCCCCGGTTCAGCTCGAACCAGACCACCTTGCCGGTGCTCAGCCGCGTCGCGCCCCAGCGCCGGGCCAGCCGGTTGACCAGGTACAGCCCGCGCCCGCCCTCGTCCGTGGCGCGCGCCTGCCGCAGCCGCGGCAGCTGCGGCACGTCGTCGCCGACCTCGCAGCGCAGCACGTCCGTGCGCAGCAGCCGCAGGGTGACCGGCTTGGTCGCGTACCGCACGGCGTTGGTCACGACCTCGCTGACGAGTAGTTCCACGGAGTCCGTCAGGTCCTCCATGTCCCAGCGGGCCAGGGCGCGCCGGGCCAGGCGGCGGGCCCGGCCGGGAGCCGAGTCCTCGGGCTCCAGGGACCAGTACTCCACGTCGCTGGGCGCGATCCCGTCGAAGCGGGCGGCGAGCAGCGCGATGTCGTCGTCCCGGTCGCCCGGCCCGAGCATGTCCAGCACCTCGTCGCACAGGGCTTCCAGGGGCGGCGGATGATCCGGCCCGGTGAGCTGCGCGGTCGCGGCGAGCCGCTCCCGCAGCTGCTCTATGCCGGTCCACACGTCCCGCAGCCGGGACTCGACCAGCCCGTCGGTGTAGAGGAGCAGCGTCGCGCCGGCGGGGGCGTCCAGCTCCACCGCCTCGAAGTCCACGCCGCCCACGCCGATCGGGGCGCCGGCCGGTACCCGCAGCACCTCGGCATGGCCGCCCAGGTGCAGCAGAACGGGCGGCGGGTGTCCGGCGTTGGCGACGGTGATGCGGTGCGAGATCGGGTCGTACACGGCGTACAGGCAGGTCGCCATGCGGTCGGTGCCCAGGCGCTGCGCCTGCTCGTCGAGGTGGTGCAGCACCTCCTGCGGCGGCAGGTCGAGCCCGGCCAGGGTCTGTGCGGTGGTCCGCAGCTGGCCCATGATGGCCGCCGACGTCATGGAGTGGCCCATCACGTCCCCGACGACCAGCGCGACCCGGCTGCCGGGCAGCGGGATGGCGTCGTACCAGTCGCCGCCGACCCGCGCCGTCTCGGCGGCCGGGAGGTACCGCGAGGCCAGCCGCACGCCGGTGCAGCGCGGCAGGTTCTCCGGGAGCATCGTGCGCTGCAACTCGTCGGCGATGTACGCCTCACGCCCGTACAGCACCGCCTTGTCGATGCCGAGCGCGCTGTGCGTGGCGAGCTGGGCGGCCACCAGCAGGTCGTCGGCCTCGAAGGCGACGCGCTCCGGGCCGCGCAGGAACAGGGCGGCCCCGATCACCCGGCGCCGGCCGCGCAGCGGCGCCAGGATCGCCCGCCGGCCGTCGGGCACGGCGAACTCACCTTCGTCACCGAGCAGTTCCGGCAGGGCGGCGCGAGCGGCGGGCGTGTTCGTGAAGACCGGACGTACCCCGCGCAGCACCTCGGCGAGCGCGCTGCCCGGCCGCACCTCGCACAGTTCGGAGCCGACCGACTCCAGCTCCGAGGGCTCGGGCTGGACCGCGGGCAGGAACCCGCTCTCGGTGTCCCGTTCGGCCGGTATCCGGTCGGTGCGCCGCAGCCGCAGCACCAGGGGGCCGGTCGGCCGCTCGTCACCGACCGGCAGCGGCTCGCGCAGATAGACGAGGATCGCGTCCGCGAAGGTCGGCACGGTGGCCCGGCACAGCCCCATCACGATCTCGTCGAGGTCCATGCCGCGGGCGATCCGCCGGGTCGCGGCTCCCACGAACCGCAGCCGGTCCCCGTCCCGCCGCATGGGCGTGGGCCGCCCGGGCGCGGTGGGCTGCCCGGTACGGCGGTCCGGTGCCGGTGCCGGTGCCGGCGACGCGTCACCGCGCTCCGGCGCCGCCGGTGTCCCGGGGCCGGACTGGGCGCCGTCCGGCTGGACCGGAACACCCTCCGGCGTGGGCCGCGGGCGGTGCGTGTCGGGCTCGGCGGCCTGCTCGGCGCCCGGCTGGGCGTGTTCGAAGACGGCGGGCTGGTCCGCGCCCGGCGTGGGCGGCGTCTCTCCCGTACGCCCCTGCGCCGGTAACGCGGCGCCCGCGGCGCGCGGCGGCACAGGGGTGTGCAGGAGCGCCCCGCCGGGATCCGTGGGGTCGGCGCCCGTCGGGGGGCGGTCGAAGGAGGTCGGGTGCTCCGTCACGCGTGTCGAATCCATCCGTCCGGGACTGCGCGCGGCGCGTGCAGTTCGTCCCGCAGAAATCCCGATACCCGCATCACATGCCCCGGGAACGGGATTCCCGCGTGGTCAGAGGCTGTTCCTGTGCCACCGGCGGACCGTCTGCGGCCCGTCTCCGTGTTGCCCTCGTACCCCTCGCTCACGTCCTGCCGCCCCTCGGTGACGATCGGTCAAGCACGGCGCGCGCGCCGCCGGTTGCCACTGTCGCGCTCCCTTGCGGAGGACGATCCTACGTTTCCTGCCCGGGGGCGCATCAAGGGTCTCATGAGGAGACATGCGCGGGCGTGCGATCCCAGTTGCCGGGCAGCGAAGGTACCGTCCAGGACGGGTCCGGTCGCCAGTTCTCCCAGCCGTCCGCGAACGGGGAGCCCCAGGCGCCGATCTCCGCCACCGCGGCACGCCCCGCCTTCCGCACCCGCTCGGCGAGCCGGGCGTCCATCAGCCGGTCCCGCTGGGCCTGCGCGAACTCGTCCTCGTCCCGCCAGTGCCAGGTGCGGTCCGGCTGGACGGAGATGTCCAGGAAGTGGTCCTCGGAGTCGACCCCGCCCTCCCAACGGGTCAGCGGCTCCTCCAGGTTGACGTACCAGTTCTTGAACCGCCAGCCCGGATCCCAGAACAGCCACACCGACCAGGGCTCGCCGGGCCGCGCCAGCTTCAGCACACCCGTCCCGAACCACCGGTCGCGCTGCACGGCACGCGGCTTGGTGTAGCGCGAGGCCAGCGGTTCCAGGTGCACGGGCGTGCCGTCGGCGAGCACCGGCTTCACGCACTCGGTGCCGGGCGCCAGCCACACGGCGAGCAGGTCGGCGTCGTCCCGTACGACGGTGACGGGGCGTGCGATGTGGACGTGCCGGCCGCCGTTCTCCCGGTACCGCCACAGGATGTGGCTCCCGGGTGCCCAGTACCGTGCACGGGCCGCCGGGCTGCCCGCCTCCGTCTCCGTCGCCGCGCTCACCGCTTCACCGTCTGCCATGGAGCGATATTAGGTGCCCTGGCCACATGACGCGCCGGTGATCGCGGGAGCGTCCGTCAGGGGTGGGTCATGCGCAGCACGTCCAGGGCCTGGTCCAGCTGCTCGTCCGTGAGGTCGCCGCGCTCGACGTACCCGCCCTCCAGCACGACCTGACGGATCGTCTTCCGCTCGGCCAGCGCCTTCTTGGCGACCTTGGCGGCCTCCTCGTACCCGATGTACTTGTTGAGCGGCGTGACCACGGAGGGCGAGGACTCGGCGTACTCGCGGGCCCGGTCCCGGTGGGCGACGATGCCGTCGACGGTCCGGTCGGCCAGCAGCCGGGAGACGTTCGCGAGCAGCCGCACCGACTCCAGCACGTTCTTGGCGATGACCGGCAGCATGACGTTGAGCTCGAAGTTGCCGGCCGCTCCGGCGGTGGCGACGGTCGTGTCGTTCCCGGTGACCTGGGCGGCGACCATGAGCACGGCCTCCGGGACGACCGGGTTCACCTTGCCCGGCATGATGGACGACCCCGGCTGGAGGTCGGGCAGGGAGATCTCCGCGAGCCCGGTCCGCGGCCCGGACCCCATCCACCGCAGGTCGTTCGCGATCTTCGTCAGGCCGACGGCGATGGTCCGCAGCTGCCCGCTCGTCTCGACGATGCCGTCCCGCGCGCCCTGCGCCTCGAAGTGGTCGCGGGCCTCGGTCAGCGGCAGCCCGGTCGCGCGGGACACCTCGTCGATGACGGCGGCGGGGAAGCCGGGCGGGGTGTTGATGCCGGTGCCGACCGCGGTGCCGCCCAGCGGCAGCTCGGCCAGGCGGGGCAGGGAGGCGTTCAGCCGCTCGACCCCGTACCGCACCTGGGCCGCGTACCCGCCGAACTCCTGCCCCAGGGTGACCGGCGTGGCGTCCATGAGATGCGTACGCCCGGACTTCACCACGTCGGCGAACTCCTCGGCCTTGCGCTCCAGCGCGCCGGCGAGGTGGTCGAGGGCCGGGATCAGGTCACGGGTGACGGCGGCGGTGGCGGCGATGTGGATCGACGACGGGAAGACGTCGTTGGACGACTGGGAGGCGTTGACGTGGTCGTTGGGGTGGACGTCCCGGCCGAGCCGCTCGGTGGCCAGGGTGGCGATGACCTCGTTGGTGTTCATGTTGGACGAGGTCCCCGACCCCGTCTGGAACACGTCCACGGGGAAGTGCTCGTCCCACTTGCCCTCGGCGACCTCCCGGGCCGCCTCCTGGATCGCCTCGGCGACGTCCTCGTCGAGCACCCCCAGCCGCGCGTTCACCTTCGCGGCCGCTCCCTTGATGCGGGCGAGCGCCTCGATGTGGGCGCGTTCGATGCGCTGCCCGGACACCGGGAAGTTCTCCACCGCCCGCTGCGTCTGGGCGCGCCACTTGGCGTGGGCGGGGACCCGCACCTCGCCCATCGAGTCGTGCTCGGTGCGGTACCCGGTCCTGTTCTGCTCGTCGGCCATCGACGATCACCTCCACGTGTCACAGCGTCCGCGCCGGGACCACTGTTCCCCGTGGAGGCGAATCGTCACCGCCCCTGTCAGGCGAGTCCGGGACCGCGTACCGGAATGGACGTGAAGGTGGGCGCCGGCGCCGGGTCCTGGAAGAAGTCGTTGCCCTTGTCGTCGACGACGACGAACGCGGGGAAGTCCTCCACCTCGATCTTCCAGACCGCCTCCATGCCGAGCTCCTCGTACTCGACGACCTCGACCTTCTTGATGCAGTCCTGCGCGAGCCGGGCCGCCGGCCCGCCGATGGAGCCGAGGTAGAAGCCGCCGTGCGCGTCGCACGCGTCGGTGACCTGCTTGCTCCGGTTGCCCTTGGCCAGCATCACCTTGGAGCCGCCCGCCGCCTGGAACTGCTCCACGTAGGAGTCCATGCGCCCGGCCGTCGTCGGACCGAAGGACCCGGACGCGTACCCCTCGGGCGTCTTCGCCGGACCGGCGTAGTACACCGGGTGGTCCTTCAGGTACTGCGGCATCTCCTCGCCCGCGTCCAGCCGCTCCTTGATCTTGGCGTGGGCGATGTCGCGCGCCACGACCAGCGGGCCGGTCAGGGACAGCCGGGTCTTGACCGGGTGCTTGGTCAGCTCGGCCAGGATGTCGTCCATCGGCTGGTTGAGGTCGATCTTGACGACGTCACCGTCGGCGTCGAGGTGCTCGTCCGTCGTCTCCGGCAGGAACCGCGCCGGGTCGGTCTCCAGCTGCTCCAGGAAGACGCCCTCGGCGGTGATCTTGGCGACCGCCTGCCGGTCCGCCGAGCAGGACACCGCGATGGCGACCGGGCAGGACGCCCCGTGCCGCGGCAGCCGCACCACGCGCACGTCGTGGCAGAAGTACTTGCCGCCGAACTGCGCGCCGATGCCGATCTTCTGCGTCAGCTCGAAGACCTTCTCCTCCAGGTCCTTGTCCCGGAAGCCGTGCCCGAGCTCCGAGCCCTCGGCCGGGATCTCGTCCAGGTAGTGCGCGGAGGCGTACTTCGCGGTCTTCAGCGCGTACTCGGCGGACGTGCCGCCGACCACGATCGCCAGGTGGTACGGCGGGCAGGCGGCCGTACCGAGCGAGCGGATCTTCTCCTCCAGGAACTTCATCATGGAGGCCTCGTTCAGGACGGCCTTCGTCTCCTGGTAGAGGAACGACTTGTTGGCCGAGCCGCCGCCCTTGGCCATGAACAGGAACTTGTAGGCGCCGCCGTCGGTGGCGTAGAGCTCGATCTGGGCCGGGAGGTTGGAGCCGGTGTTCTTCTCCTCCCACATGGTGAGCGGAGCCATCTGCGAGTAGCGCAGGTTCAGGTTCTTGTACGCGTCGTAGACGCCCCGGCTCAGGGCCTCCTCGTCGCCGCCCGCCGTCAGCACGTTCTGTCCGCGCTTGCCCATGACGATCGCCGTGCCGGTGTCCTGGCACATCGGCAGGACGCCCGCCGCCGCGATGTTCGCGTTCTTCAGCAGGTCCAGCGCCACGAACTTGTCGTTGCCCGACGCCTCGGGGTCGTCGATGATGCGGCGCAGCTGGGCCAGGTGGGCCGGGCGCAGGTAGTGCTGGATGTCGTGGATGGCCTCCTCGGCCAGCTTGCGCAGCGCCTCGGGCTCCACCTTGAGGAAGGTCCGCCCGTCGGCCTCGAAGGTGGAGACACCCTCGGAGGTCACCAGCCGGTACGGAGTGGTGTCCTCTCCCTGGGGGAGCAGATCGGTGTACGCGAACTCAGGCATCTCGCCCATTCCTCACTCGACAGACGCGCGGCTGGATTCCACAGCACGACGGCTGGCCTCCGTTGGCAGCGTCCACCAGCGTAAAACCTGCCGTCGGCGGCGAGCTTGTGAGGTAAGGCTCAGTAGCCGCGACAGCGGTCCGCGACAGCGGTCCGCGACAAGGTGGTCCACAGGGGGTAGTCGCGATCTATCGCGTTTCGGTACGCTGCTGCCGTGGACCTTCACAAGCACGCCCAACCGCAGGACGCGGCACCGCGCGGCACCGCCCCGCACGTCTCCGAGCTGCGCGCCTCGGACGCCGACCGTGACCGCATCGCCGACATGCTCCGCGACGCCCTCGCGGAGGGGCGGCTCACCGCGGAGGAGCACGCCGAGCGTGTCGAGGGCGTGCTGGCCACCAGGACGGTCGGTGAGCTGGACGCCTTCGTGCGGGACCTGCCCGCGGCGCACGCCGCTCGCCACTCCGCCGCCGCCCCCGCCCCCGACCGCCCCACGGCGGGCGCCATCCCGGCGGACCCCGAGGAGAACGTGGCGGCGGTCTTCAGCAGCGCCGTCCGCAAGGGCCGACGGCGGGCGAGCCGCCGTATCCACGCGTACGCGGTCTTCGGCAGCGTCGAGATAGACCTCAGCGAGGCGATCTTCGAGCACCAGCAGGTGGTGATCAAGGCGTTCGCGGTCTTCGGCAGCGTCGAGGTGCGCGTCCCGGAGAACGTGTCGCTGCGCGGCGCGGGCGGCGGCGTGCTCGGCAACTTCGAGGTGGACACCCTCGACTCGGCCGAGCCCGAGGCCCCCGTCATCTATGTGGACGGCTGGGCCGTGCTGGGCAGTGTCGAGGCGCGTCCCAAGCGCGGCAAGCTCGTCGCGGACATCCTGGACTGTGTGCACCGCAAGGTCGACAAGAGCCTGCGCAAGCATCTGTAGCGCGGCGCCGGTGGCGGTGGGAAACCCTGTGCATAGGCGCGCGTACAACGGGTAAGCCTTGACGCATCGTCTCTCGCTCGCGAAGCCGTCGTCAGGAGTAGACCGTGCTGCAACCGCCGCATTCGTCCCTGCAGGTAGCTGCCGTTCCGGCCCAGCGGGTGCCCGTGCGGGACAGGGACCAAGACGCTCCCTGGCACACCGAGGCGGTGTGCCGGCGCGACGAGGCCGGACTGTTCTTCGCTCCCTCCAAGGAACCCACCGCCGCCCGGCTCTCCCGCGAGGAGGCGGCGAAGCGCGTCTGCGCCCGCTGCCCGGTCATGGTCGAGTGCCGCGAGCACGCCCTCCTGCAGCCCGAGCCCTACGGCGTCTGGGGCGGCCTCACCGCCGCGGAGCGCCGCGTGGTGCTGGCCCGGCGCCGCCGTCGCGACGTGGAGCTGAAGAAGACGGCCCGCACCGCGACGGACCGCATAGCCGCGGCCGGCTAGCGCACACGCACGCGAAAGGGCACCCTCTCCGCACAGAGGGTGCCCTTTCGCGCGCCGTTGGCGCGGTGCCGCCGGGGGCGCGGGGCTGCATACGACAGGCGTCTCCGCCGCGTGGACGCGATCAGCCACGACGCACCCGCACCCGCCCCACGACAGGCACCCCCGGTTCGGAGGGCGCCCCGCAAGACCGAGGGCGTCACTTCGCCCGGTCGAAATCCACCGCGCTGTACGCCCTCAGCTTGCTCAGCCGGTGCTCGGAGTCGATCCGCCGCACCGTGCCCGACTTGGACCGCATCACGATCGAGTCGGTCGTGGCCGTCTCGGACCGGTACCGCACCCCGCGCAGCAGCTCACCGTCGGTGATGCCGGTCGCGACGAAGAAGACGTTGTCCCCGGAGACCAGGTCGTCGGTGGTCAGCACCCGGTCCAGGTCGTGCCCGGCGTCGACCGCCCGCTGCCGCTCCTCGTCGTCCTTGGGCCACAGCTTGCCCTGGATGGTGCCGCCCAGGCACTTCACGGCGCAGGCCGAGATGATGCCCTCCGGCGTGCCGCCGATGCCGAGCAGCAGGTCGATGCCGGTGCCCTCGCGCAGCGCCAGGATGGAGCCGGCCACGTCACCGTCGGAGATCAGCTTGATGCGGGCGCCGGTCTCCCGGACCTCCTTGATGAGGCTCTGGTGCCGGGGGCGGTCGAGGATGACGACGGTGACGTCCTCTGGGGTGCGCCGCTTGGCCTTGGCGATCCGGCGGATGTTCACGGACACGGGCGCGTTGATGTCGACGAAGTCGGCGGCCTCGGGTCCGGTGACCAGCTTGTCCATGTAGAAGACCGCGGACGGGTCGAACATCGACCCGCGCTCGGCGGCGGCCAGCACCGCGATCGCGTTGGTCATGCCGTTGGCGGTCAGCGTGGTGCCGTCGATCGGGTCGACGGCGATGTCGACCTCGGCCCCGGTGCCGTCCCCGACCCGCTCCCCGTTGAAGAGCATCGGGGCCTCGTCCTTCTCGCCCTCGCCGATGACGACGACGCCGTTCATCGAGACGGTGTGGACGAGGGTCCGCATGGCGCGCACCGCGGCACCGTCGGCGCCGTTCTTGTCACCGCGCCCGACCCACCGGCCGGCGGCCATCGCCGCGGCTTCGGTGACCCGCACGAGTTCCATGGCGAGGTTGCGGTCGGGAGCCTCTGAGGGGACGTCCAGCTCGGACGGCAGATGATGCTCGGTCATCGGAACGCACCTTTCTGATACGACGACGGCCGGATGAGGGTGTGCCCCGACTCTATCTCCAGTACGACAAAATGAGCAGGGGACCCCACGTATGAGCGGACCAGGCACCTGCGACGATAGGGGGCGTGGCAGGTATGCAAGGCAAGCAGAAGACGGCCCGGGACATGATCCTCTCCCTCGGGATCATCGTGCTCGCGGCGGGCGTGATCTGGATCTTCATCCCGCACGACGACGGTGAGCCGGAGGTCAAGCGGGTCGACTACCGCGTCGAGCTGATCACCGCGCAGCGCGCCGCGTCGTACCCGGTGGCCGCGCCGGAGGGCCTCTCCGAGGACTGGAAGCCGACCTCCGTCCGCTTCCGGGGTGACGAGTTCGACGCCTGGCACCTGGGCTTCCACGCCCCGGACGGCGAGTACGTGGCGATCGAGCAGTCCAGGCAGAAGTCGACCGCCTTCATCGACGACGCCAGCCAGGGCGCGCGGGCGACCGGGGCGACCCAGGAGATCGGCGGCCGGACGTGGACCCGCTACGAGGGCGGCCGGTACGACGCGCTGGTGCTGAGCGACACGGACGACATGAAGGGCGCGACGACGGTCGTGGCGGGCACGGGGTCGTTCGACCAGCTGGCCACGATGGCGGCGGCGCTGAAGCTGACGTGAGCGTCCGAAGCTGACGTGAGCGTCCGAAGCTGACGTGAGCGTCCGAAGCTGACGTGAGCGTCCGCCACACCCCGATACATGACGAAGCCCCCGGCATCCCGGGGGCTTCGTCACGTCATCGGGGTCGCGCGTCTCAGACCGTGGTGACGACCTGGTCGTACTCCAGGCGGGGGGAGCGCGGGAACCAGGCGTCCGGGCCCGGACGGCCGATGTTGACGACCATCAGCGCGGTGTGGTCGTCGTCCAGGAACTCCTTGCGGACGCCCTCGAAGTCGAAGCCCGTCATGGGACCGGCGGCCAGCCCGGCGGCGCGGACGCCGACGATGAAGTACGCGGCCTGGAGGGCGGCGTTCAGGCCGGCCGCGCCCTCGCGCACCGGGCGCTCGCTGAAGAAGGCGTCCTTGGCCTCGGGGAAGTGCGGGAAGAGCTGCGGCAGCTCCTCGTGGAACTCGTTGTCGGCCGACAGGATCGCGACCAGCGGGGCGGCGGCCGTCTTGGGCCGGTTGCCCTCGGCCATGAGCTGGACCAGGCGCTCGCGGGCCTCGGGGGAGCGGACCAGCGTGACGCGCAGCGGCGACTGGTTGAAGGCGGTCGGGCCGTACTTGACCAGGTCGTAGATCGCCTGCACCTGCTCATCGGTCACCGGCTCGTCGGTGAAGGTGTTCGCGGTGCGGGCCTCGCGGAACAGCAGGTCCTGGGCGGCGGGGTCAAGAACGAGAGACATGCGTGATCTTCCTCGGTACGTGCGTCGGAGCCGTGTACGTGCCACGGAGCCGTTGACGGACACGACGGTACGCCAAGGAAGTTCAAGGTTCAACCAACACTCCGCGCGGTGATCGCCCTCACACCGCCGCAGGGGTGAAGGCGATCTTCCGAGTCGCCCCGTCGGGCGTGTCGTGCTGCCGACGGCCGAGGGGAGTGGGCCTATATGACCGTGTGAAACTCATGTCAAATGGTGGTGTATCGGACCTGACCGTCGCGGTCGTCGGACTCGGTTACGTGGGACTGCCCACCGCACTCGCCCTCACGGACGCGGGTGCGAAGGTCATCGGCATCGACAGCAGCCAGGACCGGCTGCGGGCGATCGCCCGGGGAGCCGTGGACCTGCTTCCGGTGCACCACGCGCAGCTGGCCTGCGCCGTGGTGGGCGACGGCTTCCGGCTCACCTCCGACGCGACGGCCGTGACCGCCGCGGACGCCGTGGTGGTCTGCGTGCCCACCCCCGTCGACGCCCGACGCGAACCGGACCTCACGGCGCTGTCCGCCGCCTGCGCCTCGGTCGTCGAGCACGCCGTGGCCGGGCAGCTGATCGTGCTCACGTCCACGAGCTACGTGGGGACCACGAGGGACCTGCTGACCGAGCCGCTGAAGGCGCGCGGGTTCACCGTCGACGAGGACGTCTACGTGGCCTTCGCCCCCGAGCGGATCGACCCCGGCAACGAACGCCACACCCCCGAACGCACCCCGCGCCTGGTCGGCGGCGCCGGGCCGAACAGCGCACGGGCCGCCGCCGCGCTGCTGGCCCCGACGGCCTCGGAGATCCGGACCGTGGACACCCCGGAGACCGCCGAGATGGCCAAGCTCTGGGAGAACACCTACCGCGCCGTCAACATCGCCCTGGCCAACGAACTGGCCGACGCCTGCCAGGCACTGGGCCTGGCACCGGTCCCGGTCATCGAGGCGGCGGCGACGAAACCGTACGGCTTCATGCCGTTCTATCCCGGCCCCGGCGTGGGCGGCCACTGCATCCCCTGCGACCCCCACTACCTGCTGTGGCAGCTGAGGGAGGTCCGGCAGCAGGCGCCGCTGGTCGCCGCCGCGCTCACGGCCAACACCGACCGGCCCGCCCGGATGACCGAACGCGCCCTGGAGCTGCTGTCCCGGGCCGCCGTCCCCGCCGACGGCGCCCGGGTCCTGCTGATCGGCGTCGCCTACAAGGAAGGCGTGGCCGACGTCCGGGAGAGCCCCGCCCTGGAGATGCTCGCCCGGCTCGAGGCGGCCGGCGCGGACGTCTCCTACGCCGACCCCCTCGTGCCCTCGGTCACCGTCGCCGGACGCGTACTGCACCATGTGGCGGACCCCCACACCCGGCCGTGGGACCTGGTCGTCCTGCACACCGTCCACCCCGTGCACGACCTGTCCTGGCTGGCGGACGCCCCGCGGGTGCTGGACACCCGGCAGCGCGGCGCCCGCGTCCGTGCCGAGGTCACCGCATGACCGTCCTGCGCCCGGGCCGCCCCCCGAACCCGTCCCCCGGTAACCGGCTCGCGCGCCGGCTGGACGCCCTGGACCCCGACGTCCGCCGCGGCGTCGTCCGGCTGCTCACGCTGCTGGCCCTGCTGCCCCTCCTGCTGGTCCTGGCCTACCGGGCCGTCCTGCTGCCCCACGGCTTCGACCTGCTCATGCTCTACGGGCTGACCGTCCTGACCGGCACCATCTGCGTCCTGTACGTCGCCTACGGCCGGTACGACGACCCGGCCGAGCGCACGCTGCGCAGACGACCGCGCGCCCCGGAGGACTTCCCGGCCCTGCCGGAACAGCCCCGGGTCAGTTTCCTGCTGGCCGTGCGCAACGAACGGGCACACATCGAGGACTGCGTCCGCTCCATGGCCGCCGCCGACTACCCCGACCTCCAGCTCGTGGTCGTCGACGACGCCTCCGACGACGGCACCGCCGAGGTCCTGGAGCGACTCGCCGCGGAGCTGCCCTTCACCCTCGTCCGGCTGGAGCACAACCTCGGCAAGAAGGGGGCGCTGGTGCGCGCCTGCGCCCTCGCCGACGGGGACGTCCTGATCTTCACGGACTCCGACTGCGTCATCGCACCGGACGCCGTACGACACTGCGTCACGGCGCTGGTCCACCACCCCGAACTGGGCGCGATCAGCGGCCACTGCCGGGCGCTCAACGCGGACGCCGGTCTCCTGGCCCGGGTCCAGGACGTCTGGTACGAGGGCCAGTTCCGCATCACCAAGGCCGCCGAGGCCGCCTTCGGGTCGGTGTGCTGCATCTCGGGTCCGCTCGCCGCGTTCCGC
The DNA here is from genome assembly GCF_031845825.1 of Streptomyces lancefieldiae. Lineage (NCBI taxonomy): Bacteria > Bacillati > Actinomycetota > Actinomycetes > Kitasatosporales > Streptomycetaceae > Streptomyces > Streptomyces lancefieldiae. The sequence goes on along the minus strand of NZ_JAVRFH010000023.1, from coordinate 21,441 downwards.
CGCGAGGCGATCTACAACTACCTGCCCGCCTGGGCCGAGGACCGCTTCCTCGGCGCCCCGTTCCGCTTCGCCACCGACCGCCAGCTCACCGGCTACGTCCTGGGCCAGGCCTGGTGCGGCCGCGCGCTCAAACGCCGGCACGCCGACTCCCCGTTCGTCCGCGAGCACGACCACCCCGAGCGCCGCTGGGAGGTCGGCTACACCCGCTCCGCCCGCGTGTGGACCCGGGTCCCCTCCCGCCCCTCCTCCTTCCTGCGCCAGCAGATCCGCTGGAAGAAGAGCTTCGTCAGGAACCTGTTCTTCACCGGCCGGTTCATCTGGCGCCGGGGCCCGGTCCCCGCCGCCCTCTACTACGGGCACGCCCTGTGGGTGATCGCCGCCCCGGTCCTGGTCGTCCGGCACCTGCTGTGGGCCCCGCTGCACCTGGCCGGCGTGCTGACGCTGCTGTACCTGGCCGGGGTGATCCTCAAGGGCTGCGTCTGGGGCCTCGCCTACCGGCTCGACCACCCCGGGGACCGCGCCTGGCGCTGCCGGCCCCTGATGAGCCTGCTGTCGTGCTGCGTACTGGCCTGGCTGCTGCCGTACGCCCTGCTCACCCTGCGCCGGAACGTCTGGTCGAGGAGTCCCGCATGAGAACGCTGCTGCGCGGCCTGGTCCGCGGCCTCGCCGTCGCCGGCACCGTCGCCGCCGTCGCCGTGATCTACCTGTTCGTCGTCACCCGGGGACGGCCGCTGTGAACGGCCACCGACCGTCCCTGTTCCGACCGGGCCGCCGTCCGCTGCTGCGCGCCGTCCTCGCGCTGCTGGCGCTCGCGGTGCCCGCCCTGGCCTTCACCACCGCCTGGCAGTACGACAGCTACCGCCGGGCGGTGGCCCACCAGGCAGCCCCGCCCGCGCCCTCGTCCGGCGCCCCGGTCCGGGGAGCCGGCGCGTCCCCGGCCCGCGAAGCACCGGTCGTGCTCGCCTACCACGACGTCGGCCCGGAGACGAACAGCCACTACACCGTCTCCCCGCAACGCTTCGACGCCCACCTGCGCGCCCTGCGCGAGGCCGGCTACCGCACCCTGACCACGGGGGAGTTCACCGAGTTCCTGCGCACCGGCCGGACACCCGCGCCGCGCAGCGTCTACCTCACCTTCGACGACGGCACGCACGGACTGTGGGTGCACGCCGACCCGATCCTGGCCAGGCACCGGATGAAGGCCGCGGCCTACCTCATCACCGGCCAGGTGGGCACCCACCGGCCGTACTACCTCTCCTGGGCCGAGATCGAGCGGATGGCGCGGTCCGGCCGCTGGGACTTCCAGGCCCACACCGACCGCAGCCACGTCCGGTCGGTGGTGGACGCGACCGGGCGGAAGGCGCCGGTGCTCACCAACCGGCTGTGGCTGGAGGGGGAGCGGCGCCTGGAGAGCGAGCGGGAGTACCGGCTCCGGGTCGAGGCCGACCTCGACCGGTCGATCGACGCGTTCGCGCGCCGCGGACTGCCGCGACCGGAGCTGTTCGCCTACCCCTTCTCCGAGACGCGGCAGGGGACCAACCTCGGGCCGAACGGCTTCGGCGCACTGCGGACCATGCTGCGGGAGCGGTTCACCGCCGCCCTCACCAACTCCTCGTCCCGCCCCCTGCCACCGGGCCGGCGGGCCGCGGCGGCCGGCGAGGTCCAGCGGCTGGAGGTCACCCGGGACACGACCTCCACCGCCCTGCTCCGGGAACTCGCCCGCTGGACGCCGGTCGCACCCGCCGACGTCCACCGCCCGCTGGAGCGGCCCGACGACTGGCGCTTCCCCAAGAGCGCGGAGGAGATCGGGATCGGCGCCCTCACCGGCGAGGACCCGCACCCCCGGCGCACGTACGTGTGGGCCGACCACCGGCCGATCGCCACCGCGGACTGGACCACCTACCGGGTGCGTGCCACGGTGACCGGGCTGCGCGGCCCCGCCACCGGCGCGGGCCTCACCGTGCGGGTCGGCAGCGAGCACCCCGCCTTCGTGTCGCTCGGACGCGGCACCGCACGCCTCGGCGAGCGCGGCACCAAGGGCAAGCGCTGCGAACTCGACCCGTCGGGCACGCACGAACTCCGCGTGTCGGTGACCCCCGAGGAGGTGCGCGTGTCCGTCGACGGCCGCCTCTGCGGGAAGCTGCGGTCGCACTGGCGGACGGACGCGCACGGCGCGGGGGGCTTCTCCCTCAACGTGCGCAACGAGGACGGAAGCGGACCCTGGCCCCGCTTCACCTCGCTGACGGTGAAGTGACGTACCTCACGGCCGTCGGGCGATGACTCCAGCGCGCCCCGGCGGTCCTACCGGCAACGTCTCGCTCACCACCGCACAGAGGGGATCGCGTCGACATGACCGCCACCGTGAAGGGCCCCGCCTCCTACTTCCCGTCGATTGAGAAGAAGTACGGCCGCCCGGTCGCGGAGTGGAAGGAGCTGATCCGCTCCTCGCCGCTCACCAAGCACATGGAACTCGTCTCCTGGCTCAAGACCGAGCACGGCCTGGGCCACGGGCACGCGAACGCGCTCGTCGCCCACACCCTCGCCGAGGACACCGGCAAGTAGGCCGGGCCGGCCGGCCGGCCACGGGGGCCTGTCGGTCACGGGGCGGATCTACCGGCCCCCGTCCTCGCCCTCCTCCGCCGCGGACTCCTCGGCCAGCGCCGCGTCCAGGCGGGCCCGGGCGCCGTCCAGCCGGCGGCGGCAGACCTTCGCCAGCTCCTCGCCCCGTTCCCACAGGGCGAGGGACTCCTCCAACGTCGTACCGCCCGCCTCCAGCCGCCGTACGACCTCGATCAGCTCGTCCCGCGCCTGCTCGTACCCGAGCGCCTCGGACTCGGCCGTCGGCTGTTCCACCTCGCTGGTCATCCACTCACCCTATGCGTCGACTCGTACGGAGAAATCGCCCTCGCTGACGCGTGCGCGCAGCGTCTCGCCCGGCTCCACCTCGCCGGGGTCGCGGACGGCGTGGCCGTCGGCCCGCTGCAGCACCGCGTACCCCCGCTTCAGGGTCGCGGCGGGGGAGAGGGCCACCACGCGCGCGTGCGTGTGCGTCAGCTCGGAGTCGGCCCGGTCGAGGTGGTGCCGCAGGGAGCGGCGGCCCCGGTCCAGCAGGGCCGCCACCTGGTCGGCCCGCTCGTCGATCATCCGGTGCGGGTCCTGTATCGACGGCCGGGCGAGCGCGTGGGCCAGCCCCCGCTCCTCGCGGTCGACGAACGCCGCCACGCACCGGCGCGCCCGGTCCCGCAGCAGCCGGACCCGCTCGTACTCCTCGCCGACGTCCGGTACGACCTTCTTCGCGGCGTCGGTCGGCGTGGAGGCGCGCAGGTCGGCGACGTGGTCCAGCAGCGGATTGTCCGGCTCGTGCCCGATCGCCGAGACGACCGGCGTACGGCACTGGGCGACCGCCCGCACCAGTTGCTCGTCGGAGAACGGCAGCAGGTCCTCCACGCTGCCGCCGCCGCGCGCGACGACGATCACGTCCACGTCGTCCATCGCGTCCAGCTCCTTCACCGCCTGTACCACCTGCGGCACGGCGTGCACGCCCTGCACGGCGACATTGCGCACCTCGAAACGGACGGCGGGCCAGCGGTGCCGGGCGTTCTCCAGGACGTCCCGCTCGGCCGCCGAGGCGCGCCCGCACACCAGGCCGATCAGCCGCGGCAGGAAGGGCAGCGGCTTCTTCCGCTCCGGCGCGAACAGCCCCTCGCGCGCGAGGGCCTTCTTCAGCTGCTCCAGACGTGCGAGCAGCTCCCCGACACCCACGGGCTTGATCTCGGCGGCCCGCAGCGACAGCTGCCCGCGCGGCGCATACCACTCCGGCTTGGCGTGGACCACGACCCGCGCGCCCTCGCCGACCAGGTCCGCCACCGCGTCGAACACCTGCCGGTAGCAGGTCACGCTCACGGAGATGTCGTACGACGGATCGCGCAGCGTCAGGAACACCACGCCGGCGCCCGGCCGCCGCGACAACTGCGTGATCTGCCCCTCGACCCACACCGCACCGAGCCGGTCGATCCATCCGCCGATCAGCCGTGACACCTCGCCCACGGGCAGCGGGCTTTCGGGAGTCGAGTTAACAGCCATGCGCCTGAGCGTAACGGCCGGGTCCGACAACCGGCCCCGGCCCGACGCCCCCACCGAAGACACGCGTCGACTCGCGCGCGTGGGTGTGGTGGGGTTCGCCGGATGGTCGCGTGTGCTGTCCGTTTCCGTCCGGGGGCCGCGTGCTTGGGCCGGTCGGCCCGGGTGCGGTGGCTCGGGTGTGCGTGGGTGTGGCGGGGTTCGCCGGATGGTCGCGTGTGCCGTCCGTTTCCGTCCGGGGGCCGCGTGCTTGGGCCGGTCGGCCCGGGTGCGGTGGCTCGGGTGTGCGTGGGTGTGGTGGGGTTCGCCGGATGGTCGCGTGTGCCGTCCGTTCCCGTTCGTGGGCCGCACGCCTTGCCGGCCCGACCGCCGGGCCCGACCGCCGGGGGTCGGGCCCGGCGGTCGGCTGCCGGCGCGCGGCTGTACGGGCACGTCCGTACGGGCGCGGCGCGTCACGGGCGGCGTTCGCCTCATGCCCCCGCCGTGCGCCGCCCGCGCGCCTGTAGCGCCAGTACCACCAACCCCACCACCAGCCAGATCGCCCCCACCACCTGCGCCGTGCGGGACGCCTCCACGATCACGGCGATCGTGATCGCCGCCCCGAGCACCGGCACCAGCGCATGCCGCCACCAGCTCACCGGCCCCCCGCCGCGCCGGACCGCGAACCAGCCCACCACGCTCGCGTGGAGCAGCGTGAAGGCCGTGAGGGCGCCGACGTCGACCACCGACACCAGGTGGTCGAGACCGTCGTTCCGCCGGGCCGCCCACACCGCCGCCACCATCGTGATCACGGCTGAGACCAGCAGCGCCACCCGCGGCACCCCGGAGTCCGTCCGTGCCAGCACCCGCGGCAGCCGCCGGTCGCGCCCCATGGCGAACAGCAGCCGCCCGGCCGCCGCCTGCCCGGCCAGTGCCGCGAACGCCGCGCCGATCGCCTTGCTCACCGCGACCAGGTCGTGCAGCCACGTCCCCGCGGACGCGTCCACGGCGTCGTAGAACGCCGTCCCCTGCCGTTCCGGCTCCGCCGCCAGCCGAGCCGACGTCACCGGCTCCAGCAGCGCGACCAGGTACGTCTGCGCCACGAACAGCACGCCCGCCAGCGCCAGGCAGAACAGCAGCGCCCGCGCGACCTTCGCCGAGCCGCCGGTGACCTCTTCCGCGAAGGTGGCGATCGCGTCGAAGCCCAGGTAGGACAACACCGCCACCGACACCGCGCCCACCACCGCCGACAGCGCGAACGCCCCCTGCGTGCCGTCCCCGGACAGCGGCGACAGCCAGCCGCGCTCGGCCCCGTCGCGCGCGAGGACCACGAGCGCCGTCACCACGAACACCAGCAGCACCACGATCTCCATGGCGAGCACCAGGAACCCCACCCGGGCCGCCGCGCGCACGCCCCACAGGTTCAGCAGGGTCGTGACGACCACCGCCAGCGCCGTCCACACCCACCGCGACACCTCCGGGACCAGCGCCTCCATGGCGATCCCGGAGAACAGGTACGCCACCGCCGGGATGAGGACGTAGTCCAGCATCGCCATCCACCCGGCGACGAAACCGAACTCCTTGCCGAGCCCCACGCGCGCGTAGGCGAACACCGACCCCGCCTGGGGGACCACCCGCACCATCTGCGCGTAGCTGAACGCGGTGAACGCCATCGCGACCGTGGCGACGACGTACACGAGCGCCACCGCGCCGTGCGACTTGGCGTCCAGCGTGCCGAAGACGCCGACCGGCGCCATGGGCGCGATGAACAGCAGCCCGTAGACCACCAGGTCCCTGAAGCCCAGGCTGCGCTTGAGCTCGTGTTCCTCACCGGCCCCCTGGGCCGTCGTACCGGTCTCGGACATCGTGCCTCCGCCAGAGCCTCGCACTGGTGCCTGGGAACGTCCCCGTCAGTCTCCCCGGCATCACTGTGCCCACGCGATCCCTGACCCGCCGAACGCGGCCTTACGATGGGTGCCATGACTGCTTCGTCTGGCCGCCGTGTCCTGCTCGCCGCCCCCCGTGGCTACTGCGCGGGTGTGGACCGCGCCGTGATCGCCGTCGAGAAAGCCCTGGAGCAGTACGGGGCTCCGGTGTACGTCCGGCACGAGATCGTCCACAACAAGTACGTCGTCCAGACCCTGGAGAAGAAGGGCGCCATCTTCGTCGAGCAGACGGAGGAGGTCCCCCCGGGGAACATCGTCATGTTCTCCGCGCACGGCGTGGCCCCCGTCGTCCACGAGGAGGCCGAGCGCGGCAGGCTCGCCACCATCGACGCCACCTGCCCGCTCGTCACCAAGGTGCACAAGGAAGCCGTCCGCTTCGCCAACGACGACTACGACATCCTCCTGATCGGCCACGAGGGCCACGAGGAGGTCATCGGCACCTCCGGCGAGGCCCCCGACCACATCCAGCTCGTCGACGGCCCCGAGGACGTCGCCAAGGTCGAGGTCCGCGACCCGTCGAAGGTGGTGTGGCTGTCGCAGACCACCCTCTCCGTCGACGAGACCATGGAGACCGTCGACGCGCTCAAGGACAAGTTCCCGCAGCTCATCTCCCCGCCGAGCGACGACATCTGCTACGCCACGCAGAACCGCCAGCTCGCGGTCAAGCAGATGGGCGCCGAGGCCGACCTGGTGATCGTCGTCGGCTCCCGCAACTCCTCCAACTCCAAGCGGCTGGTCGAGGTCGCCAAGCAGGCGGGCGCACGCGACGCGTACCTGGTGGACTTCGCCGACGAGATCGACGAGACCTGGCTGGAGGGCGTCTCCACCGTGGGCCTCACCTCCGGCGCCTCCGTCCCGGACGTCCTGGTCGAGCAGGTCCTGGAGTGGCTGTCCCAGCGCGGCTTCGAGGACGTGGAGATCGTCAAGGCCGCCGAGGAGTCGATCATCTTCTCGCTGCCCAAGGAGCTCCGGCGTGACCTGCGCGAGGAGGCGGCGGCCCTGGTGGCGGAGCGGGGCGGCTCCGGTACGGGCGGGGCGTGACCGTCAGTCGTCCGTCGTAACGTAGGGCCATGCAGATCTTCGGCGTGGACATCGGCGGATCCGGGATCAAGGGCGCACCTGTGGACCTCGACAGGGGCGACCTGGCCCAGGAGCGCTGCAAGGTACTGACCCCGCACCCGGCGACCCCCGAGGGCGTGGCCGACGGGGTGAAGCAGGTCGTCGAGCACTTCGGCTGGACCGGACCGGTCGGGCTCACCTTCCCGGGTGTGGTGACCGGCGGCGCCGTGGTCCGTACGGCGGCCAACGTCGACAAGAGCTGGGTCGACACCGACGCGCGTGCCCTGTTCGGCGAGCGGCTGGGCGGGCTGGACGTGACGGTCGTCAACGACGCGGACGCGGCGGGCGTCGCCGAGATGCACTTCGGCGCCGGTCGCGGCCGGCAGGGCACGGTCATCCTGCTCACCTTCGGCACCGGCATCGGCAGCGCCGTCTTCACCGACGGCGCCCTCGTCCCCAACAGCGAGCTGGGCCACCTGGAGCTGGACGGTCACGACGCGGAGAAGCGGGCGTCCAGCAAGGTCAAGGACGACCGCGACCTGTCCTGGGAGCAGTGGGCCCACAGGGTGCAGAAGTACCTCGCCCACGTCGAGATGCTGTTCTCACCCGAGCTGTTCATCATCGGCGGCGGGGTCAGCCGCAAGTCCCACAAGTTCCTCCACCACATCGAGGGCATCCAGGCGGAGATCGTCCCCGCGCAGCTCCAGAACAACGCGGGGATCGTGGGGGCGGCGATGCGGGCGGCGGAGCGGGCCGGCGCACCCGCCACGGGCTGAACCGGCCCGCACGCCGGTTGCGCGGCTGAACCGGCCCTCACGCCGGCGCCCGGTTCCGGGCGGCGGCAGCCCGTCGGCGCAGCAGCCGGATCCTCCGGACGATGACGGTCGAACCCGCGACCATGGTCCCGCCGTACAGCCAGCCGGCCCCGGTCGCCAGGGCGGTCACCAGCCCCATCAGCCGCCCGCCGAGACCGTCCCCGCTCTCGGAGACGGTCACGACCCCCACGGCGAAGGCGATCGGCACGACGACGGGGGCGGTCAGCAGGTCGCCCCTGCGTACCCAGAGCGCGGTGAGCAGGCACACCGGCAGGAACAGCGCGCCGTACACCGCGAGGGACGCGCCGAACAGCACCCGGTCGAGGAACCCGAGCACGGTCATCACGGCCGCGCAGAACAGACCGCCGCCCAGCCCCGTCAGCCGCGGGTTGGGCAGCTCCCGCAGGGTGCGCAGGCTCCGACGGACCACAGGCCCGGACCGGAGCGGCCGTACCGCGGCCGGTCCCGGTCGCGGCCCTCGGCCCATCCGCTGTCCGCCCGGCCGCCCGCCCGGCCCCTCGGCCGGCGGCCGACCAGCCGGTCCCCCGACCGGTCTCCCGGCCGGTCGTCCCACCGGTCCCCCGGGCGGGATGCCGCCCGCACCCCGCCCTTGAGGGGGCAGCGGCGCCCGGGCCCGTCGCGGTCCGTACTGCGCAGGTCGCGTCCTGTGTTGCTCCACTGGACCAACTTAGGTCGGTTTATGTGCCGAATGGCCCCTCAGACACGCCGTCGGACCGAGCTCGGCCAAGCCTTCGACACCGCGCGGGGCCAGTACCGGCCACCCCGTAGACTGGTGGATCGGCCCCTGCCTGGCCCGCCCCACCCTCCGCATCCTCACGTACGGGAAGTCGCAACGTGTCGCTCACGATCGGAATCGTCGGTCTGCCGAATGTCGGCAAGTCGACCCTGTTCAACGCCCTGACCAAGAACGACGTGCTCGCGGCCAACTACCCGTTCGCCACGATCGAGCCCAACGTCGGCGTCGTCGGCGTCCCCGACCCCCGCCTGACGAAGCTGGCCGAGATCTTCTCCTCGGAGAAGGTCCTCCCGGCCACCGTCGACTTCGTCGACATCGCGGGCATCGTGCGCGGCGCGAGCGAGGGCGAGGGACTGGGCAACAAGTTCCTGGCCAACATCCGCGAGTCCGACGCGATCTGCCAGGTCATCCGTGCCTTCAAGGACGAGAACGTCGTCCACGTCGACGGCAAGGTCTCGCCCAAGGACGACATCGAGACGATCAACACCGAGCTGATCCTCGCCGACCTCCAGACCATCGAGAAGGTCCTCCCGCGCCTCCAGAAGGAGTCCCGGATCAAGAAGGACGTCGCGCCGAAGGTCAAGGCGGTCGAGGAGGCGAAGGAGATCCTGGAGAAGGGCGACACGCTCTTCGCGCACGGCATCGTCCAGGGCACCGAGCGCAACGAGCTCCTCCACGACCTGCACCTGCTCACCACCAAGCCCTTCCTCTACGTCTTCAACGTCGACGAGGAAGAGCTGACCGACGACGACTTCAAGAACGAGCAGCGCGCCCTGGTCGCCCCCGCCGAGGCGATCTTCCTCAACGCCAAGCTGGAGGCGGACCTCGCCGAGCTGGAGGAGGACGAGGCGCTGGAGCTCCTCCAGTCCGTCGGCCAGGACGAGCCCGGCCTCGCCACCCTCGCCCACGTCGGCTTCCGCACCCTCGGCCTGCAGACCTACCTGACGGCCGGCCCCAAGGAATCCCGCGCCTGGACCATCAAGAAGGGCGCCACCGCCCCCGAGGCCGCCGGTGTCATCCACACCGACTTCCAGAAGGGCTTCATCAAGGCCGAGGTCATCTCCTTCGAGGACCTGGTCGAGACGGGCTCGGTGGCAGAGGCCCGCGCCAAGGGCAAGGCGCGCATGGAGGGCAAGGACTACGTGATGCAGGACGGGGACGTGGTGGAGTTCCGCTTCAACGTCTAATACGTTCGGTGAAAGGCCGTCTGACCTGCGGCGGAGCGGGTTGGGCGGCCTTTGTGGTCCGCGCAGAGTCCGCGGCGTGCTGACCTCGGTCAGCGCGCGGGGGAGCGGCTACGCCGCTTCGTCGACCCGTGGCTGGGCGTCGGCGGACCGGTCCGCGTACGCCTTGTCGACGGCGGCCCGGGTCCGCTCCTCGGAGTCGGGCCACAGGTGGGTGTAGATGTTCAGCGTCATGGCCGCGTTGGTGTGGCCGAGGCGCTCGGAGACCGTCTTCACGGACTCGCCGTGCTTGATCAGCAGGCTGGCGTAGTGATGCCGGAGGGCGTGGGGTCCGGTGCCCTTCGCTATCCCGGCCTTCGCGCAGGCGGGCCGCCAGGACCCATCCATGAAGTGCGTGTAGACCACGGGTCCGCCCTGCGGCGCCGTGAAGAGCCAGCCCTCGGGCCCATCGGCGGGGAAGTCCCGCAGGTGGGCCTTCATCGCATCCACCGCCATGCGGGGGAGCGGGACCGTGCGATGCGAGCGAGCGGTCTTGGGCGGGCAGACGTACACGCCGTGCTTGGCGGTCTGCTGGACCTGCTACTCGACCGAGATGGTGCCGTGCAGCAGGTCGAGGTGGCGGACCTGGAGACCGAACAGCTCGCCGGGGCGGAGGCCGGTGGCCGCGCCGAGCAGCACGAGGCCCTTGTATCGGGCGGGTATCTCCTCGGACAGCGTCCGCACCTGCTCGACGGTCAGCGGCAGGACCTTCTTCCGGGGCACCGAGGGCAGCTTCACTTGGCGCACGGATTGTTCTCGCCCCCGACCTCTCCATCAACCGCCTACGCGAACGCCTCCCCGACCAGAAGGTGGCCGACCACCCGCGGTATGTGGCGGACCCCGCCGACCTATGGCGCCACACCACCACCGCCATACACACGGCACGCATCGTCCTCGACTCCGATGACGATGCAGCCGCCCAGGGCCACCTGGCCGCCTTCGGTGACGCCCTGTACAACATCGCCAGCGCCACGACCGGCCCACACCGAGTGGAACTTCGGACGGCAGCGATGGCGTTCAACCGCGCTCGCCGCTCCGCCACCCGCGCCGACCACCAGGCCGCCACCGCCCTGCGCAAGGCCGCCAAGGAACTCGCCTACGCCCCCAGGGAGCCGGGCGGACTCGCCATCGCCCTACTCTTCGCCACCGTCCACCTGGCCCGCGCCGCTGCCAAGTGGCACGAACAGCGCGGCCACGAACAACAGGCCGCTCCAGCCGAAGAAGCCCTCCCGCCACCTACAGGCGGGCTACCAGCAGGCCGCCACACCCGTCCTGGCGGACCTGGCCCGCCGCGCACCACGAGCCGCAACCGCCCGCCGCTACGAGCAAGACGTTCGCGGGGCTCTCCCCGATCACGCCGACCGAATCCTCGCCGACCCCACTTGGACCGCCCTGACCACCACCCTCGCTCACGCCCAGACCGCCGGCCACAACCCCCGACGTCTCCTGACCGAGGTGGGCACCCAGCGAGAGCTCGACAGCGCCGAGCACCCCGCCGAGGTCCTCAACTGGCGCATCACCGCTCAGCCGAACAGGCGGGCCCAAGCGGCTCGCACACGACGCACCATCAGCGGCAGCCCATCGGCCAGGTCGGCCACGCCACACCCTCCGGCCACACCAGTGGCCACGAGGCCCGAAGAGCGCCGTCGACACCGCTGACCCCGGTCAGATGCCCTCGCCACGCGTCCTGGCGAGGGCATCTGGCGCCCCCTGAATCGGCTGTGGCGGCAATTTCGTGATGATCACGATGACGTCCGGCCGCAGGGTGGCGAGCACGTAGGGTCAGCGCCATGACTGACAGGTTTGACGTGGCTGAGGTGCTGGCTGACGGGTGCTGGGATCGGGCGGACGCGTGGGCATTCGTCAGCGGGTTCGCCGCTTCTTGGTCCACTCCGCTGTTGTGGACTGACGGGTTCACTTCAATAGAGGTGCAGCGGGCTGAGGCTAGGCTTGGCCTTCGCCTTCCGGTCGCTCTCCAGGAGGCGTATGCGTTGTTCGGCCGACGGCGTGACCTGGTTGCTCAGCACAATCCGCTGCTAGAGCCGGACGAGCTGCTGCTCGATCCTTCCGGGGAACTTCTGGTGTTCCGCAGCGAGAACCAGGGCTGTGCAGGGTGGGGTGTGTCGTTGACTGACTTGTCCCGTGAGGACCCGCCGGTCTTTTTGTTCTCTGATCGTCTTCCGTCCAGCCGACGGCCCTTCCTCGATCGCCTATCCCTGGCTTGCGTGGAAATCATCCTGAGCGAAGCCGCCATGGCTAGTTGGACCCAGCAACGCGCATGTCAGGCAACCCCCGAGGTGCTTGCCTCTCTGGAAAGGCAGTTCACCTCGATCGAGCTGCCGCCGTATCCGGCATGGTTCGAGCCGTTGGGACTGCCCGTTCGGTGGTTCTCTGCCCCCGGTTTGCTGCTGTGCCTGGAGCCCGGTTCGCCGGGGAGGGATCTGGTTGTGATCGGCCGGACGGAGGATGATCTCCAGCGTGCCCTCGAAGCGATTCCTGGTGCCTGGCCTGTGGCGGCGCCAGTTGTAACGGGGCTGGTCGACGAGGGTGACTTCGTTCTGCCGTTCTGACGATCACGGCGGCTGAGCAAAGACGAGTGTTCGCAGGAGAGCGGAGAACTCTCGCCCGTAGGACCTGCGCTTGATGAACTTGGTACGCGTCAGGCTGCTTCGGTTTCGCTCGGAGTAACGGTCGCACCAGCCCGCACGGCCAGCAGCCGCTCCGCCCACGCCCTGGCCTCGACCACGTGTTCAGCCTGCAGCCCAGCACGGGGATCGGGTTGGATCAGGAGGGTCGCCGCGGCGCGGGCGGTGCGCTCTGCGGCCCAGGCGTGGTCGAGGCTGGTGAAGTCGTCGTCGATCCAGACGGCGGGGGCATCGCCGAGCCAGGCTTCGACGTGGTCGCGTTTCCACAGGTAGCCGTTGGGGTGGCTGGTGGTGATCTGCGGACGCGGGAGGTCGACGTGCGGCAGAGGCGGGAGGCCGAGGAGCGGTCCAATCAGGGTGGCGGCGTCCTGCCGCCAGCTGGTGCACCAGACCGGCGTGACGAAACCCGCACTGATCACGTCCATGAGCATGGGGCCGTGGGCGGGGTCGAGCCAGACGGTGACCGGGTTGCCGGCACTCCGACCGTTGGGGACGACGTCGTGGCGGGCGTGGGTGGCCGGGGTCGAGCCGTCCGCGTCGGGGAAGGGTATGAGGACGCCGTCGATGTCGAGGAGCAGGTAGGGCGGGCGCATCGGTCCCTCCGGGGGAAGTTGGGGCGAATGGCTGGTCAGAGCTTGCGGGCGCGGATCAGCAGGGTGGTGGGCCAGTGGCCCATGCGGGGGTCGTGGAACTCATGTGCCGAAGTGAGCCAGAAACCCGCCTGGCTGAGGTGCTTCTCCCAGCGGTCCGTGGAGAACTCCCACCGGGCGATGGGGAGCCGGGAGCGGTCGGGAAGGGTGACGAAGTCACGGCGGGGACGGTCGTCGCCGGAGGGGCTTCGACCGCCGCGCTGCGGGTGGGGGACGGAGAAGGCGAGCACTCGTCCGGGCGTGAGGCGCTGGGCGGCGGCTGGCAACAGGAGCTCTGGGGCGACAAGGCCGACGGCGCCGAAGACGGAGTAGATCGCGTCGAACTGCTCGTCGGAGGCGTGCAGGTAGTGCAGGGCGTGGCCGGCGACGAAGGTGAGGTTGTTCAGCCGTCCGTAGTGGGAGCGGGCGCGGCGGACCTGGAGGCCGACCAGGTCGACGCCGGTGACGTGGGCTCCGTGGCGGGTCGCGAGGTGGGCTGCGTTGTGGCCGGGGCCGCAGCCGAGTTCCAGGAGTGGCTTGCCGCGCAGGTCGGGGCCGAGGATCTCTGCTCCGGGGCCTTGGCCGGGTCTCGTGGTCCATTCCATCCGGGCGGGTACGGAGAGGGGTTCGGCGAGGCCGGCGGCGGTGCGCTGGGCGGTGTGGGCGTGCCAGGGGGATGCCTGGGCGAGCACGTCAGATCTCCAGGAGGTGGAGGATGTCGGTGAGGTGGCGGCGGACGGCCTTGATGTAGGCGGGGTCGGTGGCCGGGTCGTTGATCCAGCGGATGGACTGCTCCATGAACCACTCGACGGCCCACATGCGGTGCCAGCCCAGGGCCCAGTGTTCGGCGGTGAGGCCGCCGCGCGGGGCGAGGGCGTCGGGGGTGCCGCCGGCGGTGACGTACTGCTCCAGGAAGACGCGGAGGCGGATGGGGTGCGGGGGCTCGATGGTGCCGTGCCAGCTGGCGAGGTCGAGCAGGCCGGGGCCGGTGAAGGCGCGGGCGAAGTCGAGCAGCCGCCAGCCGCGCTCGCCGATGTGGAGGCTGGTGGGGTGGAACTCGGAGTGCACCCAGCCGAACGGTTCCAGTGTTGCTCCGGCCGAGCGGGCTTCGGCGGCCTGGGCGATCCGGTCGAGCGCGTCCTCGACGTCGTCGGCGTCCTGCCACCGGTCGGCCTTGCGCAGCCGTTCGAGGTGTTCCAGCGCCCGGGCCGGAAGTGCGCGCAGGCGCTCCTGGTCGAGTACGGGCAAGGGCGGGGCCGTACGGGTGCCGTGCAGGATCACGGCCGCGGCGACGCCGTCGAGGTCGTCGGCCTCGCGGACGGACGGTCCGAGGTCCTCCATGAGCATGCCGAGCCAGCCGTTCAGGACGGCGGAGGCGTGGACCTGGGGGACGGGTACGCCGAGGGTGTGGGCCAGGCGGAGGGCCTGGTCCTCGCTGTCGAAGGGCTTCTTGGCGTACTTGAAGATGGCCGTGGCACCGTCGGGCGAGGTCACGCGCTCGACGCCGGACATGGACCACACGCGCACCTCCTCCCGTACGGCGGTGGTCCGGCCGGTCGCGGTGAGCAGGTTGTCGAGGAGTTCGGCGCTGGGGTTCGTGGTCACGTGAGGGCTCCGGGGAGATGGTGGCGTCCGGGGCGGGCGAGGGGTGCTGGCCCGCCCCGGAGCCTGATCGGGTGGTGGGTTATGCGGCGGGGTTCACGCGGTGGGCGTAGACCTGCTCGATCCAGCCCGCCTTGAAGGCCGCGAGGTCGTCGCGGAAGTTCGCCATCGAGGCACCGTAGGGCGCGACCACGCCGCCGGACTGGTCCGGCACGGACTGGCAGCCGTGCACGAGCCGGCCGCCGAGGGCGGCGTGGGCCTTGATGGACTCGATCCGGCGGTGTTCGTTGAACCAGCCGCCGTGGTAGACCTCGTCGAGCATCCCGCCCGTCTCGTCGTCCAGGTCGAAGACGACGGAGGTGGCGGCGGGGAAGAACCAGCACGGGCCGACGTTGGAGATGTGCCCGTCCAGCTCGACCTTGTTGAGCGCCATGAGCGTGGCCGCCTCGCGGAGCATCCGCAGGTGGTCGGCGGTGATCTGCGGCAGACCGAGGCTGGCCAGGTGCTCCTCGCGGAAGAGGTACGCGTACACCTCGTACGCGGTGCCCACGACGCGGGCCGCGTCGGACGTGGACTCACCGTGCTGCTTGATGAAGTCGAGCGCGAGCTGCTCGACCGCGCTCTCGGTCGTCTCGTCCACGTCCAGGAGCTGGGACTTGACCAGCTCCCAGTCGGCGACGAGCCAGGTGTTCGACTCGAAGCGGAAGAAGTACTCCGCCGGGTCGATCGTGATGCGCCGGCCGTCGACCTGGATGCCGGGCAGGCGGCTCCAGCGCGGGTCGAACGCCTCGGGCAGCTCGGCCGTGATGGCCGTGGTGTCGATGGTGGTCACCGTGTCTCCGTCTCTGATTGGCCGGTCTCGGGCACAGGAATGCCCGAGCCTGGTGTGGGCGTACGGAACTTCGGGGTGCCGCCTGGACCAAGGGGGAGCCTGGATCACGGTCGCGCCGTTCCGGGCGGCTGCTGATAAGTGAACCGGTGGTCACGCTCAGTGGGTACGGTGGAAGGCAGTTGAAGCGGTATACGCGGTTTACAGCTCCAGGGGGAGGCGATCGTGGCGGCGCAGAGAGACCCCAACTCCCGTCTGCGCGATGCCATCGACGCGGCCGGCTGCACTTACGACACCCTCGCCCGAGACGTGCGGCGCATCGCCGCCGAGAACGGCGAGATCCTCCAGACCAATAAGTCGGCCATCTCGCACTGGGTGAACGGCACTCGTGCCCCGTCGGGCCGAGTCGGCCAGTACCTCGCCGAAGCACTGTCCCGCCGAGCGGGACGTACGGTCACCCGTACCGAGATCGGCCTGCCCGTCGGTGATGCCGAGGAGCCGACCGAATCCGACCCCGTCCTCGCCGTCACCGACCTGGGCCGCGCCGACGTCGAGCGTCGCCGCTTCCTCGCTATCGCGGCCTTCACCACCGCCGGCGTCGCGATGCCGCTCGGCTACGACCACGAAGCCACCACCCGCATGCTCCGCGCCCGCACCGGCACGTCCCTCGTCGGCGCGGAGGACGTGGATGTCGTACGCCAGATCACCGCCGCCTTCAGCGCCGCCGACGAGCGCCTCGGCGGCGGGCACGGCCTAACCACCGTCACCGTGTACCTCGCCGACACCGCCGCACCCATGCTGCGCGGACGCTTCCCCAGTGAAGCCTTACGCAGGGCCGCCTTCGGCGCCGTCGCCGAACTCGCCTACCTCGCCGGCTGGAAGCACCACGACCTCGGCCAGGAAGGCGCCGCCCAGCGCTACTACCAGGTCGGCTACAAGCTCGCCTGCGAAGCCGACCCCCGCGGCCACGCAGCCTGGATGATGCGCGCCCTCGCCCACCAGGCCCTGAGCCTCAAGCAGCCCCACCACTGCGTTGACCTCGTCGAAGGCGCCCTACGCAAAGGTCTCGGCCACGTCGACGGCCAGACCGAGGCCCTCCTCCACATCACGCACGCCCGCGCCTACGCAGCCACCGACGAGAACCCCTTGGCTGTGCGGGCCCTGCTCGCTGCCGAGGACGCCCTCCTACGAGACGACGGCCCCCAGCCCAGCTACTCCCGCGTCAGTGGCCCCGCCGCCGGCACCGTGGCGAGCCACACCGCCCGCACCCTGACCGACCTCGCCGACCACATCGGCACCGAGCAGCAGCACCGGGACGCCCTCACCCGCTGGGACCCCGTGAAGTACAAGCGCGTCCACGCCCTCACGCACGCCGACCTCGGCGACAGCCTCGCCGCCCAGGCCCGCGCTGACGAGGCCGTCGCCGCCTGGACCCAGGCCCTCGTCCTCATGGAGGGCATGACCTCCGACCGGACGCGCAAGGCGATCACCTCGATCCGTTCCACCCTGGCGATCTACCAGAGGCGCAAGGTACCCGGTGCCGCCGATCTCGCCCGTCGTGCTCGCGAGGCCCTCGCCTAACATGCCCAACAAACCGCCCAACGAAGGGAACACCGTGGCCCAGCAGACCGACGATCAGCCGAAGGCCCTGAAGCCGGCGCTCGAATCGATGACCCTGCTGGTCGCCGCCGTCATCGTCCACGACAAGGCCACCAACCGCGTCGTCCTCCTCCAGCGCAGCGAGAACGCCAAGTTCGCCCAGGGCCTGTGGGACCTCCCCGTCGGCAAGAGCGAACCGGGCGAACCGATCACCGAGACGGCCGTCCGCGAGCTGTACGAGGAGACGGGCCTCACGGTGAAGCCCGAGTCCCTCAAGGTCGCCCACATCATCCACGGCGCCTGGGGCGTCGAGGCACCCAACGGCTTCCTCACGGTCGTCTTCGCCGCCCACGAATGGACCGGCGAACCCGAAAACCGCGAACCCCGCAAGCACTCCCAGGTCCGCTGGGTCGACGCTAGCGCTATCCCCGAAGCCTTCGTCGACACCACAGCCAGTGCCCTGCACCACTACCTGGCCAGCGGCGCGGACGTCTCCCTGGACGGCTGGCAAACCGCGTGAGCATCACGTTGCCCCACCGGATGGCGTTGGCCAGCTGGGTGTCAGACAGACCAGGTAGAAGTACGGGTAGTGTCCGGTTCACCGGCGGACTCGATTCAGATTACGTCGCCCCTATCGCGAATGAGCTTGGTAATTGAGACCACCCTCGGGCGGCCAACGTTACTGACCCCAAAGCCGAGTCCATATCGATAGATCTCAGGGATCCAGTATTGGTCGTTCTCCCTGAAGAGGACGCCGTTTGCCTCGAGTAGGCGAGCCTGCACGGAATCCAACTCCACGGACTCGAGTGTGAAGGGCACCTTGCGGATCTCCTCCGGCAATGCCTGTAGGTGCTTGAAAACGGTCCTGACAGGTACGTTTTCCTGCTCCATCGCGGAGATCTTCTCACGGCTTGAGCGAGGCAGTGCCCTGCGCATTGCTGAGGGGGTCAGCAGGCGATCTGACCAGCGTCCAGTCTTTTCGTCACCTGCTGAGTCGCTGGCGGCCTCGGCCAGGAAATAGAAGATGTCTCGCGCCTGAACCTGCAGATTGAAATCGGAAAGGGCGGCGAGGAACCATTCCTCGGATCGGGCTTCTCGAGAGCGATCTGACCCAAGCTTCTGGCCCCACATCTGGACGAGAAGTCGAGAGAGTGTTTTGGCTCCAGCTGAGCGGATGCTTACGGATTCGTCCGGAGTTAGAACTCTGGCTCGTTCTCCGACCCAGGCCACCAAGCGAAGCGCTTCCGTACGGTTCCAGCGGAGCTCGTAGGCGCGATGCCGTTCAAGAAACTGCTGGGCATTTTGTTGTACGGAGTTCAAAACGAGGTCACGCCGCACGAATACCACCAGGCCCAAGGGGCGCCCGCGAAGTGAGCGAAGCCATTCAGGGCAACCAGTGAGCAATGCCCTCAGTGCGCGCTGCTGCTGGATATTACTGCTGAAGTCCTGGAATAGGTCCTCGAGTCCGTCGATCACGAAGATTGCTCGCTGGCTTCGCGCGAGGTCGGTGAGTACCGACTCGGCAGTCTCGGGCGTGGCGCTCAGGCCAGCTGCTCGCGCCAAGCACGTCAACCACACCCGGCGCCATCCCACCTCATTCATGTCAGTGCCGAGTGCATCAGTGACAAGATCGCGAAGTGACAAGAAACTAGCTGGTTCGTTTCCGGTGAGTTCGTTGGCAGAAACCTTCTGAACTTCTTCGACTTCATCTCGCAGTTCATCGGCGAGATTCTGTGAAGCCAAAACAGGCACTAGTGGGGCGCGCAGTTCAACACCATCCACCCCAGCTGCTCTGGCGAAGGCATCCCAGGTTCCCTGACGGCACATGCGGAGATATGTGAAGGTCTTTCCAGACCCCTTGGCGCCGACAATGATTTCGACCGGCGCCTCGGTTCTGTGGGTAGAGACCAGGTTTACGAGAGCTTCTGTGGGCAGGAAGTCTTCCTGGACCTGCGCTGTCTCTGCATACGTGAGACTTCGGGCCAGCTTCGCCAGAGCCTCACGGGTACCTTGAGGATCATCGCGAAGTCCCGGCAGGGCAGACTCCGATTCCGTCAGTCCGAGGGGGCTAAGGGCGTCCGCCAGTCCGGACACCACGGATCGCAGCGTCGTTCGCTCGATTCTCTCGCAGACGTCAGTCCAGCCTCGGGGAAGGGCAAGCAAGGGGGAAAGGAATGGGCTGCTGAAGGGCTCGGATGCCACATCACGGTCGACCGTGGTTGCATCACCACCCTCACCAGAAGCATCGGGTGGCGAAGTGATGGTTCGAGCGACTGCCTCCATCAGAGTTGCCGCCGCTTCGGACAACTCCGCGCTGTGCTCTTTTTGTTGAAACTGAGTGAGCAGCACAGCACAAGCTGGATCGGTCGATCGCCGAGATGGGGCACGGTGAGCCAAGTGGTGCAGCAGATTCGTTGTGCCCTGGACTGACTGGTCGCTGATAGTGGTTACAAATACCCGGTGCACTCGAGGGTCGAGAAGGATTGGCGCGCTGAGCTCGCTGGTGCCGGCCCTCAGGTCGATCAGAACAGTGTCTGCCCCGACGGAGTGAGCCAGTTCCGCTAGTGCCTCGGTCAGGATGTACGGCGGTTTGTTGTGGGTGAGCAGGTCCACCGGCTGGATTCGGGGAGGCCCGACCCGGACGGCGTCCCGGGTGGCGGGTAGGACGATGATGCCGTCCTGCTCTTGGTTGAGAAGGAACTTTCGGGCCATTGCGATGGCCCGGCCGCGGTCGTTGCCTGTAGAACCGTGCAGCAGCGCGAGGAAGTCGTCCAGTGCGAAATCGAGTCGGCCTCCCTGGGCAGCGACCATCCAGCTGATGCCTGGCGCCTCAAGGTCAGCATCGACCAGCAGTACTCGGCGACTTCCCCCTACGGCGTCGGCGCCCCGCTCAGCCAGCTCACGGGCCAGTGCGACGCAGTGCAGCGTGCGTCCGACTCCGCCCTTGAAGGAGTGAAAGGCGCAGATTCGTACACCGTTTGGGAATGACTCGGCCTCGGGCGCGGGTAGGCCCTCTGCTAGTTGCCGGACGATACGCCGCTCGCTCCAGCGGGGCTGCCTGGTCACTTCGGTGAGTTCTGTCGCTGAGCGCAGGTGGACCGCAAGGGCATCCTCGTTGCGTTCGCCCTCAAGGGATTCCAAGAGAATTGCTTGGCGTCCCACATCCACAGTCAGGGGGCCAAGCCGCTCGGCAAGCCAGGTCCACACAGCTTCGGGGTCGGTGCCCTCGGCTACGGTGAATTCGACACTGTCCCAGTAGGCATCGACCTCGAGTAGCCAGGGTTCCCATTCACCCCGCGCTGCGAGCTTGGCGAAGTGCTCGTCGACATCCACCCACGTGTAGAGGTGGCTCGGAGCCGGAAGGCCCTCCTTGACGGTCACCGCTTGTGCTCCCTTCGACACCATTCGCTGAGGCTGCTCAACGCGGCGTCCGCAGCTTTCTCGTCATCCCCCTGCAGCGCGGCGCCATAGCGCCAAGCCTCGTGGAGTTGATGCTGTTCCACTCGGCTCCGTTCGTCGTGTCGACGACGACAGCCAGCCAACTGGCCTATTGTCTCGGCACTGAGATTGAGCGCCTTAGAAGCTGTTGTCTTTCCGGACGTGATCGACGCGTTTCCGCTGGTCGGGGATAGGGGTGGTGGTTCCGTGGGAGTGGTGGCCTGTCGGGTCGTCGTTCCCGGGGAGGTCACGGATGCCGTCGGTTGTTGGGCTGCTGGAACAGCACGAGCTCGCCGCTCGGCGTCGAGTCGACGGGCTGCGGGAGGAGGCCGACCGCATCCAGGCCGAGCTGGCTGCGGCCGAGCTGGAATGGCAGGAGTGGGCGATCGCCCGCAGACGGGTCGATACGGTGCTGGCTCCAAACGACGGCGCCACCGCTGAGGCGGAGGTCACCGCGGATGCGCAGGTGCAGTCGGTGCTCCAGGATGCGGCGAAGCCGAAGTCGCAGGTGCCGGTGTGGCGCCAGGGGCTGCCCTGGTCGGTGCTGTCGGTCGACTACCAGCGCATCCTGCAGGTGCTCGCGGACCGGGCCCGGCTTCATCAAGGGCCGCTGACCTGCCAGGAGATGGCCGCCATGTTCGGCATGGACGTGGTGCCGGCCCGGGTGGAGGCACTGCGGTCGAAAGCGAAACGCCTGGTCGCGCGAGGCTGGTTGGCCGAACAGCAGCCAGGCCGGTTCACCCTCGCGGCAGGCGTGAGCGAGCCAGGCGACGGGTCATGAGCAAGGTCATCGACCAGTAGACCATCGCCTCCGCGCTGGTGGTGCGCCGCTCGAAGTCG
>NZ_JAVRFH010000239.1:0-966 GCF_031845825.1 Streptomyces lancefieldiae | reverse complement strand
GGGGAGGGACGTGATCAGCTCTTCGCGGTGCCGGCCCGCAGACGGTCGATCATGTGCCGCGTCGTCTGGATCGGGCTCGCCTCGGAAAGGCCCCGGGTACGCGGCAGCGCTGCGTTGTGCCCGGCCACCCAGGCGTTCCACTCGTCTTGGCCGGCGAAGGGTATGGTCTCGCCCTCCTGGTAGGCGGGGAACGGACGATAGCTGTTGACGCCGCTCGTGTCGGTTCCGCGCACCAGCAGCGGGTCGAGGTAGATCCCGTCACTGTGGATCCGGGTGGTGGTTGAGATGTAGCCGATGTCGAGACCGCACCGTCTCTTGGCGGAGGTGTTCGCCTCCGAGCAGTGCAGCAGGTGGGGATGGTGGATCGAGACGTCGCCCGGCTGGAGCTCGATGTCCACGATGCCGCGCTGGTCCGCCCATTCCCGCACCAGATCCTCGTCGGAGGCCGAGAACAGCATGTTGGGCTCGTCCGTGCGGACCGTCGGCTTGTGGAGGGGGAGTTCGTGACTGCCGGGGATCATGCGCAGGCAGCCGTTCTCCGTGGTGCTCTCGTCGACGGCCAGCCACACCGTCAGCGCCTCCATCGGACTCAGGGACCAGTACGCGCCGTCCTGGTGCCACAGCACGGGCTGTCCGTCGTAGGGGGGCTTGCAGATGTAGTGGGCGGTGAAGCACGCCAGGTCCGGGCCCAGGAAGAACTCCGCGATGTCGACCAGACGGGAGTCCGAGACCAGGCGGGCCCAGAAGGCGTCGTTCCGGATCAGGGGGTGGTGGAAGTGCTCGGGACGCAGATCCGGATACTTATGGGTGAGCCAGTCGACGTGGGCGCGCGCCTCGTCGAGGACCTCCGGAGGCACGACGTTACGGATGATCGAGAAGCCCTGCTCGGCGTATTCCACCGCAGCCTTCTTCAGAACGCCATCGTCAAGGGTGTTCATGCGTCAGCTCCTTCTCACATGCCAGGTA
>NZ_JAVRFH010000238.1:0-1002 GCF_031845825.1 Streptomyces lancefieldiae | reverse complement strand
CTTTGGGGCGGAAACGCGAAAGTGCCTTCCTGACCTGGGACGATGAACCTTGCTGAGGGGTTCTGTCGGTCCAGGCGGAGGGCACTTTCTACGTGCAGGGTATCGGGTTGCGTCCCAAGGTCCATGTCAGTGCCGATGGTTCGGGGGTCGTTGGGCATGCCGGGGCACGGTTGCTGGCAGATCTCGCTGATGCCACCGGGCTGACCGCCGCGTACTCCGCCGCTCTCAGGCCGCTTCGGCCGCGCGGGACCGGGCATGATCCGGGCCGGGTCGCCACGGACCTTGCGGTGATGCTCGCCGACGGTGGTGAGGCGATCGCAGATCTGGCCGTGCTGCGGGACCAGGCAGGGGTGTTCGGCCCGGTCGCCTCCACGCCCACGGCTTGGCGGTTGCTCGCCGACACCGACGAGGCTGCACTCGCTTCGCTGCGGACGGCCCGCGGTTCAGCCCGGGAAGTCGCCTGGATGCAGGCCGCCGAGACCGGCGAGGGCATACCTGCTGCTCGGGCCGGCGGACGAGAACTTCCCGGCCTGGTTCTGGACCTCGACGCCACGCTGGTGACCTGCCACTCCGGGAAGGAGCAGGCCGCACCCACCTACAAGGGCGGCTTCGGCTTCCACCCGCTGCTGTGTTTCCTCGCGAACACCGGCGAGGCCGTGTCGGGGCGGCTGCGGCCCGGGAACTCCGGAGCCAACACTGCCGCCGATCACATCACGGTGCTCGACCAGGCGCTCCCGCAAATCCCCGACGCTCACCGGCACGGCACCGACATCCTCATCCGCGCCGACAGTGCCGGATCCGCGAAAGCCTTCCTCGCTCACGTCCGCGACCTGCGGAAACGAGGAATCCGTACCTTCTTCTCGGTCGGATACGCCATCACCGAGCCGGTCCGCCGAGCTGTCCGGACCATGCCCGACCGCCTCTGGCATCCCGCCCTGGACCAGGACGGGACACTGCGTGACGGTGCCGAGGTCGCCGAGCTGACCGGCATGGTCGACCTGG
>NZ_JAVRFH010000237.1:0-1022 GCF_031845825.1 Streptomyces lancefieldiae | reverse complement strand
AGGTAGCGCGTACTGCCGGTCTCGGCATCGTCGTCGGCGTTGATGAAGGACGGGTTGATGTGGAGGGTGCCGTCGACCGTCAGGAGAAGGTCGCCGGGAACGGCCCGCTGCCGGGCGCGTTCGACGAACGCATCGTGGTCCAGCGCGACCAGGGCGGCAGTATCGGCTTTCCGGCGGTGCGACCGGGGCGCGTCAAGGTCGGTGAGGACCTGGAGTTGCGGTTGGGCGCGGAACTCCTGCAGTGCCCGGCCGGGGTCCTGCGGATGGCGTTGGTGGAAGGAGCTGAGGGGGACGGCCGGGGGCAGGGTGGCCGTGGCGTTCGTCCACGCACGGTGGAGCCGCGAGGCCTGCGCGGCACGGTGTGTGCGCATCGCGGGGAAGTCCAGCAAGTCTCGGCGGCCGCCGCTGCACGTGGGAAGGCGGGACTGGCGTGCCCGTGAGCTCTGGACGAGACTCCCGTCGCTCGGTGTGACGTCCGGGCGGACGGCGAGATGAGTGTCGTATCGCCCGTAGGCGGTCCAGGTGTAGAGGTCGTCGGGGTACGGCGCGATCGCCTCGTCGATCGCGTCCGCCCAGTCGTGCGGGTCGTTCAGGGGCGGGAGGCAGACGAGCGTATGGCGGGAGGTCATGGGGTTCCTGCATGGGTGAAGGGCAGCGGCCCGGCACACCGGGCGGCCGGTCGCTGCCGGTCGGTCGTGTTGCTGGGCCCGGTGTCACGGGAGCTGGAGGTAGAGCTCTTCGCCGGGGGCGAGGGAGCCGACTGCGGCATTGGTGAGCCCGCGGAGGATCGCTTCCGCCTGCGGCTTGAGGTCCTGCGGCACCGTGAGCTGTTCGATCCACTCGCGTCCGCGCCGGGACGCGAGCGGCAGATACAGCCCGTCTGCGCTGTAGCGGACCGGCTGCGGCTGGGACCGGGTCGGCTCGAACGCGACCGCGCGGACGACGAGCTGCCGGGCGTGGGCGCCTTCCCGCGCCTGGACCCCGGAGATGACCGGAGTGAGCAGCCGGGCGAGCTTCGCCAG
>NZ_JAVRFH010000236.1:0-1037 GCF_031845825.1 Streptomyces lancefieldiae | reverse complement strand
GGGGCGTCCGGCACGTTCGCCGGGCGGTTCTTGGCGAACTCCTCGCGCAGCACCGGCACGACCTCTTCGCCGAGCAGGTCGAGCTGCTCCAGCACGGTCTTCAGGGGCAGCCCGGCGTGGTCCATGAGGAACAGCTGGCGCTGGTAGTCACCGGCGTACTCGCGGAAGGCGAGCGTCTTCTCGATCACCTGCTGCGGCGAGCCGACCGTGAGCGGGGTCTGCTCGGTGAAGTCCTCCAGGGAGGGTCCGTGCCCGTACACCGGCGCGACGTCGAAGTACGGCCGGAACTCGCGCACCGCGTCCTGGCTGTTCTTCCGCATGAACACCTGGCCGCCGAGGCCGACGATCGCCTGCTCGGGCGTGCCGTGCCCGTAGTGGGCGTAGCGGGCCCGGTACAGCTCGACCATGCGCTTGGTGTGGTCGGCGGGCCAGAAGATGTTGTTGTGGAAGAAGCCGTCACCGTAGTACGCGGCCTGCTCGGCGATCTCCGGCGAGCGGATCGAGCCGTGCCACACGAACGGCGCGACCCCGTCCAGCGTCCGCGGCGTGGACGTGAACCCCTGCAGCGGCGTACGGAACTTCCCCTCCCAGTTCACGACGTCCTCGCGCCACAGCCGGTGCAGCAGCGCGTAGTTCTCCACCGCGAGGTTGATGCCCTCACGGATGTCCTTGCCGAACCACGGATACACCGGGCCGGTGTTGCCGCGCCCCATCATCAGGTCCACCCGGCCGTCGGCCAGGTGCTGGAGCATCGCGAAGTCCTCGGCGATCTTCACCGGGTCGTTCGTGGTGATCAGCGTGGTGGAGGTGGACAGCACCAACCGCTCCGTGCGCGCCGCGATGTAGCCGAGCATCGTGGTCGGCGACGAGGGCACGAAGGGCGGGTTGTGGTGCTCGCCGGTCGCGAAGACGTCGAGCCCGACCTCCTCCGCCTTCAGCGCGATGGCGACCATGGCCTTGATGCGCTCACGCTCGGTCGGCGTACGCCCCGTGGTCGGGTCCGGCGTGACGTCGCCGACGGTGAAGATGCCGAACTG
>NZ_JAVRFH010000235.1:0-1053 GCF_031845825.1 Streptomyces lancefieldiae | reverse complement strand
TGTATTGATCACGAGCGTTGTTGACACTCGCCGGTGCTTGATCATGGCGAAGACCTCCGGTGTGGTGGAGCTGTCTAGGACTGCACCGCACGGAGGTCTTCGTGTCCCACCGTAATGCCCGGCTGACCGTTCACGGCAGGCGGCTGCTCGTTGAGCGTGTCCATTCCGGCCGTCCCGTCGCACATGTGGCCGCCGAAATGGGCATCTCCCGCGCCACGGCCCACAAGTGGGTCCGCCGCTGGCGGGCCGAGGGCGAGCCGGGTCTTGCCGACCGCTCCAGCCGACCGCGCACGACACCGCACCGCACCCCGGCGGACGTGGAGGCCCGCGTCTGCCGCCTGCGCCGGGACCGCAAGCTCGGTCCCGCACGGCTCGGCCCGGTCCTGGGCCTGCCCGCCTCGACCGTGCACCGCGTCCTGGTCCGCCACGGCTTGAACCGCCTGTCCTTCCTGGACCGGCCCACCGGCCAGATCATCCGCCGCTACGAACGCGACCGGCCCGGCGAGCTGATCCACGTCGACGTCAAAAAACTCGGCCGGATCCCCGACGGAGGCGGTCACAAGGTCCTGGGCCGCCAGGCCGGCCGCGCCACCCGCAGCAACATGGGCTTCGACTACATCCACTCCGCCGTCGACGACCACACTCGCCTGGCCTACAGCGAAATCCATGGCGACGAGAAGGCCGTCACCTGCGCTGCTTTCCTGCGTCGGGCAGCAGCCTTCTTCGCCGCCTGCGGCATCGACCGCGTCGAGCGAGTCCTGACCGACAACGCCTGGCCCTACCGCAAAAGCTTCGCCTGGCGGCAGGCCCTGGCCGACCTCGGCGCCGCCGGCAAACTCACCCGCGCCTACCGGCCGCAGACCAACGGCAAGGTCGAACGCTTCAACCGCACCCTGCTCGACGAATGGGCCTACCTGCGGCCCTACACCAGCAACACCGAACGCACCGCAGCCCTGACAGACTTCCTGCACACCTACAACCACCACCGCTGCCACACCGCACTCGGCGGCAAGCCACCCATCAGCCGTGTGAACAACGCTGCGGGTCAATACA
>NZ_JAVRFH010000234.1:0-1083 GCF_031845825.1 Streptomyces lancefieldiae | reverse complement strand
CTTCCCCTTCGACATGGGCACCGAGGACCCCCTCGGCGCCCTGCGCGCCGCGCACCTGTCCGAGGCCGACTTCCACGCCGTACGCGGCGGCAACGCGGCGGCCCTCCTCAGGAAGGACTGACACCATGAGCACACGCCTGCTCACCCACCTGCGGCACGTCGACCTCGCCGTGCCCGACTACCACAAGCAGCTCGACTTCTACGCCGGCGTCTGGGGCCTGACCAAGGTCGCCGAGGACTCCGGCATCTCCTTCCTCGCCGCCGAGGGCTCCCCCGAGCAGTACGTCGTCCGGCTCCGCAAGGCCGACGAGAAACGCCTCGACCTCGTCTCCTACGGCGCCGCCTCGGCCGCCGACGTCGACACCCTCGCCGAACAACTCCTCGCCGGCGAAGTCCAGCTGATCTCCCGGCCCGGAAAGGCCGACACCCCCGGCGGCGGCTACGGCTTCCGCTTCTTCGACATCGACGGCCGCACCATCGAGGTCCTGGCCGACGTCGAGACCAGGCAGCACCGCAGGATCGAGGAGAAGGAACCGATCCCGGTCAAACTCTCCCACGTCGTCCTCAACTCCCCCGACCTCAACCGCACCCGCGACTGGTACGAACGCCACCTCGGCTTCGCCCTCTCCGACACACTCAGCTCACCGCACATGGGCGAGGTCATGCACTTCATGCGGATCAGCAACCAGCACCACTCCATGGCCATCGCCCAGGGCCCCCACACCGCCCTGCACCACGTCTCGTTCGAGATGCGCGGCATCGACGAGTACATGCGCGGCTCCGGACGCGTCATCCGCGCCGGCCACAAGAAGATCTGGGGCCCCGGACGGCACATGGCCGGCGACAACACCTTCACCTACTTCCTCGATCCCCACGGCAACACCGTCGAGTACACCACCGAGCTGGAGTGCCTGGACGAGGACACCTGGCACCCCCACGTCTACGACTTCTCCCAGCCCGAGGTCACCGACCAGTGGGGCACCGCCAACCCCATGAACGAACTCGTCGCCAAGGAATCCTTCAACGACCCCGACCGCGGCGTCTTCATCGCCCCACCGGTCTGACCCCTCCCCCGTCCCCCCG
>NZ_JAVRFH010000233.1:0-1083 GCF_031845825.1 Streptomyces lancefieldiae | reverse complement strand
TGGCCGAACAGCAGCCAGGCCGGTTCACCCTCGCGGCAGGCGTGAGCGAGCCAGGCGACGGGTCATGAGCAAGGTCATCGACCAGTAGACCATCGCCTCCGCGCTGGTGGTGCGCCGCTCGAAGTCGCGGACCAGGCGGCGGCTTCGCATCAGGTGGGCGAAGAGACGCTCGATGATCCACCGCTTGGGCAGCACCACGAAGCCGCGCATGTCATCGCTGCGTTTGACGATCGCCAGGACCAGGGCGAACGTGGCCAGGCAGTGCTCGACGAGGCTGCCGGTGTAGCCGCCGTCAGCCCAGACCAGGGCCAGGCGATGGTGAGCCTCGGCCACCTGCCCGAGCAGGACCTGGGCGGCGGAGCGGTCGCCGACATCCGCGGCGGTGACCATCACGCCCAGCAGCAGGCCGAGGGTGTCGACCACGACGTGCCGCTTGCGGCCGTTGACGAGCTTGCCGCCGTCGAAGCCGCGGCTGTCCGCGCCGACGACGGCGTCCGCCTTGACGGACTGCGAGTCGATCACCCCGGCCGTCGGCTCCGCATGCCGCCCCAGCTCTTCGCGGACCCTCGCGCGCAACCGGTCGTGGAACTCCTTGACCAGGGCGTGGTCGCGCCAGCGGCGAAAGAATGCGTAGATGCGGTCCCACGGCGGGAAGTCGGCGGGCATCGCCCGCCACTTGATCCCGTTGTCCACGAGATACCGGATCGCATCGAGCATGGCACGGTGGCAGTACGCCTCCGGCCGGCCACCCCGGCCACGCATCCAGCCCGGCACCGGCAGCAGCGGCAGGACCCGGGCCCACTCCGCGTCCGTCATGTCCGTCGGGTAGCGCGGCTGTCGCGTCCCGTTGTCAGCGGCGTTTCCGAACCGGTGAGCCAGGCAGTCACACTCCCAGGTGACCGCGCTGGACTGCCCGGCCATCGGCACGCAAGACTGCTGCACCAGGGCCTCCTGCTGCTCGGTGATTCGACACCAACGAGCTGTTCAGGAGGCCCTGTTCGTATGCGTCCAGCGCCCCGCGATCACCCGATCGGGACTCCCGTTCGACGCACATCTCTCAAGATCGAAAAGAGAACAGCTTCT
>NZ_JAVRFH010000232.1:0-1105 GCF_031845825.1 Streptomyces lancefieldiae | reverse complement strand
GGCCTGGACGACCCGGTCGGCGATCACGGGAATCCCCAGCCGCCGAACCTTCCCCGACCCACCCGTTTTGGGAATCTTGCGCTCCCGCACCGGTAGCGGACGAAACAAGCCCTGCCTGAGCTGGGCCCGTAGGTCATCCAGGAATCCGGGGACCCCGAATCGCTCCTCGACATCGGCGGCCGTCAGGCCGTCCACGCCGGGAGTGCGGGCACCCCGGTTGCCGGCGACCCGGTCGAACGCCGCAATCAGCGTCGCCGGGTCGTACACGAGGTTGAACAAATCATCGAACCGGCGGCCGGGATCGGCTGCCGCCCAACGGTGAAGCTTGGCCTGCATCTCCGATACCCGCTGGCGTGGACCCACCAGGTCCGCCTCCAGCAGAGCGCCGCTGTTCAACGGCGCGTCTTCCGGCATTGCAGTCTCCTTCCCCTCTCGATACCGCTGCCGCCCTTCCCCATGTGCGCGGGCTCTCCCCGGCTCGGAGTACTACGGCGGCTCCGCCCCACCCGGACCGTTCGGCGGTCGATGCGCCTATCCCCAGCCGAGCACTGGCCATGCACGACAGGGAGTTGAGAACGGGTGGTTCCCGTGTTCACTGCGATTCGCTCGTTGGAGTAGGAGCCCGACTGTGTCCCTGCGGCATCGCCACGAGTACGCCGTAGACCTTCCTCGTGGCCTCCCGAACGGCTTCGAAATACCGGCCAAGGAGTTCCCCGCCGCCCTCGGGCAGCAAGTGCGCACCGCTTCCGGCCCAGATCCACCAGGTTTCGAGCCGGTGTAGTCGTTAAGAGACGTAAAGACGCCGGTTCCTCGCGTACTCCTCTCCATCCCGCTCGCCGGACCCGCACCATCTGGCAGTACTGGCACGTTCCGGCTTTGTCAGGGCCGCTCCCGCCCTCTCCGTCATCACCCGGATCAGGCTGCCCTCAGCTCCACCTCCCTGCTACGACAGGTCGGCGGTGAAGGTCTCTCACCTCCACACGAATCACAGCGCCTCACGGCGCAACTCGAAGACGATCCAGGCACCGGACGCCGCCGCGAGTCTTTTACCTGCGGCCACACCTCCCTCTTCCACAGCTCCACCGCATGCTCGTCGCGTTCGAGT
>NZ_JAVRFH010000231.1:0-1111 GCF_031845825.1 Streptomyces lancefieldiae | reverse complement strand
CATCAGCAGGACACATTCTGGTGCGGGCTGCTTCTGGGCGGCTGCGGGGGCCAGCTCGCCAACAAGCTCTACGTCGATCGCCAGTGTCACTTCCAGCACAATCCGCTGCCGAACGGCGCCTCGAACACCTGCCGGCGGCCTTCCGTCGGCGAGTCCAGTGCGGATCATCTGTACGTGAAGTCGGCGATGTCGCGCTCGCTGCTCGAGTTCGGCCGGGCCGCCCGGTTCGCATTTCCGCCGCCGATCGGCTCCCTCGTCGACGTCGATCTGGAGGACGGCCTGTCCATGCGCATCCACATGGACGCCGCCGTGCGGCCGGACTGGGAGCGTCAGGGCGCCGTGATCCTCGGCGCCGGCGTCGTGCCGGATCCGGACGTGCTCGCGGGCTGCCCGTACGTCTACCGCGTCAGGTGCGACAGCGACGGGGCGAATCGCCGCGTGTGGATCGGAACCCAGAGCCTGGCCCGCCCCACCGAGGGGGTTCCGTTCAGCGAGTGCACGTGGACGGACCAGGGCCTGCTCACCCCAGCGGCCTCCCGCAACCTGCGGGACCGTTCCACCGCCAGGAGCCGGCCCGCCGCACCGGGGCCGTCTGCCGGCCGGAGCGCCCTGCCGGAGAGCGTGGTCACGTTCGTCCGCGGCCTGGAGGCGGCGCAGCGGACGGGGACGGTGGTCCACGTGCGTCGGCTCTGCAACGGCAGCAGCTCTTTCCTGGACGGCCTGTCCTCCACGGCCCCGGCCGAGGCCGAAAGGGCCTTGGAGGAGGCGAAGGCGTGGCTGGCCACCCACGAGGAGTACCAACGCCGCATCTTCAAGGTCCTGGAGGCCGCGGTCCGTGAGCGGCGGGCGTGGGATGTGCGTTCGGGGATTCAGCAGGCCGCGTCCCTAACCCGGCGGGGTGCCAGCTCCGAGGAGCACCGCATCCTGGCCGCGGCCCGTGCCTATCTGCGCGGGCACGACTACGCCGATCAATCCCCGGCCCAGGCGGCCTTGCGCAGGCAATTGCACTACAAGCCAGCGCCAGCCGCGAAGAGGCCCGGGGCCCCCAAGAGCAAGAAGCCGAACCGGACGAAGGAGTCGGCAGCAAGAGCCCGTGCCCTGCTGGAGCGGC
>NZ_JAVRFH010000230.1:0-1124 GCF_031845825.1 Streptomyces lancefieldiae | reverse complement strand
TCACCGCCGCGCAGCGCCCGCACCGCCAGATGCAACGCGACCAGCGACGACGAACACGCCGTGTCCACCGTCACCGCCGGCCCCTCCAGACCCAGCACATACGAGATACGACCCGAAGCGACACTGCTGGAGGATCCGGTCAGCAGGTAGCCCTCGTAGCCGTCAGCGCCTTCGTGGAGTCGGGGACCGTACTCCTGGGCCATCACCCCGGCGTAGACGCCGGTCCGTGAGCCGCGCAGCGCATGCGGGTCGATACCCGCCCGCTCCAACGCCTCCCACGACGTCTCCAACAGCAACCGCTGCTGCGGATCCATCACCAACGCCTCACGCGGCGAGATACCGAAGAAGCCCGCGTCGAACTCCCCCGCGTCATGCAGGAACCCACCCTCACGCACATACGTACGCCCGGGCACACCCGGCTCCGGATCGAACAACCCCGCCACATCCCAACCCCGATCGGTCGGGAACGGGGAGACCGCGTCCACCCCCGACGCCACCAGGTCCCACAACCCCTCCGGCGACGACACCCCGCCCGGGAACCGGCACCCCATCCCCACGATCGCAATCGGCTCGTCGACCGGGGTGTCGGTGCGGACGACAGCCTGTTCCTGGGGCCGGCCCAAGAGCTTGTCGCGGAGGTGGTGAGCGGCGGCGAGGGGAGTCGGGCAGTCGTAGATCAGCGAGGTCGGTACGTGCAGTCCGGTCCGGGAACGGAGGTGGTTCTTGAGCTCGACACCGGTCAGCGATTCGACGCCCAGTTCCTTGAACGTTGCCTCAGCGCGTACTTCGGCATCGGCGTCCAGCCCGAGAACGGTGACGACACCGTCGCGTACTTGGCCGAGCAACCGCTCGATCTGCTCGGTCGCGGTCAACGTCAGGAGATCCTGGCGGAGTTGCCCGGCGGGATCCGTCGTGCCCGACGGCACTGCGGCGGCTTCGTCCGGCCGGCTGTCCAGCGTGAGCGCCGCCGATGCGGAGCCGTCGGGTGCCCAGTAGTGCCGGCGTTGGAAGGGGTAGGTGGGCAGGTCGACGGTGCGGGCACCGGTGCCCTCGAAGAGTGCCGGCCAGGAGACGTCGACACCCTGGACGAACGCCTCCGCCACCGAGGTCAGGAAACGCCGCAG
>NZ_JAVRFH010000022.1:0-132700 GCF_031845825.1 Streptomyces lancefieldiae | reverse complement strand
GGGGCCGGTACTGCCGTTACTGCGCCGAACACCGCGGCGTTTGAGCGCGAAGCCGTCCCCCTCCGTCGCCCCCCGTCGACCCCCCTACGCCCGGCCCGCCTCCAGCCCCGCCTCCGCCAGCAGGTACGCCGTCATCGGGTCGTAGTACCGCGGGCTCACCACGTGGTCGTCCAGCGGTACCGCCACCTGCAGCGTGCCCTCCGACTCGGCGAGGAAGAGCGCCGGGTCGTTGCAGTCGGCGTAGCCGACGGAGTCGACGCCGTGCTGAGCGGCGTAACCCGCCCAGCCGTGGTCGGCGACCACCAGGTCGGGCAGCGGGCGACCCTCGCGCTCCAGGCCGGTCAGGATGGCCTGCATCGGCCCGCCGGAGTGCGTGTGCCACAGCGAGGCGCCGTGCTCCAGCACCGCCACGTCCGCGAACTGCTGGACGTACCCCTCCTCCGTGGTCAGCCCCTCCGGGATCACCACGATCTCGCAGCCGGCGGTGCGCAACGCCTGGGCCGTGGCGCGGTGCACGTCGAGCAGACCGCCCGGGTGGCCGGTGGCGAACAGCACCCGCTGCCCGCCCTCGGCCGCCTTGCGCAGCCGCCCGGCCATGCGCTCCAGCGCGGCCACCGTCAGCTCGGGGTCGATGGTGTCCTGGCCGTACCGGTACTCCGGGTCGTCGTTGACACCCACCCGCTCCGCCATCACCGCGAGCACGTCCTGCTCGTCACTCCAGCGGTCGCCCAACTCCAGGCCGAGCCAGTAGTTGCGGTCGCCGTTCGCCAGCTTCCGGTAGTGGGAGAGGTTGTTCTCGCGGGGCGTTGCGACGTCGCCCGCGATACGCGTCCTGACGAGGTGTTCGGCGAGTTCGGCGCGGCTGGGTGTCCCGGGTATCGGCATGGCTCCATTGTGAGGCAGCCGCCGGTCGGCGTCTGCGGCACGCCGCACGCTGGGACGTGGCTCACCTCCGCAGCGCGAACCACAGCTCCATCCGTACGTCCGGGTCGTCGAGGTCGCTGTCCAGCAGGGCCGCGCAGCGGGCGATGCGCTGCCGGACGGTGTTGCGGTGCACGGACAGGGCGACGGCGGTGCGGTCCCAGCTGCCGTGCAGGGAGAGCCAGGCGCGCAGCGTCTCGGTGAGCGCCGGGACGGCCGCGACCGGCGCGAGCAGCGCACGCGCGTGGGCCTCGGCCTCGCTGTCCGGCACGAGGTCGGCGAGCGCGGGCCGCGCGCCGTGCCGGACGAGCGGCGCGCGGAGGGCCCTGGCCCGGGCCAGCGCGCGGGCCGCCTGGGCGTCGGCGGCCGGCCACTCGGCGGGGGCGACGGGGGCGCTGACGCCGAGGGTCCAGCCGGGCAGAGCGTCGGGGCCGGGATCGGCGGCGGCCTTCGCCCCGGTGGTGCGGCCCGCGGCGGCGGAGCCGACCGCGCCGGTGATGCGGCCTGTGGGGCCGGGGGAGGCCGCCTGGCCGGACGAGGCGGTCGGACCGGACGAGGCGGTCGGACCGGTGGCGGCTGCCGAACCAGCCTCGCCCCGCTTCCCCGCGCCGGTCCGGGCCTTCAAGCCCGCCCCTGTGCCGGGGTGGGTCGTCGGGTCCGGCTTCGTGCCGGGGTGGGTTCTCGGGTCCGGCTTCGTGCCGGTGGGGGCCTTCGGGTCCGGCTCCGTGCTGACCCCTGGGGCCGGCGTCGCGGCGGCCTGCGGGGTGGCCGGTACGAGGACCCGTACGACGTCCCCGGCCGGGTCGACCAGCG
The DNA here is from genome assembly GCF_031845825.1 of Streptomyces lancefieldiae. Classification (NCBI taxonomy): domain Bacteria; kingdom Bacillati; phylum Actinomycetota; class Actinomycetes; order Kitasatosporales; family Streptomycetaceae; genus Streptomyces; species Streptomyces lancefieldiae. Next base: position 130,966 of record NZ_JAVRFH010000022.1, on the reverse strand, counting down.
GGGAGCCGAGGGCCGCGCCCAGCGCCGAGGCGGACACCGGGTCGGGGGAGCCGGTGTCCGGGCGGGCGTGGACGACGTGCCAGTGGCCGCCGCCCTCGCCGTCCCCTCCGCCGAGCAGCGGGGCGACCTGCTCGGGCCGGGCGCCCAGCAGCAGCCGTACGAGCGCGGAGGAGCGGGCCGCACCCGTGCCGCTCAGGTGCTCGCCGGTGAGGAGGGAGAGCAGCACGGCGGCGACCGAGGCGATGGTGTGGTCCCCCGACCTGTCCCCCGACGCGTGGTGCGGTGCCGCGACCCCGAGGACGAAGCCCTGCCCGGTGCCGAGGGCGTACGCGGCGAGCCGGGTGCCGGCGACGGCGTCCGTGGCGGTGCTGGAGGCGTGGCCGGTGACGAACCGGGCCAGTTCCGCCAGCGCCCGCCGTACCTCACCCCCCGTCTCCCGCCCCGCCGCCGCGATCTCCGTGCCCTGCGGCCCGAACAGCACCGCACGCCCGTCGAGCCGGGCGGCCAGCCGGCGCAGCACCGACGGCACCGGGTCGGGACGCGAGGCCGCCGAGGCCAGGCCCTGCTGGGCCTCGGAGATCCGGCGCAGCTCGGCCAGCCGGGCCTGCGCCATCAGCTGCCACACCGCGCGGGCCACGCCCGAGAACGTCGTCCGCGGGGGCACCTCCACCAGCGGCAGCCCGTACGCCTCGCAGGCGGCGACCAGCTCCTTGGGCACGGTGTCGTGCACGGGCGCCACCCCGAAGCCGAGCGCGGCGCCGCCCGCCGCCACGATCCGGGACACGTAGGCGTCGAAGTAGGCCTCCGAGTCCGCACCCCGCGGGATGTGCACGCCCGCCGTCAGCAGCAGCTCGCCGCCCAGCAGATACGGAAAGGGGTCGGACATCTCCGAGGTGTGCGCCCAGTGGACCGTCACGCCCGCGGCCGGCGGCCCGGCGACCTGGCGCAGCCCCAGGTCGTCCCGCGACAGCAGGGACTCGAGGGACACCGGGGGAGTGGGAGGCACGGGCGCGGGAGACGCGGGGGGAACGGCCGACTCCTGCATGGTGGACATTCCCTCCGTTCGAGCGACGATGAGTGGATGAAACGTACACTTCGCAGCCGCTTCGCAGCCACCTAGTGTCGGCCGCGGCCCAGCCCGGACCGGCGGCCCCGGCCCCTCGGTAAAGTCGGACAGCAGTAGTACATACGCGACGAAGCGTAAGAAGGAAGGCAGCACATGAGCAGCAACGAGACGCCCCGCGGCCCCGTCGACTCCTCCCGCGTCCCCCGGTACGCCGGTCCCGCGACGTTCGCCCGGCTGCCCCGCCTGGACGAGGTCGCCGCCGCCGACGTCGCCGTCGTGGGCGTGCCGTTCGACTCGGGCGTCTCGTACCGGCCCGGTGCCCGCTTCGGCGGCAACGCCATCCGCGAGGCCTCCCGCCTGCTGCGCCCCTACAACCCGGCCCAGGACGCCTCCCCCTTCGCCCTCGCCCAGGTCGCGGACGGCGGCGACATCGCCGTGAACCCGTTCAACATCAACGAGGCCGTCGAGACGATCGAGGCCGCCGCCGACGACCTCCTCGGCACCGGCGCCCGCCTGATGACCCTGGGCGGCGACCACACCATCGCGCTCCCGCTGCTGCGCTCGGTCGCGAAGAAGCACGGCCCGGTCGCCCTGCTCCACTTCGACGCCCACCTGGACACGTGGGACACCTACTTCGGTGCCGAGTACACGCACGGCACGCCGTTCCGGCGCGCGGTGGAGGAGGGCATCCTCGACACGTCGGCGCTCTCCCACGTGGGCACCCGCGGCCCCCTGTACGGCAAGCAGGACCTCACCGACGACGAGAAGATGGGCTTCGGCATCGTCACCTCCTCGGACGTCTACCGCCGCGGCGCCGACGAGGTCGCCGACCAGCTCCGCCAGCGCATCGGCGACCGGCCCCTCTACATCTCCATCGACATCGACTGCCTGGACCCCGCCCACGCCCCCGGCACCGGCACCCCCGAGGCCGGCGGCATGACCTCCCGCGAGCTGCTGGAGATCCTGCGCGGCCTGGCATCCTGCAACCTGGTGTCGGCCGACGTCGTCGAGGTGGCCCCCGCGTACGACCACGCGGAGATCACGTCGGTGGCGGCCTCCCACACCGCTTACGAACTGACGACGCTCATGTCCCGCCGGATCGCCCAGGAGAAGGCAGCGAAGTGACCCACGACCACGACCTGGTGCTCCGTCCGACCGCCGCCCAGACGGAGGCCGCGCTGAACCCTCCGCCCGGCCGCACCGGCGGAGACCTGGTCGTGGAGACCCTGGCCGGGCTCGGCGCGACCACCGTCTTCGGCCTGCCCGGCCAGCACGCCCTCGGCGTGTTCGACGCGCTGCGCCGCTCCGACCTGCGCTACGTCGGCCTGCGGGTGGAGAACAACGCCGGCTTCGCGGCGGACGCCTACGGCCGCATCACCGGCGAGGCGGCCCCGCTGCTGCTGTCGACCGGCCCGGGCGCCCTCACCTCGCTGGCCGCGCTGCACGAGGCGCGGGCGGCCTCCGCCCCCGTCCTGGCGATCAGCAGCCAGGTCCCGACGGCCGGCCTGGGCGGCGGCCGCCACGGATACCTGCACGAACTCCCCGACCAGGCGGCCTCCTTCCGGGGCGTGGTGAAGTCCGTCCACACGGTCCGCACCCAGTCCCAGATCCCGTCCGCGATCGCTCAGGCGTGGACGTCGGCGCTGACCGCCCCGCACGGACCGGTGTGGGTGGAGATCCCGCAGGACGTCCTCCTGGCACGGACGGCCGTCCCGGTGGTGACGGGCGGCGACACCTTCCCCGAGGAACTGCCCCCACGCCCCGAACTGACGGCGGTGGCGGCCGACCTGCTGTCACGGGCCGCCCGTCCGGCGATCATCGCGGGCGGGGGAGTCGTCCGGGCGGACGCGTCGAAGAAGCTGCGGCAGCTCGCGGAGAGGCTCCAGGCCCCCGTCGTCACGACCTTCGGCGGCAAGGGCGCGTTCCCGTGGACGCACCCCCTCTCCCTCCAGTCCTGGCTGGAGGACCGGCACACGACGGACTTCCTGGAGGACGCCGACGTACTCCTGGTGGTCGGCTCGGGACTCGGCGAACTCTCCTCGAACTACCACACGTTCGAGCCGCGTGGCCGGGTCGTCCAGATCGAGGCCGACCTCGGCAAACTGGAGTCCAACCACCCGGCGCTCGGCGTCCACGCCGACGCACGCCTCGCGCTCCAGGCGCTCCTGGAAACCGTCGGGGAGCGCCCCGACCCGACAGCCCCGGAGCGGGTCCGCGCGCTGCTGGACCGCGTCCGCGAGCGGATCGCCGCCCAGGGACTCACCCTGGAGCAGGACGTGCTGGCGGCGGTCCGCAGGGCACTGCCCGCCGCGTCCCCGTCCTTCTGGGACATGACCATCCTGACCTACTGGGCGTGGTCGGCCTTCGACGCCAAGGGCCCCAACACCATGCACTCGGCCCAGGGCGCCGGCGGCCTCGGCTACGGCTTCCCGGCGGCGCTGGGTGCCGCCGCCGCGGACCCCACCCGTCCGGTGCTGGCGGTGTCCGGCGACGGCGGCGCCCTGTACTCCGTCGCCGAACTGGCCACGGCCCGCCAGTACGACCTGAACGTCACCTGGCTGATCGTCGACGACGGCGGCTACGGCATCCTGCGCGAGTACATGACGGACGCCTTCGGGCAGGCCACGGCGACGGAGCTGACCCGCCCCGACTTCGTGGCGCTGGCCGAGTCCTTCGGGGTGCCCGGGGTGCGTACGTCCCCCGGCACCCTGGAGACGGACCTGGCGAAGGCGCTCGCCGCACCGGGCCCGCAGGTGGTCGTGCTCCCCGCGGCGCTGCGGATGTTCGCGCCGACGCACCTCGGCTGACCGGGGGCGCCTACCAGATCGCCTCCACCCACTCCGGGTGGTCGACGAACGGGTTGCGGTTGTGCTGGTAGGAGTCGAAGATGACCTGGTTGCGGCGCTGCTCGAAGGCGTCCGGCGGGTCCTCGTCGTTCCATTCCTTCAGCACGGCGAGCTTGCCGATGTAGGGGTTGCTGCCGTTGTTGACGCTGCTGTTGACCTCCAGGTCGGCCCAGCCGTCGCCGCCCTCGTAGCGGACCGCCATGTAGAAGATCATGCGGGCCACGTCGCCCTTCACGGCGTCGCGGGGCTCGAAGGAGTCGGAGTCGGTGAGGCTTCCGCCGCCGCCGGAGACGGCGCTGCCGCCGTTGTCGAAGTCCTTGTTGCCCCGGACGCTGTTGACCCTGACGTCCTCGGGGCGCAGGTGGTGCAGGTCGGTGCCGGGCCCGATCGAGGTGCCGAAGTCGCCGTGGGACTTGGCCCACACGTGCTCACGGTTCCAGTCGCCGGTGTCGCCGCCGTTCAGTGACTTGCTGCGGGAGACGCCGGAGTAGAGCAGGATCACGTTGCCGCTGTTGGCGGGGTCCTGGTCGGTGGCCTTCAGGGCGTCCCAGACCGCGGAGTACGAGAGCTTGGTCTGGTCGCTGATGATCGTGTGGAGCGAGGACTTGAGGCCCGCCCCCGTCCTGCCGATCGCGTTCTTGTAGTACGTCGAGTCGTAGTCCGTGGGCGTGGCGGCCGTCGCCGTCGCCGTGGCCGTGGCCGGCGTCGCGGTCAGGGCGGGAGCGGCGAGGCCGGCGAGGACGACGGCCGTGGCGAGGGCCACCGCCCTCCGGCGTCGAGTGCGCGTCGCGAGCATGTGGGGTGTCCGATCTACGCGGGTTGCAAGAAGCGGTGGATCGAGCGTGGCATGGACATGTAGGAGGTGGGGTGTACGGAACGTGGCGATTGCGTGACCACGGCCCCCGACCGGGGTGGTCGGGGGCCGCAGTGACGGGTGTGCCGGAAGTCAGTTCACGTCCGAGGGGTCCAACCGGTAGACGGACGGCGTGCTTTCGGACGAGGAGGAGGTCGCGCCGTACTCGCTCTCCTCGACGGCCGTACCGTGCTCCTGCACCCACTGGGTGACCTCGGCGCCGACCCCGGAGCCGCGGCCCATGCCGCCGCCCATGCCCTGGCCGCCGACCTGGACGTAGTGCAGCTCGCCCTTGGCCACCAGCTCCTTGAGCCGGGCGAGGGTCATCGCGTTGTCGCTGCCGGACCAGCCCCACATGGAGATGACCGGTTCTCCGCTGCTGAGGATGAGCTGCGCGGCGCCCTGCGAACTGGACACCGCCAGCAGCCACCTGGCGCCGTCCTGGTGCTTCTTCAGGTAGGCGATCAGCTCGCTGCTCGCACCGCCCATTCCGCCGCCGCCCATTCCGCCGCCGAAGCCGCCGGTGCCGCCCGGTCGTTCGCCCGCGCCGGTGTCGCCGTTCGCGTCGGTGCCGCCCGTGCCGCCCTTGGCGCCGGTGCTACCGTTCGCGTCCGTGTCGCCGTTCGCCCCCGTGCCGGTCTGAGGGGGTGTGCCGCCCGCTCCCTCGGTGTTGCCGGGGGCCTGGCCGTTCTCGCCGCCGCCGGGCAGTTCACCGCCGTCCGGGAAAGTGCCGCCGTCCGGGAAAGTGCCGCCGTCCGGGAAGGTGCCGCCGCCCGGGCCGTTCTGGCCGTCCTGCGGTTGCCCGCCGGGCCCCTCGCCGCCCCCGCCGCCCGGGAACCCGCCCCGGCCGCCGTCGCCTCCGCCGCCCGGCCCGCCCATGCCGCCACCCGTGGAAGGCCCGGCGGTCGGGTTGGTCCCGCCCATGCCGCCGCCCGAACCGGACGGCACCGACCACGCGTACGCCGCCGGACCCGCGACCCCGGCGACGACGGCCGCCGCCACGGACGCCGCCAGCAGTCGCGTCCGGCGCCCCGAACGGAAGACCAGCAGCCCCGCGATCGCCAGCGCCATGACCACCGCGATCGCAGGCCACAGCCAGGTGTTCCAGCCGGACGCGCGGCGCAGCAGCACGATCGCCCAGACCCCGGTGACACCGAGAGCGAGGGGCAGCACCCACACCCACCGCCGGTCGGCGCGGAAGGCACGCAGCAGCATGACACCGCCGCCCCCGCACAGCGCCGCGATGCCCGGCGCGAGCGCGGTCGTGTAGTACGGGTGCATCGTGCCCTCGGCCATGCTGAACGTCAGGTAGTGCAGGACCGTCCAGCCGCCCCACAGCACCAGCGCGGCGCGCGTGGGGTCGGTGCGGGGCGCCCGGCCGCAGAGCGCCAGGCCGCCGACGAGCGCGATGCCCGCGAAGGGGAGCAGCCAGGAGATCTGGCCGCCGAGGACGTCGTTGAACATCCGGCCGATGCCCGCCGCGCCCGAGAAGCCGCCTCCGCCGCCCCCGCCTCCGCCGCCCATGTTGCCGTCGCCGCCGAAGATCCGGCCGAGGCCGTTGTAGCCCGTGATCAGGTCCCAGGCCGTGCCGTCCGTCGAACCGCCGATGTACGGCCGCGCGGAGGCGGGCACCAGGGACACCGCCGCCGCCCACCAGAAACTGGAGACGGCCAGGGCGACGGCGGCGAGCACCAGGTTCCTGACCCGCTTGGTCCAGCCGAGGTCCGACGCGTAGACGTACACGACGAAGACCGCCGGGAGCGCGATGTAGCCCTGGAGCATCTTGGTGTTGAAGGCGAGCCCGAAGCAGGCCGCCGAGCCCAGCAGGGGCAGCAGCCGCCCGTCGCGGACCGTGCGCAGCCCGAGGGCCGCTCCGCCCACCATCAACAGCACCAGCAGTGTGTCGGGGTTGTTGTCCCGGTTGATGGCGACCGTGATCGGGGTCAGCGCCAGCACCAGCGCGGCGAGTGCCGCCGCGCCGTGGCCCCACACCCGCTTCACCGAGGCGTGCAGGATCCAGATCGTCGCCAGCGCTGCCACGATCAGCGGCAGCATCATCTGCCAGGTGCCGTATCCCAAGAGGCGGCAGGACAGGCCCATGACCATCAGCGCCAGGGGCGGCTTGTCGACGGTCAGGAAGTTCCCCGCGTCCAGCGAACCGAAGAACCACGCCTTCCAGCTCTCGGTGCCGCTGAGCACGGCGGCACTGTAGAAGCTGTTCAGGCCGGCCCCGGACAGGTTCCAGGCGTACAGCCCGGCTGCCAGGACGAGGATCGCCGGCAGAGCGGGCCGCGACCATCGGGGCGTGTCGGCCGTGGGGGAAGGGGCGGGCGGCTCGGTGGCCGCGTGCGGTGGAGCGGTGGCAGATGTCACCACGCCACCGTGTCCACGGTCGATGGGCACGGGCTGTGGTCCGCCTGGGGGCGAGCTGTGAATCCCGTGCGGGGTCACTCCGCTGCGGCCGCCCACGGGGTGAGCAGGTCGCGCAGCAGTTCGGCGAAGGCGGCGTCCAGGGTGTCCTCCCACTCCTGGTCGCCGACGGCCTCGGGACAGAGGGCGGCGGGACGGGCGATCCACAGGATCTTCCAGGGCCGGGAGTGAAGGACGGGATCGCTCCAGATTCCGCCGCTCGGTGCGAGCGGGTGCAGCAGGTCGCCGACGCATTCCGTCACGACCCGCACCAGAGGGCCGTCGGTCGTCACGTGCGCCTTCGCCATCGCGGTGGGCGAGGTACGGGCGACGGCCGCTGTCGTCGGGTGGCGCCGGACGTTGCGTACGACCTGGCAGAGGTGCCCGGTGATCCCCTCGACGGTGCCGTCGCTCGGGTGGGTGCGGTGTGCGGCGTCGAAGGCCCGTGCGAGTTCGACCGTCAGCGCGCGCAGACGCAGTGCGGAGGCGGTCTTCCAGCTCGTGTAGAGGTAGTTGCGGGAGACTCCACAAGCGCGGGCGATGGCGGTCACGGACACGTCCAGACCATCGGTGCGCATGAGAGTGCGGACTGTGCTGATCACATGCCCTGTGCCGGGAGGGTTGCGGTCGTGCCGAGGGGCGGGGCTCATGGCCCTATCGTCGAAAAAGCGTGAGCACTTGGGGGCGTTCTGTCATGGGGCCACTCAAATGAGCGAGTGGATGACAGGGAGGGGGGTGGTGTTCACGCTTTTGAGGGGGTGGGGGCTTCCTTGAGGGCTGTGATGAACGACGTCCAGCCGGCCACCGAGAACACCAACGCCGGCCCCCCCGGCACCTTCGAGTCCCGCACGGGTATCCCAGAAGGGTGCCCGTCCATCACCTCTACGCAGCTGCCTGCCTCGTTGCCGCTGTACGTGGACCTGCGCCAGCCTACGAGGTCGGCCGCGTTCGCAATGTTCTCAGGCATCGTCCTTGTAGTCCTTCGCGGTCGACTTGAGCAGGGCAAGCGATTCACGTAGTGGCAGTGCATCGCTCAACGCGTGATAGTAAGCGCCCTGCAAACGCTCGACGACGGCTGGACTGTCGTGGATCTTGGCGACGTGGATACCTTCCGAGTACGCCACGGGGGGCTGGTCCTCGAACCACAGCAGACTCAGCATGCTCTGCATCACCGGATAGGCGCCTTGTTGGTGGGGCATCACATGCACCCGGACACGGCCGCTCTCCACGAGCCGGGAAAGGTGTGTGAGTTGGTCTGCCATTACCTGCCGGTCACCGACCACGCGGTGCAGCAGTGCCGCGTCCAGCAGCCCCCAGAAGATGGGGGTGGCCGGATCGTCGAGGAGCTTTCCCCGTTCGAGGCGTGTGACAAGGCGCCTGTCACATTCTTCGGCCGTCAACGGAGGGTACGTGGTACCGAGAACAGCACGTGCGTACCCCTCCGTCTGCAGGAGGCCGGGGATGAATGTCACGGCTGACTCCCGGATCGCCACCGCCTGCGCCTCCAGCAGCCGCGCCGCCTCGAAGTAGTCCGCGACCGCCGCCTCCTCCGGAGGAAGGAAGCTGCTCAGCACATCCCCCGTGTTCAGGGCCCGGTCCAGCCGTCGCGCGTCGTCCTTCGACGGCACCCGGCGCCCCGCCTCGATGTGGGCGATGTGCGACCGCGTCATGATGGCCATGTCGGCCAGCTGCTGCTGCGTCAGGTCGGCCGCCTCGCGCTGCTGCTTGAGCCAGTCGCCGTAGATGTTGCTCATCCGTTCGACTCCCGTGTGACAAAGGCGTTGTCACATCCGTACCTCTGGCGAGCCTAGCTCCGGCCGTCTCACTCTGTACGCGGATCGCTACGGAAAGCGAGACCCCCGCGACCGTCGCACCGGTCCGGGGGCATGGTCACCGATCGCTACGGAGTCGACGACATGCGTCACCGTACCGCCCGCTTCGCCGGGCTGCCCCTGCTTCTGCTCGACCTGCTCCTGCCGGGCTCGGGCCGGCGGCGCCGACGACGTCGTCCCGCGACGACGCCCACCGCACCCCCGTACCTCGCGGACGTCACCGTCCACCGCACCGGCATGCCCGCCCTGCGCGGTGAGGACAACGCCCTCGTACGCCCCTACCTGCTGGCCCACGAACGGCGCGAGGAGGCCCGGCGGCAGCGGGTCCGGCGCCGGGCGTTGCGGGTCGCGGTGCACGGCGTCGACCTCGGGCCGCGTGTGCTCCACGGCGTGGAGGTGGCCCGGTGAACGACCGCCCGCGCCAGGCCCGGCTGCTGCCCTGGGTGGGCTCCGGGGGCAAGCCCTGCTACCTGCTGACCGACGGCGGCGGACGGCTGTCCCGGATGGCCGACGTCATCGAGACCACCCAACTGGACATGGCCGAGGACCTGCTGGAGCACGCCGCCGACCTGCTCGCCGACGCGCGGGCGACGCCCGAGCAGCTCCGCTTCTGCCTGACCCGGATGCGAGAGGCGCTGACCGACGTGCACCGCATCGCGGTGAGCAGGGGCATGCGGTCGCGTTGAACGAGGCGGGTCAGTCGAGCAGTTCGGGCACCGTCTCCTTGAGTGTCGTGAGCTGAGCCCGGTATCCGGCGTTGAACTCGGCCAGTTCGGGTTGGCCGAGGTTGTCCTTGAGGGCACCCTGCTTCAGGGGCACCACGGCGGGCATCGCGCGGAACACCTCGGCCATCGCCTCCGCGTGCCGGCCCTTCTGGACAGCGGTCACCAGGTCCTCGAAGAGGTCCAGCTTCAGCGCCTGGATCCGTTGGCGCGGACTGTCCTTGTCCTTGAACTCGTCCTGGAGGGTCGGCTTGGGGCTGCGGGGGTCCGCGATGAACTTCAGCACCCGCAGCGTCGCGTACAGCCGCCCGGCCAGCCTCTGACCGCTTTCCTTCTGCTCTGGCATGGCTCATTACTTGCCAGCACGGCCTCCTTGAACCCCGCCCTGATCCCCGTCCTTCGTCAAGCGGCCAACTTCCGGCCATCCCCCCGTCCTAGTGCCGCAACAGGCAACGTTCGCCCCGTCGCGACGCCCGGCACGCACTCTCGCCGCACCGGCCGAAAGCCCGAGTACGTCCAGTACGAGGGCTTCCGGCCGGCACGCCGAGAGCACGCACCGGACGCCGCTCCTTACCGGGCAAACGTTGCCTGCCGCGGCACTAGGGTGGCGCCCATGCGCCCGAGAACCCTCCGTACCGTCCTCGCCACCGTCACCGCGGGTCTCGCGGCGGCCGGCTGCCTGACCGCCGCCGGACCGGCCGCCGCGCAGGAGAAGCCGCCGAGGAACGACTGCTCGCCCGCCGTCTCCCTCACCGGCTACTCCGACGCCCTCGACAAGACCACCCACGGCGACACCTACGTCGGCAACCTCTCCGCCCTCGCCCCCGACAGGCGCGGCTCCCTGGCCGCCCTCTCCGACCGCTCGTCCCTCTTCCGGCTGGACGCACGCACCCTGGAGCCGCGGGGTGTGATCGCGCTCGCCGACGAGAGCGGCGCCGCGCTCGACGCCGAGGGACTGGTCGTCGACGGCGACGGCACGTACCTCGTCTCCTCCGAGACCGAGCCGTCCGTCCGCCGCTACTCCCGCACCGGCGAGATCCTCGGCCGCCTGCCCGTGCCGGACGACCTCCGTACCGCCCCCGGGGGCCGGGCCAGGGCGAACGGCAGCTTCGAGGGGCTCACGCTCCTCCCCGGCGGCCGGACCCTGCTCGCCTCCATGGAGTACCCGCTGGCCGGCGATCCCGCCGGCCTGGTCCGCTTCCAGACCTGGCAGCGGACGGGGCACGGCCCCTTCCGGCTCGGCGCCCAGTACACGTACCGGACCGACACCGGCCTCGGCGTCTCCGAGGTCACCGCGACCCCCGACGGTCGCCTCCTCGTCCTGGAGCGCGGCTTCACCTCCGGGGTCGGCAACAGCGTCCGCCTGTACGCGGCCGACCGGCGCGGCGCCACGCTCGGCAAGAGCCTCCTCGCCGACCTCGCCGACTGCCCCTCCCTCGGCGCCGCCGCCAGGCAGCCCCAGCCGAATCCGCTCCTCGACAACTTCGAGGGCATGGCCGTCACCGGTCGGAGCAAGGGCCGCCTGGACGTCCTGATCGTCAGCGACGACAACCGGAGCGACGTACAGACGACCCGCTTCCTCCGGCTCCGCGTGCGCGCCTGAATTGTTGCGGCGGGATGAAATCCCCGGTCGCCCGTGTTGGTGCCTTCCGGTAGATCAGGTGAGAAGGACGACCGACCGGAGGGCACGGCGTGGACGCGCAACGGGGATGGGCACGACGACTGGCGGGCTACGCCTGGCGCTATCCCAAGGACGTCGTCCTCGCCCTCGGCGCCTCGCTGGGCGGCATGGCCGTCATGGCCCTGGTCCCGCTGATCACCAAGGTGATCATCGACGACGTGATCGGCGACAAGACCAGGGACATGGCCGTGTGGGCCGGCCTCCTGACAGGCGCCGCCGTCGTCGTGTACGTCCTGACCTACATCCGCCGCTACTACGGCGGCCGACTCGCCCTCGACGTCCAGCACGACCTGCGCACGGACATGTACGGGACCATCACCCGGCTCGACGGGCGGCGGCAGGACGAGCTGTCCACGGGGCAGGTCGTGGGGCGGGCGACCAGTGACCTCCAGCTGATCCAGAGCCTGCTGTTCATGCTCCCGATGACCATCGGGAACGTCCTGCTCTTCCTGATCTCCCTGGTCATCATGGCGTGGCTGTCACCCCCGCTGACGCTCGTCGCGCTCGCCGTCGCGCCCGCCCTCTGGTTCATCGCCCGGCGCAGCCGCACCCGCCTGCACCCCGCCACCTGGTACGCCCAGGCCCAGGCCGCCGCCGTCGCCGGCGTGGTCGACGGCTCGGTGAGCGGCGTACGCGTGGTGAAGGGCTTCGGGCAGGAGGAGCAGGAGACCGGCAAGCTCAGGGAGGTCGGGCGCAGGCTCTTCGCCGGGCGGCTGCGGACGATCCGGCTGAACGCCACCTACACCCCGGCCCTCCAGGCCGTGCCCGCCCTCGGCCAGGTCGCCATGCTCGCCCTCGGCGGCTGGCTGGCCGTACGCGGGAACATCACGCTCGGCACCTTCGTCGCCTTCTCCACCTACCTCGCCCAGCTCGTCGGCCCGGTCCGCATGCTGGCCATGGTCCTCACCGTCGCCCAGCAGGCCCGCGCGGGCACCGAACGCGTCCTGGAGCTGATCGACACCGAACCCTCGATCGAGGACGGCCGCAAGACCCTCCCCGCAGACGCGCCCGCGACCGTCGAGTTCGACGACGTCGCCTTCGGATACGGCTCGGACTCCGGGAAGGGCACTCCCGTCCTCGACGGCCTCTCGTTCGAGATCCGTCCCGGCGAGACCCTCGCCGTCGTCGGTTCCTCCGGTTCCGGCAAGTCCACGGTCTCGCTGCTCCTGCCGCGCTTCTACGACGTGACGCGCGGCGCCGTCCTCGTCGGCGGCCACGACGTGCGCGAGCTGACCCTCGACTCGCTGCGCGCCGCGATCGGGCTCGTGCCCGAGGACTCCTTCCTCTTCTCCGACACCGTGCGCGCCAACATCGCCTACGGCCGTCCGGACGCCACCGACGAGGAGATCGAGGCCGCCGCGCGGGCCGCGCAGGCCCACGGGTTCATCAGCGACCTGCCCGACGGCTACGGGACCACCGTCGGCGAGCACGGCCTGACCCTCTCCGGCGGCCAGCGCCAGCGCGTCGCGCTCGCCCGCGCGATCCTCACCGACCCCAGGCTGCTGGTCCTGGACGACGCCACGTCCGCCGTGGACGCCCGGGTGGAGCACGAGATCCACGAGGCGCTGAAGGAGGTCATGCGGGGCCGCACGACGCTCCTCATCGCCCACCGCCGCTCCACCCTGGGCCTCGCCGACCGCATCGCCGTCCTCGACCGCGGCCGTCTCGCCGACCTCGGCACCCACGAGGAGCTCCAGGAGCGGTCCGCGCTCTACCGGCGCCTGCTGACCGACCCCGACGAGCTCGGCGGGGTGTCGCCGGGGCACGCCCCGCCCGCGGCACCCGCCGAGGACACCTCCGTACGCGACGAGCTGGACGCCGAGTTCGACGCCGAGCGCGGGGTCACCCCACGGCTGTGGACCGGCGACCGCACGCCGAAGGACACCGCCCTCGCCGGCACCCCGGCCACCCCCGAGCTCCTCGCCCAGGTCGACGCGCTGCCCCCGGCGGACGGGACCCCGGACGTCGACGAGACCCGGGCGGTCCAGCCGGAGGAGTCGTACGGCCTGCGCCGCCTGCTGCGCGGTTTCCGCGCCCCGCTGCTGATCAGCCTCGCCCTCGTCGCCGTCGACGCCGGGGTGGGACTGCTGCTCCCGGTGCTGATCCGGCACGGCATCGACGAGGGCGTCACACGGGTCGCCCTCGGCGCGGTCTGGGCGGCCTCGCTGCTGGGCCTGCTCGCCGTGCTCGCCCAGTGGGCGGCGCAGAGCGCCGAGATCCGCATGACCGGCCGGACCGGGGAGCGGATCCTCTACTCGCTCCGGTTGAAGATCTTCGCCCAGCTCCAGCGGCTCGGCCTCGACTACTACGAGCGCGAGCTGACCGGCCGGATCATGACCCGGATGACGACGGACGTGGACGCGCTGTCGACGTTCCTGCAGACGGGGCTGGTGACCGCGTTCGTCTCGGTCGTCACCTTCTTCGGCATCCTGGTCGCCCTGCTGGTGATCGACGTGCAGCTCGCGCTGGTCGTCTTCGCGACGCTGCCGCCGCTGATCATCGCCACGTACTTCTTCCGGCGGGCCAGCGTGAAGGCGTACGAACTGGCCCGCGAGCGGGTGTCCGGCGTCAACGCCGACCTCCAGGAGTCGGTGGCCGGGCTGCGGATCGTGCAGGCGTTCCGGCGCGAGCACGACGGGGGACGGAGGTTCGCCGAGCACAGCGACAGCTACCGGCAGGCCCGCATACGGGGACAGTGGCTGATCTCGGTCTACTTCCCCTTCGTGCAGCTGCTGTCCTCGGCCGCGGCCGCCGCCGTGCTGATCGTCGGGGGCGCGCGGATCGACGACGCGACGCTGACGACCGGCGCGCTGGTGGCGTACCTGCTCTACATCGACCTGTTCTTCGCGCCCGTGCAGCAGCTCTCCCAGGTCTTCGACGGCTACCAGCAGGCGTCCGTCTCCCTCGGGCGCATCCAGGAACTGCTGCGGGAGCCGACCTCCACCCGGCCCCCCGAGAAGCCGCTCGACGTCACGTCCCTGCGCGGCGAGATCGCCTTCGAGGACGTGCACTTCACGTACGGTGACGAGGAGGAGGCGCTCACCGGCATCGACCTGCGCATCCCCGCCGGGCAGACCGTCGCCTTCGTCGGCGAGACCGGCGCGGGCAAGTCGACCCTGGTCAAGCTGGTGGCCCGGTTCTACGACCCGACGGGCGGACGGGTCACCGCCGACGGGCAGGACCTGCGCGACCTCGACCTCACCGCCTACCGGCACCGGCTGGGCGTCGTCCCGCAGGAGGCGTACCTCTTCCCCGGCACCGTCCGGGACGCCATCGCCTACGGCCGCCCGGACGCCACCGACGCCGAGGTGGAGGCGGCGGCACGCGCGGTCGGCGCCCACGAGATGATCGCCACGCTGGAGGGCGGCTACCTCCACGAGGTCGCCGAGCGCGGCCGCAATCTCTCCGCCGGGCAGCGGCAGCTCATCGCGCTGGCCCGCGCCGAGCTGGTCGACCCGGACGTACTGCTCCTCGACGAGGCGACGGCGGCCCTGGACCTGGCCACGGAGGCGCAGGTCAACCAGGCCACCGACCGCCTCGCCGGCCGTCGTACGACCCTTGTGGTCGCACACCGGCTGACCACGGCCGCCCGCGCGGACCGCGTCGTCGTCATGGACCACGGGCGGGTCGCCGAGGACGGCACGCACGACGAGCTGCTGGCGCTGGACGGACGGTACGCGCGACTGTGGCGGACCTTCATCGGTGCGGCCGAGCCGGAGGAGCCGGCCCGCGCGATGCGATGACACCCGCGCAAGCAGCTGACACTCGCGCAACCATTCGACACATGTCGTGCGTCCGTACATCCGTACGTCCGTGACCGTCGTACGGAGGGGACCCCAGTGGGTCAGGGTGGTGCTGGAATACGCCGGCGGCTGGCGCTCGGCACGGCCGTGCTGACCGCGGCCGGGCTGCTCACCGTCGCCGTGCCGCAGGAGGCGCAGGCCGCCGCGGCCTGCCCGGGCCGCAAGGTCCGCACGCTCCCGTTCGCCACCGGCTCCGTCCTCGTCTACAAGCGCGGCGGCTACGTCTGTGCCGTCACCGTCCCCAAGAAGCCCGGTACCAGGCGGCAGATGTCGGTCAGCGTGCAGGCGCGCGGCGGACGGCCGGTCGTGGACGCGGGGCAGTACGCCTACCGGGCGGGGCCGGTGACCGTGCACGCCGGGAAACGCTGCGTGCGGGTGAAGGGCGAGGTGTCCCGGGGCTCGGTCGGCTCCGGCTGGATCCTCTGCTGAAGCGGCCCCCGCCACTCCCGGCGGCCATTTCCTCATCTCCCCTGGTGTACGGGTGACTTGCTCCGATAGCTTCCGGCGCACATCTGTTTCACAGGGAGGGTGCATGCGCAAGGCGCTCAGATGGCTGCTGGCGTTCGTGGTGCTCGTGGGCACCGCCGGCACGGCGGGCGCGGCCACCGCCGCCGAGCCGAAGGCCGTCGACATCAAGGACCGGCTGCTGTCCATACCGGGCATGAGCCTGATCGAGGAGAAGCCGTACACCGGCTACCGCTTCTTCGTCCTCAACTACACCCAGCCGGTCGACCACCGGCGCCCGTCCAAGGGCACGTTCCAGCAGCGGATCACCGTGCTGCACAAGGACGTGACGCGTCCGACGGTCTTCTACACCGGCGGCTACAACGTCTCCACGAACCCCAGCCGCCGCGAGCCGACCCAGATCGTGGACGGCAACCAGGTCTCCATGGAGTACCGCTACTTCACCCCGTCCCGGCCCGCGCCGGCCGACTGGTCCAAGCTGGACATCTGGCAGGCCGCCAGCGACCAGCACCGCGTCTTCGAGGCGCTCGAGCCCGTCTACTCCCGGAACTGGATCTCCACCGGCGGCTCCAAGGGCGGCATGACCGCCACCTACTACGAGCGGTTCTACCCGCGCGACATGGACGGCGTCGTCGCCTACGTCGCCCCCAACGACGTGGTGAACCGCGAGGACTCGGCCTACGACCGCTTCTTCGCCCGCGTCGGCACCGAGGAGTGCCGCGACCGGCTGAACGGGGTGCAGCGCGAGGCGCTGGTGCGCCGGGCGCCGCTGGAGAAGAAGTACGCGGCGTACGCGGCGGAGAACGGCTACACCTTCGACACCATCGGCAGCCTCGACCGCGCGTACGAGGCCGTCGTCCTCGACTACGTCTGGGGCTTCTGGCAGTACAGCACCCTGGAGGACTGCGCCGACATCCCGGCCGACGCCGAGAACGCCACCGACGACGTGATCTGGGACTCCGTCGACACGATCTCCGGCTTCTCCGCCTACACCGACCAGGGCCTGGAGACCTACACGCCGTACTACTACCAGGCGGGCACGCAGCTGGGCGCGCCCACGATCCACTTCCCGCACATCGAGAAGAAGTACATCCGGTACGGCTACCAGCCGCCGCGCAACTTCGTGCCCCGGTCGATCCCGATGACGTTCGAGCCGCGGGCGATGCGGGACGTCGACACCTGGGTGAAGAACAACGCCCGCCGGATGCTCTTCGTCTACGGCGAGAACGACCCGTGGGGCGCCGAGCCCTTCCGCCTCGGCCACGGCGCGCGGGACTCCTACGTCCTCACCGCGCCCGG
The DNA here is from genome assembly GCF_031845825.1 of Streptomyces lancefieldiae. Classification (NCBI taxonomy): domain Bacteria; kingdom Bacillati; phylum Actinomycetota; class Actinomycetes; order Kitasatosporales; family Streptomycetaceae; genus Streptomyces; species Streptomyces lancefieldiae. The sequence continues at coordinate 113,990 of NZ_JAVRFH010000022.1, read as the reverse complement.
CATGAACCACGGCGCCAACGTCGCCGGCCTGGTGCCCGAGCAGAAGGCCCTCGCCACGGCCCGCATCCTGGACTGGGCGGGCGTCGCCTCGGCCAAGGTCCAGGAGAACCCGTCGGCGGCCAAGCCGCTGGCGGCCTTCGACGCCGAGCTGGACCGGCGGGACGTGCAGCGCGAGCAGTCGCTGCGCCCGTAGCCGGCCCGTGAGTCCGTAGTCGGTCCGTAAGCAAGTCCGCAGCCGTGCCCGGCCGTTGCTGAGACGTTCACAGCGGCCGGGCGCAGCCCACCGGCCGTTCGCCGCCGAGGCGGACGTACAGGCCGGTCGAGGCGGGGCAGTCCGCCCGGACGGTGACCGCGTCGACCACCTTGAACTGCGGTTTCCGCTCGCCCGTTCCGTCGCACGCGGCCTCGCGGACCTTGCCGTCCCCGGCGTCGCGGACGCAGTCGCCGACGATGGTGCGCGGGCCGCCCCCGCCGCCCGGGTCGCCGGGGTGCGGGGGCTGAAGCCTCCGCATGCAGGCGTAGCCCTGCGGCACGGCGCCGTCGCCGTCCTCGTCGGCGGAGGGCCGCTGCTCGCTGATGTGCAGCACGAAGTCCGTGGTCGCCGGGCACGGCGGCCCGTCGCCCGCCCGGCCGCCCTCCCGGGCCACGACCCGCGCCGCCGCCCGCTCACTGCCGCACGGCACCTCGGTGAAACCGGCCGTCCCGAACGAACTGCACTCGTCGATCGCCAGGAACACCGCCCCGTACCCGGAGGGCCGGACGGCCGCCGAGGCCGGCGTCGACGACCCGCCGAGGCGTCCCTCCCCGCCCGCGTCCCCCGCGCCGGACGGGCCGCGGCAGCCCGTCAGCAGCGTCGTGGCGCACAGTGCCGACAGCGCGCAGAGCACTCCCGCGGCCCATTTCTCACGCATCGCCGTCCCCCCGGATCCCCGGTCCAGCGTGACCCGCCGCAGCGGGCGCACGCCAGACGCGCGGGGTGCATTGCGCCCGGGCGACGGGGGCGCCCCCGGCGCGTGGCGTAGGGCGCGCTACGTCCTACGACCGGTACGACAGCCCGTGCCCGAGGGGGAGGAGCACCGTCGCCGGATCGTCCGCCCGCACCACGGGCACCGGCAGCTTCCCGCGCGGCCGTACCCGCCCCGCGATCACCCGGGCCGCCGCCCGCACCTCGACATCGGTCCAGGAGTAGGCCGCGAGGTAGGCGGGGACGTCCGGGAGCTGGGCCACGTCGTACGGATTGCGGATCGCGACCGCGACCACCGGCTTCCCGGTCGCCAGCAGCCGTGTGACGAGGGTCCGCTGGCTGCTGCCCGCCGTGACGTTGTAGGTGGCGACGACCACCGCGTCGGCGTCCCCGGCCACCGCGACCGCGCGGTCGATGACGGCGGCGGAGGGCGCGGTGCCCGTGGACAGGGCGGTGGCCGTGAAGCCCAGTTCCGTCAGCGCGCCCGCGAGGACGCCCGTGGGCGGGCCGGTCGTGCCGGACGGGGAGGCGGGATCGGCGCCGACGACGAGCAGCCTGCGGTGGTCGGACCGGGACAGCGGCAGCAGCCGCCCCTCGTTGACCAGCACCGTGGTGGTCCGCTCGGCGATCCGGTCGGCCGCGGCCAGGTGCGCCCGGGTGCCGACGGTGCGGTCGACGTCCCGCCGGCTGGTGTAGGCGTCCCGGAACAGGCCCAGCTTCGCCTTCAGCCGCAGCACGCGCAGGATCGATTCGTCGAGCCGCGCCTCGGTGAGTTCGCCCTCGCGCACGGCCGTCAGCACGGCGTTCCAGGCGAGGTCCAGGTCGGGCGGGTTGAGGAGCTGGTCGACGCCCGCCTTCAGCGCCAGCACCGGTACGCGCTCGTCGCCGTACTTCGACCGTACGCCCTCCATGCCGAGGGAGTCGGTGACCACGACCCCGTCGTAGCCGAGTTCCTCACGCAGGATGCCGGTGAGGATGGGGCGCGAGAGGGTGGCCGGGTCGCCGGAGTCGTCCAGCGCGGGGACCATGAGGTGGGCGGTCATGATCGCGTCGATGCCGGCCTCGATGGCCGCGCGGAAGGGCGGCGCGTCCAGCTCCTCCCACTGCTCGCGGCTGTGCGTGATGACCGGGAAGCCGGTGTGGCTGTCGGTGGCGGTGTCCCCGTGCCCGGGGAAGTGCTTGGCACACGCGGCGACACCGGAGCGCTGGTACCCCGTCACCTCGGCGGTCACCATCCCCGCCACCGCGTCGGGATCGGCGCCGAAGGAACGGACGCCGATCACCGGATTGGCCGGGTTGACGTTCACGTCGGCCACGGGGGAGTAGTCCTGGCGGATGCCCATCGCGTGCAGTTCGGCGCCCGCGATCCGGCCGAGCGTGCGGGCGTCGGACCGCGACCCGCCGGCGCCGACGGCCATCGCGCCGGGGAACAGGGTCGCCGGCTCGCCCACGCGAGCGACGATCCCGTACTCCTGGTCGGTGGAGACCAGCACCGGAAGGCCGCGCGGCAGCTCCAGGGACGCCTTCTGGATGCCGTTGGACAGGTCCGCGATCTGGTGCGGGTCGCGGGTGTTGTGCGCCCAGGCGAAGTAGATGACGCCGCCCACCCGGTACCTGGCGATCAGCTCGGCCGCGGTGCGGACGCCGAGCTCCTTGAGGTTGGCGTCGATGTCGGCCTGGTCGGGGGCGGTGGCGGAGTGTCCGTACACCCGCGTCACGAAGACCTGTCCGACCTTCTCCTCCAGTGTCATGCGGGAGATGAGGGCGCGGAGCTTGTCGTCGTCGGGCCCGCGGCCGTCGGCGTACGCGGTGCCGCCGCCGGCCGCGAGGGCCGCGGTGACGACCGCGGTGGCGGTGAGGACGGTACGTCTGGAGGGCTGTGCGGTGCTTCCCGGGCCGGCCGTGCTGCTGTGGTGCACGTGCGCTCCTTCCGGAGTGATCCGCTGGGGAATCGCTGGAGAGCTGCTGAAGGAAACTTCCAAGGAGCCACCAATATCCGGGAAGTTTCTGCCAGTCAAGGGAGCGCACAGGAGTCGCCCGAAGCGGTGGCGAGGAGGCCCGAGGGGCCGCCGTCGGCGCCAGGGAGGGGGGCGCGCCGACGACGGCGTGCTGCCGGCCGCGGTACGGCGGAGAGGGTGGTCGGCGATCGCAGCCGGCAGCGAGGCCGACACCGCACCGTTCGGACTCGTCCGGCAGCGTGCGGATTGGACGGACGCGGCCCGGACGGGGTTCCCGGCCGGGCCCGGGAATCCCAAGTCGGTACGGGCGGGGTCACCGTGACGGATGAGGCGGCGCCGGGCGATGGGCACGGCTACGGGCGATGGGCACGGCTACGGGCGATGGGCACGGCTACGGGCGATGGGCACGGCTACGGGCGGCGTGGCGCGGCGGGGTGCCTTCGCGGGCCCGCCCGCTTCCCGGCCCACGCCTTCCTCCCTTCGCCGCGGACCGGGGCCCACCCGGTCCGCGCGGAGCCGCCCCCGCGCGGCGCACCACCTGGTCAGGCGGGGGTGGGGCCGTGTGAGGGGGGTACGGTCGGGGCGGCGTGGGCCGACACGGTCGGCCAGTGCTCCCGCAGCGTGCGCACCGTCTCCGCGATCGCCGGACGGCGCGCCGCACCCGTGCGCCACAGCGCGTACAGCCGCCGTACGGGCATCGGGTCGAGCGGCACCTCCACCACCCCGGCGGGCAGGGGCCCGCGCCCCAGGCGGGGGATCAGCGCGACGCCGAGCCCGGCCGCGACCAGCGCGACGAGCGTCGGGTTCTCGTCGGCCTGGTGGACGATGTCCGGCTCGTGCCCGGCGCCCCGCAGGGTCCGCAGCAGCCAGTCGTGGCAGACCCGCCCGGGCGGCTGGCAGATCCACCGCTCCCCGCCCAGCTCCGCACGCCGTACGGCGGCCCGCCCCGCGAAACGGTGCCCCTCGGGGACCAGCAGATCGCACAGGTCGTCCCCGATCCACGCCTGCTCCACCCCGGCCGGGGCGGGCAGCGGGGCGATGTCCCAGTCGTGCGCCACGACCAGGTCGACGGCGCCCTTCGCGACCAGGTCCACCGACAGGTGCGGGTCGACCTCGGTGAGCCGGGCGTCGAGCGCGGGATGCCGGGCCGCCAGGTCGGCCAGCACGGACGGCAGCAGGCCGCGCGCCGCCGAGGCGAACGCCGCCACGGTCAGCCGCCCCGCCGGCACCCCGCGCCGCTCCTCCAGCCGGGTCTCCGCCCGCTCCACCAGGGTCATCAACTCACGGGCCGTGGCGGCCAGGTGCCACGCCTCGTCGGTGAGCCGCACCCCGCGCCCCTCCCGCTCCAGAAGCACGGTCCTCGTCTCCCGCTCCAGCTTGGCGATCTGCTGGGACACGGCGGACGGCGTGAAGCCGAGCGCGGCGGCGGCCGCGCCGACGGTGCCGTGCACGGACACGGCGTGCAGGGCACGCAGACGCTGGAGGTCGAGCATGACGACTCCCGGGCTCGGACGGTCGGCGAGCGGTTCGCGACGGGTTGGATGCTTCGGTTAGCGATGCTTCATCCAACCATGCAGCAATCATCGCTGGTGCTTCACGGTCGCGGAAGGTGATCCTCGACGCATGCGACCTTCCCACCTGTGCCTCGCCGTCCTCGTCGCCGCCGTCTGGGGCGTGAACTTCACCGTCATCGAGATCGGCCTCGACCACTTCCCGCCGCTGCTCTTCTCCGCCCTGCGCTTTCTGGCGGCCGCCCTGCCCGCCGTCTTCCTCGTGGGCCGCCCGAAGGTGGCCTGGAAGTGGATCGCGTCGGTGGGCCTGGTGCTGGGCGTGGCGAAGTTCGGCCTGGTGTTCGTGGGCATGGACGCGGGGATGCCGGCCGGTCTGTCGTCCCTCGTGCTGCAGATCCAGGCGGTGTTCACGGCGGTGATCGCGGCGGCGGTCCTGGGCGAACGCCCCACCCGGGTACGGGTGCTGGGCATGCTGGTGGCGCTGGCCGGCATCGGCGTGGCAGCGGTCGACGAGGGCGCCTCCGGCCCGCTGGGCGCCTTCGTGATGGTCGTCGGCGCGGCCGCCGCGTGGGGCCTGTCCAACGTCCTGACCCGCAAGGCGTCCCCGCCCGACGCGCTGAACTTCATGGTGTGGGTGTCCACCGTCCCGGTGCTCCCGCTGCTGGCCCTCTCCCTGCTCACCGAGGGCCCGTCCGAGGACCTCGCGGCCCTGCGCGGCCTGGACTGGCAGGGCGCGGGCACGATCCTCTTCGTCGCCTGGGTCTCGACCGTCTTCGGCTTCGGCGCCTGGGGCTGGCTGCTGCGCCGTCACCCCGCCTCCACGGTCGCGCCGTTCTCCCTCCTGGTTCCCGTCTTCGGCATGTCGTCGGCCGCCCTCTTCCTCGGCGAGTCGGTGACCCCGCTGCGCTGGTGCGCGGCGGCGCTGCTGGTGGGCGGGGTGGCCCTGACGACGCTCACCCCCGCACGGCGCGGCCGGGCCCGGATGCCGGAGGTGAGGGCGACCGGACCGGAATTCGTTGGACGGCCCCCCGCACCGGCGGAAGAATCCGTCCGGTGACATTCACCCTGAACGGCCCGGTCCTCGAAGGCACGCTGGTACGACTGGAGCCGCTGGACCACCGGCACGCGGCCGACCTGGCGGTGGCGGCGGAGGAGGACCGCGACACCTACGCGTTTACGTGGGTGCCGACGGCCGACGAGGTGGGCGCCTACATCGACGCCCAGTTGGCTCGGGCGGCCACCGGACGGCTGGCGCCCTACGCCCAGGTGTCCCTCGCCACCGGGCGGGCGGTCGGCGCCACCGCCTACTGGGAACCCCGGTCCTGGCGGACGGACGACGCCCTCGACGCGATCGAGGTCGGCTTCACCTGGCTGGCCCGCTCGTCCCAGGGCACGGGCGTGAACGCCGAGGCCAAGCTGCTCCTGTTCCGGCACGCCTTCGAGGTCTGGGACGTGTCCCGGGTCGACCTGAAGACCGACGCCCGCAACGACCGTTCCCGCGCCGCGATCGAATCGGTCGGCGCCCGGTTCGAGGGCGTCCTGCGCAACTGGTCCCGCTCCTGGGCGCCGGGCGAGGACGGCCGGTTGCGCGACTCCGCGATCTACTCGATCACGGCGGCGGAATGGCCGCAGTGCCGGGAGCGGCTGGAGCGCCGGGTGCGTTCCGCGGTGCCGACGCCCACACTCCCGCCCGCGCCGACGCCCGCGCCCGTGCCCCCGCTCACGCCGCGTCGCTGAGCAGCCGGGTGAGGTGCTCGCGCCCCGCGTCCAGCAACGGGGGCAACGGGGCGGCCGACTCGTACCACCGCTTCTCGTACTCCCAGCACAGCCAGCCGTCCCAGCCGTGGCGGGAGAGGACGTCCACCACCTCGGTGAGCGGCAGCACACCGGCGCCCAGCGGCAGCGGGGTGGTGTCGTCGGGGGAGGCGATGTCCTTGACCTGGACGTAGCCGAGGTACGGGGAGAGGGCCAGGTAGCTCTCGGAGGGCTGCTCGCCGCCCAGCCAGGTGTGCATCACGTCCCACAGGGCGCCGACCTGGCGGTGCCCGACCAGGCCGAGGACGCGCATGGCGTCGGCGCCGGTGCGGTGCGAGTCGTGGGTCTCCAGCAGGACGCGCACGCCCAGGTCGGCGGCGTACTCGGCGGCCGTGCCCAGCCGCCGGGCGGCCGTCGCGTCGGCCTCCTCGGGGCTCTGGTCGGTGCCGCCGCCGGGGAAGACCCGGACGTACGGGGCGCCCAGGTCGCGGGCCAGCTCGAGCAGGGCACGGATCTCGGTGACGACGGCTTCGTCGTCACCCGGGGCGGCGACCCGCGCGTACCCCGCCACGCCCAGCAGCTCGACGCCCGCCTCCTTGAACCGGGCCGTCACCGCGGCCCGTTCGTCCGGACTCAGCCCTGGATGCACCGGTTCCTCGGGGTGGGTGCGCAACTCGACACCGTGGTAGCCGTGCGCGGTCGCGAGCCCCAGGACGTCGGTCAGGGGCAGGCCGGGGACACCGAGGGTGGAGAACGCCAGCTTCATGCCCCCGGAGCGTACCCGCCCCGCCGCACCGCACTCCTCCTCGCGGACAGCAGCGCGTCGCGGCGGTGCATCCAGCCCGTCCGGCGTGCGAGGACGAGGCCGTCCAGGCCGAAAGGTAGCCCCCGGCGAGGCCGGTACGAACGCCGAGGACCCCGGAGCGACGGCGTCCTACCCCCGAGGAACCCCGGAGGACCCCCGCACCATCAACTCCCCCCGCACCGTCGCGATCCCCCCGGGCGGCGCGTCCTCCCGCCCCATCGCGATGCGCCCCGCCCGCGCCCCCGCCTCCGCGAGCGGCAGCCGGACCGTCGTCAGCGCGGGCACCGCGTCGATGCTGAACGGCAGGTCGTCGAAGCCGGCCACCGAGACGTCGTCCGGGATCCGCAGCCCGGAGTCGCGCAGCGCCGCGCACGCCCCCAGCGCCACGGAGTCGTTCGCGGCGACGACCGCCGTCAGCTCCGGGTCCCTGCGCAGCAGCTCGAGTGTGGCCTCGTAGCCGGACTGCCGGTCGTAGCGGCCGTGGACCGACCAGCGGGGGTCCTCCTCGATGCCGTGCGCGGCGAGCGCGGCGCGGTGCCCCTCCAGCCGGTGCCGGGTGGTGGTCCGCTCCTCGGGTCCCGCGATGTAGCCGAGCCGCCGGTGGCCGAGCCCGATCAGGTGCTCGGTCAGCTGCCGGCCGCCCCCGCGGTTGTCGAAGGTCAGCGCGATCGCCCCGGTGTCCGGGGCCGGCGGGCGCCCGCACAGCACGACCCGCGTCCCGGCCTCCACCAGCTTGCGCAGCTTCGTCGCCACGGCCGCCTGGTGCGCCCCGTACTCCATCGCCCCGCCGGTCAGCACGACGGCCGCCGCCCGCTGCCGTTGCAGCAGCGTGAGGTAGGTCAGTTCGCGCTCGGGGACGCCGCCGGTGTTGCAGACCACGGCGAGTCTCTCGCCGCCCGCTCTGCCGCCCGGCCCGCCGATCTCGGACTGGACGGCGCCGGCCATGATGCCGAAGAAGGGGTCGGCGATGTCGTTGACCAGGATGCCCACCAGGTCGGACGTCGCGGCCGCCAGTGCGCTCGCCGGGCCGTTGAGCACGTAGTCCAGCTCGTCGACCGCCTTCAGCACCCGGTCCCGGGTGGTGGCGGCCACGGGATAGTTCCCGTTCAGCACGCGCGACACCGTCGCGGGGGAGACCTGGGCGCGGGCCGCCACGTCCGCCAGGGTCACCGTCATGTCCTCGTCCTCCGCATCGCGCCTGTCGAACGCCGTCCCGGGTGACCTTACGGCCACCGCCCGCCGTCGTTCGCTCCGTCGAACAACTCACCCGGACCACGCTCTTGTCCGGACCACCGTCCACAGGCTAGCTTCGGTATACATAGAAAGCGCTTGCTGTACGGCTTGCCGCATTGTTCGTACGAAGGGAATGACGTGACACGCAAGACGGTGCGTATCGCCATGAACGGTGTGACCGGGCGCATGGGCTACCGACAGCACCTCGTCCGCTCCATCCTGGCCCTCCGCGAACAGGGCGGCCTCGATCTCGGCGACGGCACCGTGCTGTGGCCGGAGCCGATCCTGGTCGGCCGCCGCGAGCACGCGCTCAGGGCGCTCGCCGAGCGGCACGGCCTGGAGCACGTCTCGACGGACGTGGACGCGGTCCTCGCCGACGAGAGCGTCGAGATCTACTTCGACGCCCAGGTGACCTCGGCCCGCGAGGAGGCGATCAGGAAAGCGATCGCCGCGGGCAAGCACATCTACACCGAGAAGCCGACGGCGACCGGTCTGGACGGCGCCCTGGAACTCGCCCGCCTGGCGAACGACGCCGGGATCAAGCACGGCGTCGTCCAGGACAAGCTCTTCCTCCCCGGCCTGCTCAAGCTCAAGCGCCTCATCGACGGCGGCTTCTTCGGCCGGATCCTGTCCGTGCGCGGCGAGTTCGGCTACTGGGTCTTCGAGGGCGACTGGCAGGACGCCCAGCGCCCCTCCTGGAACTACCGCGCCGAGGACGGCGGCGGCATCGTCGTCGACATGTTCCCGCACTGGGAGTACGTGATGCACGAGCTGTTCGGCCGCGTGAAGTCCGTCCAGGCCCTCACCGCCACCCACATCCCGCAGCGCTGGGACGAGAACGGCAAGCCCTACGACGCCACCGCCGACGACGCCGCGTACGGCGTCTTCGAGCTCGACGGCGGCGCGATCGCCCAGATCAACTCGTCCTGGGCGGTCCGCGTCAACCGCGACGAGCTGGTGGAGTTCCAGGTCGACGGCACCGAGGGCTCCGCGGTCGCCGGCCTGCGCAACTGCCGCGTCCAGCACCGCTCCGCCACCCCCAAGCCGGTCTGGAACCCGGACATCCCCGCCACCGAGGTCTTCCGCGACCAGTGGCAGGAGGTCCCGGACAACGGCGAGTTCGACAACGGCTTCAAGGCCCAGTGGGAGCTGTTCCTGCGCCACGTCTACGCCGACGCCCCCTACCACTGGGACCTGCTGGCCGGCGCCCGCGGCGTCCAGCTCGCCGAACTGGGCCTGAAGTCCTCCGCCGAGGGCCGCCGCCTCGACGTACCGGAGATCGCGCTGTGACCCTCCACCTGCCCGACGCGAACGGCACCCTGCGCGCCTACGAGCCGCGCACCGAACCCCTGGCCATTTCCGGGGGAAGCGCTTTCACCTCCCGTACGGTCTTCTCGGCCGCGCACGTCGTCGCCGACCCCTGCGCGGACACCACGCCCGACGGACCCGCCGCCGTCGACTGGGACGCCACCCTCGCCTTCCGCCGCCACCTGTGGTCCCACGGGCTCGGCGTCGCCGAGGCGATGGACACCGCCCAGCGCGGCATGGGCCTGGACTGGGCCGGAGCGGCGGAACTGATCCGCCGCTCCGCCGCCGAGGCCAGGGCGGTCGGCGGCCGCATCGCCTGCGGCGTCGGCACCGACCAGCTCACCGCCGGCACCCTCGACGAGGTCAGGGCGGCGTACGAGGAGCAGCTCGCCGTCGTCGAGGAGTCGGGCGCCCAGGCCATCCTGATGGCCTCCCGCGCCCTGGCCGCGACGGCGAAGAGCCCCGAGGACTACCTGGAGGTCTACGGGCACCTGCTCCGCCAGGCCGCCGAACCGGTCGTCCTGCACTGGCTCGGCCCGATGTTCGACCCGGCCCTGGAGGGCTACTGGGGCTCGCCCGACCTCGACGCGGCGACGGACACCTTCCTGGAGGTCATCGCCGCCCACCCCGACAAGGTCGACGGCATCAAGGTCTCCCTCCTGGACGCCCAGCGCGAGATCGACCTGCGCCGCCGCCTCCCGCAGGGGGTGCGCTGCTACACCGGCGACGACTTCAACTACCCCGAGCTGATCGCCGGCGACGAGCAGGGCTTCAGCCACGCCCTGCTCGGCATCTTCGACCCGCTGGGCCCGCTGGCGGCCGAGGCGGTCCGCGTCCTCGACACCGGGAACACGGAGGGCTTCCGCGCCCTCCTCGACCCCACCGTCGAACTCTCCCGCCACCTCTTCCAGGCCCCGACCCGCTTCTACAAGACCGGCGTGGTCTTCCTGGCCTGGCTGGCGGGCCACCAGGGCCACTTCACGATGGTCGGCGGCCTCCAGTCGGCCCGCTCCCTGCCGCACCTCGCGCGGGCCTACGAACTCGCCGACGGCCTCGGCCTGTTCCCGGACCCGAAGCTCGCCGAGGAGCGGATGAGGAACCTGCTCGCGCTGTACGGGGTGAACTGATGAACGACCAGCTGTCCCGTTTCTCCATCAACCAGATGACCGTGAAGCAGCTCTCGCTTCCGGAACTGGTCGACGCCTGCCAGGAGCTGGGCATCGGGGGCGTCGGCCTGTGGCGTGAGCCGGTGCAGAAGTACGGTGTGGAGGCCGCCGCCAAGCTCGTGCGGGACGCGGGCCTGAGCGTCACCACCCTGTGCCGGGGCGGCTTCCTCACGGCGATCGACCCCGTCGAGCGGGCCGAGGCGATGGGCGACAACCACGCCGCGATCGACGAGGCCGCCACCCTCGGCACGGACACGCTCGTGCTGGTCTCCGGCGGACTCCCCTTCGACAGCAAGGACCTGCGCGGGGCCCGTGAGCGCATCGCGGACGCCCTCGCGGTCCTCGGCCCCTACGCGGCCGAGCGCGGGGTCCGCCTCGCCATCGAGCCGCTGCACCCCATGTTCGCCTCCGACCGCTGCGTGGTCTCCACCCTCGCCCAGGCGCTGGACATCGCCGAGCGCTTCCCCGCGAACCAGGTCGGCGTCACGGTCGACACGTACCACATCTGGTGGGACGACCGGGCGCCCGAGCAGATCGCCCGGGCCGGGGCGGGCGGCCGCATCCACACCTTCCAGCTCGCCGACTGGACCACCCCGCTGCCCGAGGGCGTCCTCAACGGCCGCGGCCAGATCGGGGACGGCGCGATCGACATGCGGGAGTGGAAGGGGTACGTGGACGCCGCCGGGTACACCGGCGCCATCGAGGTCGAGCTGTTCAACGAGGCGCTGTGGGCGCGGGACGGGCGTGAGGTGCTCGCCGAGACGGCGGCACGGTTCGCCGCGCACGCGGGGGAGACGGGGACGGAGGAATAATCCCGGCGACCCGCGCAACCGTTCCGACGCTCAGCGGGTCGTACTCGGCATCAGAACCCATGGGGGTCCGAGGGGGGACCTGGGGGGACCTCGGGGGGATCACGGGGTTCTGAAGGGGACGGGGAGGGAACGCCGAGGGGGGGCCCGGTCGTCGACCGGGCCCCCCTTGAAGCCCTCCCGGTGGTCAGAAGAAGACCCCGCACCGCAGCAGCACGTTCGCGTACGGCCGGGCCTCCCCGGTACGGACCACGAGCCGTGCTCCCGCGGACAGTTCCTTGAGGCGTTCGTGCGGGACCAGGTCCAGGGCGGGGAAGTACCCGCCGAGCAGCGCGGCGGCCTCCGCGTTGGCCTCCCGGACCTCCGTCGCCGCCGTCGCCCCCTCGATCACCAGCTCGGCGAGCAGGCCGTCCAGCACCTCCGCGAAGGAGGGCACCCCGGCGCGGAACGCCAGGTCGACGACGCGCGGTCCGTCCGGGATCGGCATGCCCGCGTCGCAGACCAGGACCCCGTCGCCGTGGCCGAGTTCGGCCAGGGCCGCGGACAGATGGCGGTTGAGTATCCCGGCCTTCTTCACAGCGCTTCCCCCGTCACGGCTTCCCCCGTCACGGCTTCCTGCGTCACGGTCCCCTCGCTCACAGCGCCTCGGCCTCCGCCGCCGTCGGGTACGACGCCTGCGCCCCCGCCTTCGTGACGGCCGCCGCGCCCACCCGGGCCGCGTACGCCGCCGCCTCGGCCAGTGAGGCGCCCGTGCCGAGCCGCCAGGCCAGCGCCGCGGTGAACGCGTCGCCCGCGCCGGTCGTGTCCACCGCGTCCACCTTCACGGACGGGACGTGGGAGACTCCCTCGGCGGCCGACGCCACCAGCGCGCCCTCCGCGCCCAGCGTCACGACCACCGAGCGCGGCCCCTTGGCCAGCAGGATGCGGGCCCAGTCCTCGGGGCGTTCGCTCACACAGGACTCGCCGAGGATCACCCTGGCCTCGTGCTCGTTGACGATCAGCGGGTCGCAGGCCGCCAGCACCTCCGCGGGGAGCGGACGCGGCGGCGACGGGTTCAGCACGAAGCGGCTGTCCGGCGCCAGACTCCGGACCACCTCCACGACCGTCTCCAGCGGGACCTCCAACTGCGCCGAGACCACGCGGGAGGCGTGGAAGAGGCTCGCGGCGGCGCTGACGTCGCCGGGTGCCAGGCGGCCGTTGGCGCCCGGCGAGACCACGATGCTGTTGTCCCCGGACGGGTCGACGGTGATCAGCGCGACGCCGGTCGGGGCCCCGCCCACCAGGACGCCGACCGTGTCGACACCGGCCGCCCGCTGCGAGTCCAGCAGCAGCCTGCCGTACGCGTCGTCACCGACCCGGGCCAGCAGGGCCGTACGCGCCCCGAGCCGGGCGGCGGCCACCGCCTGGTTCGCGCCCTTGCCGCCCGGGTGGACGGCCAGGTCGGAACCGAGCACCGTCTCCCCGGCCCCCGGCCGCCGCTCGACGCCGATCACGAGGTCGGCGTTGGCCGACCCCACGACCAGGAGGTCGTAGTCGTACATGAATCGCTCTCCGATCCGACTGATCCGAGTGAACCCAAGCGGATCCGAGTGAACCCGAGTGGATCCGTGTGAACCCGAGTGAATTCGAGTGAGGGGCGGGCGGTCGCCGTGACCGCCCGCCCGTGCTGCTCCCGTGCTGCTTCCGTGCGCCCGCGTCAGCCCTCGAAGCCGGCCACGTTCTCCTTGGTGACCACCTTCACCGGCACCTTCACCATCGTCTCCACCTTCTCGTCCTCGGCCGCCCGGAGCGCGTTCTGCACGGCGATCCTGCCCAGTTCCTTCGGCTGCTGCGCCACGGACGCGAACAACGTGCCGCCCTGCACCGCCTTCAGCCCGTCCGGGGTGCCGTCGAAGCCGACGACCTGGACCGACTTGCCGGCCTTGGAACCGAGCGCCTTGATCGCGCCGAGCGCCATCTCGTCGTTCTCCGCGAAGACGCCGTCGACGTCGGGGTGAGCCTGGAGCAGGTTGGTCATCACGTCCAGGCCCTTGGTGCGGTCGAAGTCCGCGGGCTGCTTGGCGACGACCTTGATGCCCGGGTAGGCCTTGAGACCGGCAGCGAAGCCCGCCCCGCGCTCCCGGCTGGCGGAGGTGCCCGCCTGGCCCTGCAGGATGACGATCGTGCCCTTGCCGCCGAGCTTCTCGGCGAGCGCCCTGGCGCCCAGTTCGCCGCCCTCGACGTTGTCGGAGGCGACCAGCGCGGCCGTGTCCGCCTTGTTGACGCCGCGGTCCACCGCGATCACGGGGATGTCGGCCTTGTTCGCCGAGCGGACGGAGGGGCCCGCCGCGTCGGAGTCCACCGGGTTGACGACGACCGAGGCGAGGCCCCCGCTGACGAAGTTCTGGAGCTGGTTGGCCTGCTGCGAGGCGTCGTTCTGCGCGTCCGTGACCGTCAGGTCCACGCCCAGCTTCTCCGCCTCCTCCTCGGCGCCCGCCCGGATCTGCACGAAGAACGGGTTGTTGAGGGTCGACAGCGACAGACCGATCTTCTGGGTCTTCCCGTCCGAGGAGCCGTTGTGCAGCAGCGAGGTCGCGCCGACGACGGCCACCGCGACGACCGCCGCGATCACGTACGTCAACGCCTGCTTGCCCTTGTCGCCCCCGCCGGCCCCGGCCGCGGGCGTGGTCGCCCCCGCCTTGCGGCGCAGGGTGTCCAGCAGCACCGCCAGCGCGATGACCACACCGATGACGACCTGCTGCCAGAACGCGGAGACGGACAGCAGGTTGAGCCCGTTGCGCAGCACCGCGAGGATCAGCGCGCCGATCAGCGTGCCCGACGCCTTGCCGGTGCCGCCGGCCAGCGAGGCACCGCCGATGACGACGGCGGCGATGGCGTCGAGTTCGTAGCCCTGCGCGGCCTGCGGCTGCGCGGAGGAGAGCCGCGAGGCGAGCACGATGCCCGCGGCTGCGGCGAACAGCCCGGAGAACGCGTAGATGGCGAGCTTCTGCCGCCTGACCCGCAGGCCGGACAGCCGCGCGGCCTCCTCGTTGCCGCCGATGGCGTACATGGAACGGCCGATGTAGGTCCGGCCCAGGACGAAGGCCGTGACCAGCCCCATCAGGATCATCACGAGCACCGGCACCGGCAGCCACCCGCCGAGCGTGTCGCCCAGGTGGGAGACCGAGTCGGGGAAGGCGATCGGCGAACCCTGCGAGATGACCAGCGACAGACCGCGCCCCACCGACAGCATGGCCAGCGTCGCGATGAACGGCGGCAGCTTCCCGTACGAGATGAGGAAGCCGTTCACCAGACCGCAGGCGATGCCCGTCGCGACGGCCAGCACCACCGCCAGCACGACCGGCATCCCGGCCTCGGTGGCGCTCCAGGCCAGCACGGTGGCCGACAGCGCGGCGACCGAGCCGACGGACAGGTCGATGCCCGCGGAGACGATGACGAAGGTGACGCCGAAGGCGAGGATCGCGGTGACGGCGGCCTGGACGCCGACGTTCAGCAGGTTGTCGGCGGTCAGGAAGTCCCCGGACAGCGCCGACATGGCGACGACGAGGACGATCAGCGCGGTCAGCGCGCCGTTGTCGAGCAGCAGCCGGCGCAGACCGGCCGCGGCGCCGCCCTGCGCGCCCGGCTTGCTCTTGAGCGTGTCAGTGGCCACGGGAGGCCTCCGTTCCGTTGCTGGGAGGGGTACTTACGGCGAGCGCCATCACGGCGTCCTGGGTGGCCCGGTCGGCGGGCAGCTCGCCCGCGATGCGTCCCTGGGCCATGACCAGCACCCGGTCGCTCATGCCGAGCACCTCGGGCAGATCGCTGGAGATCATCAGGACGGCGGCGCCGGCGGCGGTGAGTTCGTTGATGAGCTGGTAGATCTCGACCTTGGCGCCGACGTCGATGCCGCGCGTCGGCTCGTCGAGGATCAGCACCTTGGTGTCGGCCAGCAGCCACTTGCCGATGACGACCTTCTGCTGGTTGCCGCCGGAGAGGGTGCGCACGTGCTGGCCGAGACCGGCCATCCGCACACCGAGCTGCCCGGCGATCCGCTCCGCCGACGCGTGCTGCCCTTTGAGGTCGACGACCCCCGCGCGGGAGGTGGAGCGGAGGGTGACCAGTCCGAGGTTCTCCTCGACGGAGGCGTCCAGGACGAGGCCCTGGCCCTTGCGGTCCTCGGGCACGAGCCCGATACCGGCCGCCATGGCGGCGTTCACGTCGTGGCGGCGGAGCCGGCTGCCCCCGACGTGCACGGACCCCGCGTCGTACGGGTCCGCTCCGAACACGGCCCGGACGACCTCCGTCCGCCCGGCACCGACGAGCCCCGCGATGCCGACGACCTCACCGGCGCGCACCTCGAAGCCGACGTCGTGGAAGACGCCGTCGCGCGTCAGCCCCTCCACCTTGAGCAACGCCTCTCCGGCGTCGGCGCGTTCGCGCGGGTACTGCTGCTCGATCGACCGCCCGACCATGAGCCGTACGAGCTCGTCCTCGGGCGTGGAGGCGGGCACCTGCCCGACACTGCGGCCGTCCCGGATCACGGTGACCCGGTCCCCGAGGGCGGCGATCTCCTCCAGGTGGTGCGTGATGAACACGATGCCGACGCCGTCCTCGCGCAGCCGCCGCACGATGGCGAACAGCTTCTCGACCTCCTCGGAGGTGAGCACGGCCGTCGGCTCGTCCATGATGAGCACGCGCGCGTTCAGGCTGAGCGCCTTGGCGATCTCGACCATCTGGAGTCGGGCGATGCCGAGTTCACGCACGCGCGCGCGGGGCGACACGTTCACGCCGACCCGCTCCAGCAGCACTTCGGCGTCCGCGTCCATCTTCTTCCGGTCGATCATCCCGAGGCGGCGCGGCTGGCGCCCCAGGAAGATGTTCTCGGCGACGGTCAGATCGGGGACGAGGTTGAACTCCTGGTAGATGGTGGCGATCCCGAGGCGCTCGGAGTCCTGCGCACCGTGGATGCGCACCTCCTCGCCGCCGGCCAGGATCCGCCCGGCGTCGGGCGTGTAGGCACCGGAGAGCATCTTGATGAGGGTGCTCTTGCCCGCGCCGTTCTCACCGAGGAGCACGTGCACCTCGCCCCGGCGCAGGTCGAAGTCGACGCTGTCGAGCGCCACCACGCCGGGGAAGGTCTTGCGGATGCCCTCGATGCGCAGCAACTCGTCCGGACTGCGGCTGCTCACGGCGTACTCCTTTGTACGGGGGAGGGGGAGGGGGAAGGGGAGGGGGACGGAGCGGGCGCCGGCTCGCCGCACGAGCGGCGCACGACGAGCCGCGCCGGCAGGGTGACGGACTCACCGGTCCGGCCCTCGATGCGGTCGACCAGCGCGCGCACGGCCGCCCGTCCGAGGTCGCCCGTGGGCTGGGCGATCGCGGTGACCGGCGGAGCGGTGTGCACGAACCAGGGGATGTCGTCGAACGCGGCGAGGCCGATGTCCTCGGGGACCCGCAGCCCGCGCGCGCGTACGGCGTCCAGCGCGCCCAGTGCCATCAGGTTGTCGGCGGCGAAGACGACCTCGGGCGGCTCGGGCAGGTCGAGGAAGCCCTCGGTGACCCGGCGCCCGCTGCCGGCCTGGAAGTCGCCCTGGCCGATGTAGGCGTCGGGAAGGGGGAGCCCGTACGCGCCGAGCGCCTCGCGGAAGGCGTCGACGCGCTCGCGTCCGGTCGTGGTGGCGGCCGGCCCGGCGATGATCGCGAGCCGGCGGTGCCCGAGCCCGTGCAGGTGCGCGACGAGGTCCCGTACGGCGGCCCGCCCGTCCGACCTGACGACGGGCACGTCCACGCCGGGGATCCAGCGGTCGACGAACACCATCGGCGTCCCGGCCCGGGCGGCCTCCAGCATCCGCGGCGAGCCGCCGTCGGTGGGGGAGACGAGCAGCCCGTCGATACGGCGGTCCAGCAGCGTCGTGACGTGGTGGTCCTGGAGGTCGGGCCGCTCGTCGGCGTTGCCGATGATCACGCTGTAGCCGAGCGCGCGGGCCTCCTCCTCGACGGAGCGGGCCAGCTCGGTGAAGTACGGGTTCATGACGTCGCTGATGACCAGGCCGAGGGTGCGGGTCTGGGCGGTGCGCAGCGACCGGGCGACGGCGTTCGGGCGGTAGCCCAGCGCCTCGACGGCGGCCAGCACGCGCGTGCGTGCGTCCGGGCTGACGGACGGGTGTCCGTTGAGGACACGCGAGACCGTCGCGACGGACACGCCCGCTTCGGCGGCGACGTCCTTGATGCTCGCCATCGTCGTTCCACCTCCTTGTGGAATCGATTACAAGGAGGATTGGAAACGATTACACGAGGCGGGGGCAAGAGCCGGAAGCCGGCCGAGACCCAATCGTGACCGGAGCGGTGGGCGCCCCCGGGAGGGGGTGGATCACGTCACCGGACCGGCCGCGCGGCAACGCCCGCCGCGGTACGGGCTCGAGCACCTGCACAGGGGCGCCCGCCGGCGGCACGTGGGCCCGACCCCTGCGCCGGCCGCTGGGGGCACGTGAGCCCACCACCCCCGGCGACGGCGGCCCCGCCCCGGGGCGGCGGCAGGAGAGCGCGGCGCACGGACCCCTGCAGGTCGGCCGAGGTACGCCAGGCGAGCACCGCGACCGCCCCGGGCATGCGTCGGCCCGGCTCCGGGCCGATCCGGAGCCGGGCCGAGTCGAGCTGGGCCGAGTCGAGCTGGGCGGGGCCGACGCGAGCTGGGCCGCGCTGAGCCGATCCGGAGCCGGGCCGAGTCGATCCGGAGCCGAGCTCAGCCCGGCCCAGACAGGCCGTGTTGCGCCGGTCAGTCGAACGCGGCGGCGAACATGCCGGGCTGGTAGGAGCCTCCCCGCTGGTGCGTGATCACGGCGAGCCGGTTGGCCGCGTTGATCAGGGCGACCAGGGAGACCAGCGCGGCGATCTGGTCGTCGTCGTAGTGCTTGCGCACCTGGGCCCAGGTCTCGTCGGACACGCCCTGCTGGGCGTCGGCGAGCCGGGTGCCCTCCTCCGCGAGCGCCAGCGCGGCCCGCTCGGCCTCGGTGAACACGGTGGACTCGCGCCAGGCGGCGACCAGGTGGAGCCGGACCGCGCTCTCACCGGCGGCCGCGGCCTCCTTGGTGTGCATGTCGATGCAGTGACCGCAGCCGTTGATCTGGCTGGCGCGCAGCGACACCAGCTCCTGCGTGGACTTCGGCAGCGACGACTGCTGGACCACCAGCCCGGCACCTGCGAACCGCTTGGCGAACCGGCTGCCGACCTCGTTCTCGAACAGGTTGAATCGGGTGTCCATGACCTCGTCCTCACTCGTGGTGGTGCACTGACGCACACAAGATGCCGACGCCCCGGTTCCTGTGACGGGGCACCGGTGTGACGTGAGCCACCGTCGAGGGATGTCACACGACGGCGGCGTCCGGCGTCCTGTGCGCGTGACACCGTCGGGAGCACACAAGCGGGAGCAGCCGGTGATGAGCGGACACAGCGGGCACGCACAGGACCCACAGGACCCACAGGACGACACGACCACGACCACGACCGAGCGGCGCGGCGGCGGACACACGGACCCCGCCACCGAGGCCTTCGTCACCCACCGAAACCTGCTCTTCACCGTCGCCTACGAGATGCTCGGCTCGGCCGCCGACGCGGAGGACGTCCTCCAGGAGACCTGGCTGCGGTGGGCGGGCGTCGATCTCGGCGCGGTGCGCGACCGGCGCGCCTACCTGGTCCGCATCACCACCCGCCAGGCGCTGAGCCGGCTGCGCACGCTCGGCCGCCGCAAGGAGTCCTACGTCGGCTCCTGGCTGCCCGAGCCGCTGCTCACCGCGCCCGACGTGGCCGAGGACATCGAGCTCGCCGACAGCGTCTCGATGGCGATGATGCTGGTCCTGGAGACGCTCACGCCGACCGAACGAGCGGTGTTCGTGCTGCGCGAGGTCTTCGACCTGGAGTACGAGGAGATCGCCGAAGCCGTCGACAAGAGCCCGGCCGCCGTCCGGCAGACCGCCCACCGGGCACGCGCGCACGTCGCGGCACGCCGGCCGCGCGGGGTCGTCTCCCCGACGGAGACCCGGGGCGCGCTCGAGGCGTTCCGGCGCGCGGTCCAGACGGGGGACCTGCAGGGCCTGCTCGACATCCTCGCGCCGGACGTCGTCCTGCTGGGCGACGGCGGGGGCATCAAGCAGGCCGTCCTGCGGCCCGTCACGGGGGCCGACAAGGTGGCCCGCCTCATGGTCGGCGGGCTGATCAAGCAGGCCGCCGAGGTCTCCCTGGCACCGGCCCAGGTCAACGGCCACCCGGCCCTGATCCTCCGACTCGACGGCGCGCTCGACACCGTGATGGCGGTGCGCTTCGACGACGGCCTCATCACCGGCCTCTACGCCGTGCGCAACCCCGAGAAGCTCACGCACATGCGGCGGGAGACCGCCCTGCACCGCTGAGCGGGCCTCCCGACCACCCCTGAGCGGGCGGTCGCCCACGGTCGCCTACGCGGGATCCGGGAGCGCGTCGCCGGTCTCCAGCAGGGTCTTGAGGCTGGAGAGGAGGGCCGGCCAGCCGTGCTGGATCATCTCGCGGGCGGTGCTCCCGGGCTCGAAGCCGTCGTGGACGACGGTCAGTTCGCCGTTGACCCTCCCGACGCCGTCCCCTCGGTCCCGCACGAGACCTCCGACCGCTGTCCGACCGCCATCCGGCGGCGAGCCGGGCGAGGGACCCGGCGTCGGCTCCGTTGGACGCACGTCCGTCGTCGGCTGCGAAATCCACTACCGCCGTGGCCGGAGAGGAAGCAGACTCGTGCCATGGCGGACATGGCATCGTTCCGGGACGCGGTCACGGCGTGGGCGGCGGATGGCCCGGCAGGCCCCGCACACGAACTGGCCGGGCGCCTGTCCGTCCGGACGGCGGTGCTGCTCGAGGGGCCGAGCGACACGGCGGCGGTCGACGCACTGGCCGCGCACCACGGCCGGGACCTGGCGGCGGAGGGCATCTGCGTCCTCGCGATGGGCGGTGCGATGAGTGTCGGCCGCTTCGCCGGCCTCCTCGGCCCGTCCGGCCTGGACCTCCGCCTCACGGGCCTGTGCGACGAACGGGAACGGGGCTACTACGTCCGCGCCCTGGACCGCGCGAACGCCGACGCGCACGACCTCTTCGTCTGCACGGCCGACCTGGAGGACGAACTCATCCGGGCGCTCGGTGAGGAGCGGGTGAGGGAGCTCATCGAGACGGAGGGCGACCTCCGCCCCCTGCAGACCTTCCTCCGTCAGCCCGCCCAGCAGGGCCGCACCGCCCGGCAACAGCTCCGTCGCTTCCTGGGCACGAAGAAGGGCCGCAAGATCCACTACGGCCGCGTCCTCGTCGAGGCCCTGGACCCCGCCCGCACACCCGCCCCACTGGCAGGGCTGTTCGCCGCGCTGTGACCCGTACTGTCCGAGGAATCGCAGGAATCGCAGGAATCCGAGGAATCCGAGGAATCCGAGGAGTCCGACGAAACCGGCCTAACCGTCCCTGCCGTACCTGCGGAACTCCGACGTCTCCACCGTCCAGGGCCCGAACGGCACCGAGTCGCCGAAGATGTACGGCTCCTTGCTGCTGTAGCGGCCCTTGCACGGCTCGGAGTGGACCTCGATCGTGCCGGTGCGCGGGTCGACGATCATGTAGTGCGGGATGCCCATGGCCGGGTATTCGGCCAGCTTCTCGTCGTAGTCGTTGCCCGGGTTGGACGGTGAGACGATCTCGACGGCGGCCAGCACCTGCGTCGCGTCGACGGCCAGGCCCTCTTCGTCGAGGGTGGCCTCGGGGATCACCACGGCATCGGGTCGGCGCATGCGCCCGATGGCCGGGTGCTCGATCTCGGGTCCGTTCGCGCAGATGTGACCGGGGTGGGTGCGGGGCAGTTGCGCGTCCAACTGCTTGCAGATGCGGCGGACAGTCCCCTCGTGGCGCTTCGACGGGCACATCATCGCCAGTATCGGACCGGACGGCCCGATCTCGACACTCCACGACCCCTCGAGCTGCTCCGAGTAGGCCCCGAGCTCCGCGGCGATGGCGCGCATCCTGGCGTAGTCCATGAGCCCAGAGTACGGAGAAGGCGACTCTCCGGCCGCCCTGTCACAGCCCACCGGTACCGTCGGATCATGCCCAACCAGCCCCCCGCGGCCCCCGGTGAACGGCGACTCGCCACCCTCGAAGGCGTCCTCGAGCGCATCACGTACGCCAACGAGGAGAACGGCTACACGGTCGCCCGCGTCGACACCGGCAGAGGCGCCGGCGACCTGCTCACGGTCGTCGGCGCGCTGCTCGGTGCCCAGGTCGGGGAGTCCCTGCGGATGGAGGGCCGCTGGGGGTCCCACCCCCAGTACGGCAAGCAGTTCCACGTGGAGAACTACACGACCCTTCTCCCGGCCACCGTCCAGGGCATCCGGCGCTACCTCGGCTCGGGCCTGGTCAAGGGCATCGGACCGGTCTTCGCCGACCGCATCACCCAGCACTTCGGCCTGGACACCCTCCAGATCATCGAGGAGGAGCCCAAGCGGCTCATCGAGGTCCCCGGCCTCGGGCCCAAGCGGACGAAGAAGATCGCCGACGCCTGGGAGGAGCAGAAGGCGATCAAGGAGGTCATGCTCTTCCTCCAGACCGTCGAGGTGTCCACCTCCATCGCCGTCCGCATCTACAAGAAGTACGGCGACGCCTCGATCTCCGTGGTGAAGAACCAGCCCTACCGCCTCGCCGCCGACGTCTGGGGCATCGGCTTCCTCACCGCGGACAAGATCGCCCAGTCCGTCGGCATCCCGCACGACAGCCCGGACCGGGTGAAGGCCGGCCTCCAGTACGCCCTGTCGCAGGCCACCGACCAGGGGCACTGCTACCTCCCCGAGGAGAAGCTGATCGCCGACGCGGTCAAGCTGCTCCAGGTGGACACCGGCCTGGTCATCGAGTGCCTCGCCGAGTTGGCCGCCGAGCCGGAGGACGACGGAGAGGACCCCGGGGTCGTACGCGAGAAGGTCCCCGACCCGGAGGGCGGCGACCCCGTCACCGCCGTCTACCTCGTCCCGTTCCACCGTGCCGAGCTCGCCCTCTCCGCCCAGCTGCTGCGCCTGCTGCGCACCGACGAGGACCGGATGCCCGGCTTCCGGGACGTGGCCTGGGACAAGGCGCTGGGATGGCTCAAGCGCCGTACCGGCGCCGACCTCGCTCCGGAGCAGGAGGCGGCCGTCAAGCTGGCGCTGACCGAGAGGGTCGCCGTCCTCACCGGCGGGCCGGGATGCGGCAAGTCCTTCACGGTCCGCTCCATCGTCGAGCTGGCCCGCGCCAAGAAGGCGAAGGTCGTCCTCGCAGCTCCGACCGGCCGCGCCGCCAAGCGCCTCGCCGAGCTGACCGGCGCCGAGGCGTCCACCGTCCACCGCCTGCTGGAGCTCAAGCCCGGCGGCGACGCGGCCTACGACCGTGACCGGCCGCTGGACGCCGACCTCGTGGTGGTCGACGAGGCCTCGATGCTCGACCTCCTCCTCGCCAACAAGCTGGTCAAGGCCGTGCCGCCGGGTGCCCACCTCCTCTTCGTCGGGGATGTCGACCAGTTGCCCAGCGTCGGCGCCGGGGAGGTGCTGCGCGACCTGCTCGCCGACGGCAGCCCCGTCCCCGCCGTCCGCCTCACCCGCGTCTTCCGCCAGGCCCAGCAGTCCGGCGTGGTGACCAACGCGCACCGGATCAACGCCGGGCAGCACCCGCTCACCGACGGCATGAAGGACTTCTTCCTCTTCGTCGAGGACGACACGGAGGAGGCGGGGCGCCTCACGGTGGACGTCGCGGCCCGCCGCATCCCGGCGAAGTTCGGGCTCGACCCGCGCCGGGACGTGCAGGTCCTCGCGCCCATGCACCGGGGCCCCGCCGGCGCCGGCACGCTGAACGGGCTGCTCCAGCAGGCCGTCACCCCCGGCCGCCCGGACGTGCCCGAGAAGCGGTTCGGCGGTCGCGTCTTCCGCGTCGGCGACAAGGTCACGCAGATTCGCAACAATTACGACAAGGGTGAGAACGGTGTCTTCAACGGCACCGTGGGCGTGGTCACCTCGCTCGACCCGGTGGACCAGCGCCTCACCGTGCTGACGGACGAGGACGAGGAGGTCCCGTACGAATTCGACGAACTGGACGAACTCGCCCACGCCTACGCGGTGACCATCCACCGCTCCCAGGGCAGCGAGTACCCGGCGGTGGTGATCCCGGTGACGACCGGCGCCTGGATGATGCTGCAGCGGAACCTGCTGTACACGGCGGTCACCCGGGCGAAGAAGCTCGTCGTCCTTGTCGGTTCGCGCAGGGCGATCGGGCAGGCGGTGCGCACGGTGTCGGCCGGCCGGCGCTGCACGGCGCTCGACTTCCGGCTGGCGGGCTCCCGGGCCTGAAACCCTCCGGTGAACCTCTCGACGGGTGTGAAAAAAATGATCGATCAAACGAGTCGGAAAGGTCACACAGCACTTCCGGAAGGGGTCGAGAGGGGGCAGGATGAGCAAGTTGGCGGCACTGAGTGCCGCCGATAGGCCCGATGGTCGACCCCGAGTGCACTCTCCTGAGCCAAGTGGGGGATGGTAGAGACAGTCAGGGCACCTCGAAGATGAGGCACTACGTCGGTGAGGGAAGACGTGAGCGAGCACACCAACAACTCGGTAGTACTGCGGTACGGCGATGGCGAGTACACCTACCCGGTGATCGACAGCACCGTCGGCGACAAGGGCTTCGACATCGGGAAGCTCCGCGCCCAGACCGGTCTGGTGACGCTGGACAGCGGTTACGGCAACACCGCCGCCTACAAATCCGCCATTACGTATCTGGACGGCGAGGCGGGCATCCTCCGGTACCGCGGCTACCCGATCGAGCAGCTGGCCGAGCGCTCCTCCTTCGTGGAGGTCGCCTACCTGCTGATCAACGGTGAGCTGCCGACCGTCGACCAGCTGGCCGCGTTCAAGGACGAGATCACGCAGCACACCCTGCTGCACGAGGACGTCAAGAACTTCTACAAGGGCTTCCCGCGCGACGCCCACCCGATGGCCATGCTGTCGTCGGTCGTCTCGGCGCTGTCGACCTTCTACCAGGACAGCCACAACCCGTTCGACGAGCGTCAGCGCAACCTCTCCACGATCCGGCTGCTCGCCAAGCTTCCGACGATCGCGGCCTACGCGTACAAGAAGTCGATCGGCCACCCGTTCGTCTACCCGCGCAACGACCTCGGTTACGTCGAGAACTTCCTGCGCATGACCTTCTCGGTCCCGGCGCAGGAGTACGAGCTCGACCCGACGGTCGTCGCCGCCCTGGACAAGCTGCTGATCCTGCACGCGGACCACGAGCAGAACTGCTCGACCTCCACGGTCCGCCTGGTCGGCTCCTCGCAGGCGAACATGTTCGCCTCGATCTCCGCCGGCATCAACGCCCTGTGGGGCCCGCTGCACGGCGGCGCCAACCAGTCGGTGCTGGAGATGCTCGAGGGCATCCGCGACTCCGGCGGCGACGTCGACTCCTTCATCCGCAAGGTGAAGAACAAGGAGGACGGCGTCCGCCTGATGGGCTTCGGCCACCGGGTCTACAAGAACTTCGACCCGCGCGCCAAGATCATCAAGGCCGCCGCGCACGACGTGCTCTCCGCCCTCGGCAAGTCCGACGAGCTGCTGGACATCGCCCTGAAGCTGGAGGAGCACGCGCTCTCCGACGACTACTTCGTCTCGCGCAGCCTCTACCCGAACGTCGACTTCTACACCGGTCTGATCTACCGGGCCATGGGCTTCCCGACCGAGATGTTCACGGTCCTGTTCGCCCTCGGCCGCCTGCCGGGCTGGATCGCCCAGTGGCACGAGATGATCAAGGAGCCGGGTTCCCGCATCGGCCGCCCGCGCCAGATCTACACGGGCGTCGTCGAGCGCGACTTCGTCCCGGTCGAGGAGCGCTGAGCGTCCAGCACCCCCGCAGCGCACTCGTCGAGCCCCGCGCCGCCCCGAGCGGTACGGGGCTCTTCCGCGTCCGGAGGCGTCCGAAGGCGACCGGACGCGTCTCGCGTGAGCGCGAACAGCAGAAGGCGCCCCGGCGTCAGTCCCCCCACGGGCCGACGGCCAGGGCGCCTTCCCATGTCCCGGTGCGGATTCCCCCCACGGGATCCGGCCGGGCGTCTGTGAGGACAGCGCCTGAATCGCTGTGTTGAGCACAACGAGCAGAACTCGCCGTACTACTGGTTGCTCTGCTACTGCTGAGTGCTGCTGAGTGCTGCTGAGTGCTGCTGAGTGCTGCTGTGTGCGGTCTGCCGGGACAGCGCACGCCCGGGAGGGCCGCTCAAAGCTTCCCGGTGTACGTGTCCCGGCAACGCATCTCTGGGAAAGTCCCCCAAGACATCCCCAGATGCCAGGTGGCGCCCCCCAAGACGCTGCCTGACATCGCCAACTTAGACCCTCGAACCCCTTCGATGGTTACGTTCGCGTCACTGTGATCTGCGTCTCTTGCATATGTCCCTTAGGTGCGCAAGAGCCCCGATACGGTGAACGGGACCCAAGCGTAAGGAAGATGCGCGAGCCTTGTGAAGAGCTTATGTGAGGCGGGTGCCGGACTCCAGAGGCACTTGACCACACTTCGCCCGGACCTCAGCGAAACGCGCGCAGCCTGAGGCTGTTGGTCACCACGAACACCGAGGAGAAGGCCATGGCCGCCCCGGCGATCATCGGGTTCAGCAGCCCAGCGGCGGCCAGCGGCAGCGCGGCCACGTTGTAGCCGAAGGCCCATACGAGGTTGCCCTTGATCGTCGCGAGGGTCCGCCGGGACAGCCGGATCGCGTCCGCCGCCACCCGCAGGTCCCCGCGCACCAGCGTCAGGTCGCCCGCCTCGATCGCCGCGTCCGTTCCCGTACCCATCGCCAGACCCAGATCGGCGACGGCCAGCGCGGCGGCGTCGTTGACGCCGTCCCCGACCATGGCGACCGTACGACCATCGGCCCGCAGCCGCTCCACCACGGCGACCTTGTCCTCGGGCAGCACCTCGGCGATCACCTCGTCGATGCCGACGGCCCGGGCGACCGATGCGGCGACGCGCCGGTTGTCGCCGGTCAGCAGCACGGGCGTGAGACCCAGCCGGCGCAGCTCGGCCACCGCCTCGGCGCTGGTCTCCCTGACCGCGTCGGCCACGGCGACCACCCCGCGCGCCTCCCCGTCCCACCCGACGACGACGGCCGTACGGCCGTCCCTCTCGGCCTCGTCCCTGGCGCGGGCCACCCGGGGTGGGAGGTCGTCGTAGAAGCGCCCCACGGCCACCTCACGGCCTTCCACGCGCCCCCGTACGCCACGCCCGGGGACGCTCGTGAAGTCCTCGACGCCCGGCAGCGTGCCGACCCGTCGCTCGGAGCCGGCCGCGACGGCCCGGGCCAGGGGGTGTTCGGAGGCGTGCTCGACGGCCCCCGCGAGCCGCAGCACCTCCTTCTCGTCGGTGCCCTCGGCGGCGTAGACCTCCTGGAGGGTCATGCGGCCGGTGGTGACGGTGCCGGTCTTGTCCAGGACGACCGTGTCGACGCGCCGCGTGGACTCCAGCACCTCGGGGCCCTTGATGAGGATGCCGAGCTGGGCGCCCCGCCCGGTGCCGACCATCAGCGCGGTCGGCGTGGCCAGGCCCAGCGCGCACGGGCAGGCGATGATCAGAACGGCGACGGCGGCGGTGAACGCGGCGACGGTGTCCCCGGTGGCGCCCAGCCAGCCGCCGAAGGTGGCGAGGGCGATCAGCAGCACGACGGGCACGAAGACGCCGGAGATCCGGTCGGCCAGCCGCTGCACCCGGGCCTTGCCGCTCTGCGCGTCCTCGACCAGCTTCGCCATCCGCGCCAGCTGCGTGTCGGCGCCGACCCGGGTCGCCTCGACGACCAGCCGGCCCCCGGCGTTCACCGTGGCACCCGTGACGGCGTCGCCGACGCCCACGTCCACCGGCACCGACTCGCCGGTCAGCAGGGAGGCGTCCACGGCCGAGGCGCCCTCGACCACCGTTCCGTCGGTGGCGATCTTCTCGCCGGGCCGTACGACGAACCGGTCGCCCACGGCCAGCCGGGCCACCGGAATCCACACCTCGCGCCCGTCCCGCAGTACCGCGACCTCCTTCGCGCCCAGCTCCATCAGCGCCCGCAGCGCGGCGCCGGCGCGGCGCTTGGAGCGGGCCTCCAGCCAGCGGCCGAGGAGCAGGAAGGCGGTGACGCCGGCGGCGGCCTCCAGGTAGATCGTGGAGGCGCCGTCCGTGCGGGACACGGTGAGGTCGAAGCCGTGCCGCATGCCCGGCATGCCGGCGTCCCCGAAGAACAGCGCCCACAGGGACCACCCGAACGCCGCCAGCGTGCCCAGCGAGACGAGGGTGTCCATGGTGGCCGCGCCGTGCCGGAGGTTCGTCCAGGCGGCGCGGTGGAAGGGCAGCCCGCCCCAGACGACGACGGGGGCGGCCAGGGTGAGCGAGAGCCACTGCCAGTTGTCGAACTGGAACGCGGGGACCATCGCGAGCAGCACGACGGGCGCGGCGAGGAGGACGGAGACGGTGAGGCGTCGGCGCAGGGCGGACGTCTCGGGGTCGTCGTCGCTCTCCGGGGGCGCGGCCTCGTCGGCGGGTTCCGGCGGCGGTGCCGGTTCCTCGGCGGTGTACCCGGTCTTCACGACGGTGGCGATCAGGTCGGCGACCTCGGTGGTCGCCGGGTAGGTGACCCTGGCCTTCTCCGTCGCGTAGTTCACCGAGGCGGTGACGCCGTCCATGCGGTTGAGCTTCTTCTCGACGCGGGCCGCGCAGGACGCGCAGGTCATGCCGCCGATGAGCAGCTCGACCTCGGCGAGGTCCGGATCGGCGGCCGTGGGCGTTCCCACGGCGGCGCCGGTCCCGGTGCGGGCCGCGTCGGTGCGGGACTCGGTGGCGCGGGCCGCGTCGGTGCGGGACTCGTTGGTGCTGGACTCGGTGGTGCTGGTCATGGTCCGGACTCCAGACGGCCGGCCGGGCCCGCCGTGCGCGGCTGGTGCGCGCCGGTCGGCGCGGCCCGGTCGGAGGGGTGGGTGCTGCCGGGGCGCGGTGGCTCAGGCCCTGCCGACGAGCTCGAAGCCCGCCTCGTCCACGGCGGCGCGTACGGCCTCGTCGTCGAGGGGCGCCGCGGAGACGACGGTGACCTCGCCGGTCGAGGCGACGGCCTGCACCGAGCCGACGCCCGCGATCTCGGAGATCTCGCCGGAGACGGCGCCCTCGCAGTGTCCGCAGCTCATACCCTTCACCTTGTAGACGGTGGTGACGGAGCCCTGGGTGTCGGTCTGGGCGGTCATGTCGTTACTCCTCGCCTGGGCGTGCAGGGGGCGGGCACCCGTGAGTACCCGTGATCCAGCGTGGACCACATACTCCACTGTACCCCTAGGGGGTATGGAAGCCGCTTAGCCTTCCGTGAGACATGGGATTGCCGGGTACGGAAGTGAGGTCGGCGGATGCGCGCGGTCGTGTTCGAGCGGTTCGGGGAGCCTGCCGAGGTGCGGGAGGTGGCCGATCCGAGGCCCGCCCCGCACGGCGTCGTGGTCCGTGTCGAGGCCACCGGGCTGTGCCGCAGCGACTGGCACGGATGGCGGGGCCACGACCCGGACATCACGCTGCCGCACGTCCCCGGTCACGAACTCGCCGGTGTCGTCGAGGCGGTCGGCGACCGGGTGGCCGGATGGCGGCCCGACGACCGGGTGACCGTGCCCTTCGTCTGCGCCTGCGGGAGCTGTGGGGCGTGCGCGGCGGGCGACCAGCAGGTGTGCGAACGGCAGACCCAGCCCGGCTTCACCCACTGGGGCTCGTTCGCCCAGTACGTGGCGCTCGACCACGCCGACGTCAACCTCGTCGCCGTACCCGAGGACATGTCGTACGCGACGGCCGCCTCGCTCGGCTGCCGGTTCGCCACGGCTTTCCGGGCCGTGGTGCAGCAGGGCCGGGTCGCGGCGGGGGAGTGGGTCGCGGTGCACGGCTGCGGCGGCGTCGGCCTGTCGGCGGTGATGATCGCCGCGGCCGCGGGCGCGCGGGTCGTCGCCGTGGACGTGTCCCCCCGGGCGCTGGAGCTGGCACGGACGTTCGGCGCCGCCCAGTGCGTGGACGCGGGCCGGACGCCGGACACGGCGGCGGCGGTCCGCGACCTCACCGGCGGCGGCGCCCACCTCTCCCTGGACGCCCTCGGCTCGCCCGTCACCTGCGCCGCCTCCGTGAACGGCCTGCGCCGCCGGGGCCGGCACGTGCAGGTCGGCCTGCTGCCCTCACCGACCGGCGCCACACCGGTGCCGATGGCCCGCGCCGTCGCCCTGGAGCTCGAGCTGCTCGGCAGTCACGGGATGGCCGCGCACACCTACCCGCCGATGCTGGAGCTGGTCCGCACCGGAGCGCTCCGGCCCGACCTGCTGGTGACGTCCACCCTCGGGCTGGACGCGGTCCCGGCCGCCCTGGCCGCCATGGGGACCGCGCCCGGCGCGGGGGTGACGGTCATAGAGCCGTGACGCCGGTGCCGGGGTGTGCGTGCCCGGTCCGGGGGCGTCCGCGGTGGACGGCCCACTGGTGGTCCAGGACGGCCATCAGCACCTCGTCCACCCACACGCCGTCGCGCCACTCCACCTCACGCCGCGTTCCCTCCCGCACGAACCCGACCTTCTCGTAGACCCGCAGGGCCCGGTGGTTGTAGCCGTAGGCTTCCAACTGGACGCGGTGCAGGCCGAGTTCCTCGAAGCCGTATCCGACGATCAGCCGGGTCGCCTCGGTGCCGACACCCCGGCCGCGCCCCCGTGGGCCGATCAGCGTGCGGAAGGTGCAGGAACGGCTCTCGGGCTCCCACTCGTAGAGCACGACCTCGCCGAGGAGTTCGCCGTCGGCCGGATCGGTGACGGCCAGGTCGAGCCGGTCGGGCTGCGTGCTGCGGGAGCCGTACCAGGCGCGGAGCAGCTCCGGGGTGAGCTCGTGTCCCGGCGAGCCGGTGAAGCGCTGGATCTCGGGATCGCCGATGATCTCCCACATGCGCTCGGCGTCGGCCTCGGTGAACGGTCGCAGCACGGTCCTGTCACCGGTCAGGACGGGTTTGACGGAGAAGTCCATGGGCGGAACTGTGCCCCACGTGACCGTGGGGCACGGAACGGTTTTCCGGCCTACCGGTTCCGGTTGCGGGGGCGGGACGCCACCCAGGCGCGGATCGTGTCCGCGTACCAGTAGGGCTTTCCGCCCTCCACGTGGTCGGGCGGCGGGAGGAGCCCGTGCTTGCGGTACGACCGCACGGTGTCCGGCCGTACCCGGATGTGGGCCGCGATGTCCTGGTAGGACCAGAGCCTTCGGTCGGTCACTGGTTGCACCTCCCCGCGCGCACCGCGGCGGCGACCGGGGACGGCCGCCGGGGGGAGCCGGGTGCTGCGCTGACGATCACCAAGCCTTGCCGGGTGAACGACACCGAGTGAGGGACGGTCAGGGTCCGTTCCCGGATGTGACGGAAGACCCGTGTGCCCGTGACACGTGTGACAGGAAGAGAGCTTTTGTGACACGAGTGCCGCAAAGGCGTACGCCGGAGTTCAGGCGTGGCGCGTTGACTTCGGTGCAGCGGGGCGTCCCGGGTGCGCGGGCGGGGAGCCGACCGGACCACGTCGTCCGAATGTCCGGACAAAACATTGACAGGCCGCACGCGCGGGGCTAGAAACCGGGGGAAGACCCAAGAACACCTCAGGACACCTCAGGACACCCAACGACGGGCACGAAGGGGAACGCGATGGCGTACGACCCGATCGCCGAGGGGCCGGGTCCGCTGCCGCCGTCGCGGGTCCCCCCACGAAACGCCTCCGGCGCGGGATGGCCGCTTCGCCCTGGCAGGAGCGAAGTGCGAGCGTCGACTCCCCGCCCGCCTCGGCTCCGCGCCGGAGGTTCCCGACGGGCCGCCGACACTGCCCCACATGTCTATGCGGACACCCGAACCGCAGACACAGTGTCGGGCCCGTACGAAGCGCCCGGCTGCTGGGATGGACCCATGGCACCCATGGCGTCCAC
The DNA here is from genome assembly GCF_031845825.1 of Streptomyces lancefieldiae. Classification (NCBI taxonomy): domain Bacteria; kingdom Bacillati; phylum Actinomycetota; class Actinomycetes; order Kitasatosporales; family Streptomycetaceae; genus Streptomyces; species Streptomyces lancefieldiae. Next base: position 82,525 of record NZ_JAVRFH010000022.1, on the reverse strand, counting down.
GGCACCCATGGCGTCCATGGCCCCCGTGGCCGCGACCACGACCACCGCGTCGCCGGTCACGGCCCGTGAGCAGCACCAACGGCACGCCTCGACCCGTCGCCGCCATCTGTGAAGGAGTTCTCGGTCATGACGAACATCGTCAACCACTGGATCGGCGGCAAGCCCGCCGAAGGCACCTCGGGCACGTACGGGCCGGTGACCGACCCGGCGACCGGTGCGGTCACCGCCAAGGTCGCCTTCGCCTCCGTCGACGAGGTGGACGCCGCGGTCGCCGCGGCCAAGGAGGCCTACCTGACCTGGGGTCAGTCCTCGCTGGCACAGCGGACCTCGGTCCTCTTCAGGTTCCGGGCGCTGCTGGACGCGCACCGCGACGAGATCGCCGCGCTGATCACCGCCGAGCACGGCAAGGTGCACTCCGACGCGCTCGGCGAGGTCGCGCGCGGCCTGGAGATCGTCGACCTGGCCTGTGGCATCAACGTGCAGCTCAAGGGCGAGCTGTCGACGCAGGTCGCCAGCCGTGTCGACGTGTCCTCGATCCGGCAGCCGCTCGGGGTGGTCGCCGGCATCACGCCGTTCAACTTCCCGGCGATGGTGCCGATGTGGATGTTCCCCCTCGCCATCGCCTGCGGCAACACCTTCGTGCTCAAGCCGAGCGAGAAGGACCCCTCGGCGTCCGTCAGGCTCGCCGAGCTGTTCTCCGAGGCCGGTCTGCCGGACGGTGTCCTCAACGTCGTCCACGGCGACAAGGTGGCCGTGGACCGCCTCCTGGAGCACCCGGACGTCAAGGCCGTCTCCTTCGTCGGCTCGACCCCGATCGCCCGCTACATCCACACCACCGCCTCCGCCAACGGCAAGCGCGTGCAGGCGCTGGGCGGCGCCAAGAACCACATGCTCGTGCTGCCGGACGCCGACCTCGACGCGGCGGCCGACGCGGCGGTGAGCGCGGCCTACGGCTCGGCCGGCGAGCGCTGCATGGCCATCTCCGCGGTCGTCGCGGTCGGCGCCGTCGGCGACGCGCTGGTCGAGAGGATCCGCGAGCGCGCCGAGAAGATCAAGATCGGCCCGGGCAACGACCCGGCCTCCGAGATGGGCCCGCTGATCACCAGGGCGCACCGCGACAAGGTGGCGTCCTACGTCGCGGGAGCGGCGGCCGAGGGCTGCGAGGTCGTCCTGGACGGCACCGGGTACACGGTCGACGGCCACGAGGACGGCCACTGGATCGGCATCTCCCTGCTGGACCGGGTGCCGACCACGGCGAAGGCGTACCAGGACGAGATCTTCGGCCCGGTGCTGTGCGTGCTGCGCGCCGAGACCTACGAGGAGGGCGTGGCCCTCATCAACGCCTCGCCGTTCGGCAACGGCACCGCGATCTTCACCCGGGACGGCGGCGCGGCCCGCCGCTTCCAGCTGGAGGTCGAGGCCGGCATGGTCGGCGTGAACGTCCCGATCCCGGTCCCCGTGGGCTACCACTCCTTCGGCGGCTGGAAGGACTCCCTCTTCGGCGACCACCACATCTACGGCAACGACGGCACGCACTTCTACACCCGCGGCAAGGTCGTCACCACCCGCTGGCCGGACCCGGCCGACGCCCCGGCGGGCGTGGACCTGGGCTTCCCGCGCAACCACTGAGACCGGGACGCACGGTGCCCCCGTCCCACCGCGCGGGGTGGGGCGGGGGCACCGCCGTACGTGGGGTCAGCCCTGCTGCGCTCCGGCGTCCTTCACTTCCTCGGTGAGGTCGCCGGTCTGCTCGGCGGGCGGGGCCACGATCTTCTTGGTGGCACCGAACTTGTCGAAGTCCATGGTGACCGTCATGGCCCCGAACTCCTGCTTCAGGCGCACCGGCAGGTCCTTGTCGCCCACCCAGATGTCCATGGTGATCGAGCCGCTGCCGGCGGCCGAGTTGAGCAGGCTGTCGGCGCCGCTCAGCGCCTCCTTGAACTTGCCCATGTCCTTCTGGTCGAGCACGGCCCGGTAGTGGGTCGTGGGCTTGCCGTTGACGGTCTCCTTGCCGAGGTCCTCGACGTCGCTCGCGTACTTCAGGCCCTTCATGGAGTCCGCCGGGCTGCCTCCGCCGCCCCCGCTCATCGCGGCGGCACCCGACTCGCCGAACACGGCCGACCCGTCGATCTTCATCCACTCCTTGCCCTCGAGCGGGCCGGCGGGCTGCGGGTCGATGTCGTAGTAGTAGGCGCCGTCCACGAACAGGGTGCGCACCGTCGCGGAGTCCGTGAGCTCCTGCATCTGCGCGGCCTCGGCGTCCATCTCGACGTCGAGCGCGTAGCCGTCGCCCCAGGAGTACGTGCCGTCCATCGCGATGGGCTCGCCCGTGCCCAGCTCGGTCGTCGTCCGGACCTCGGCGGAACCCAGCTCCTCGGTGCGGTCGGTGGCCCGCGAGAGCGCCGCCATGATCACGTCGGCCTTGCCCGCGGCCTTGTCGGTGGCCGTGTCCACGGCCTTGTCGGCGGTCTCGGCCGCCGTCTCGGCACCGTCCGAGCCGCACGCGGTCGCCGTGATCATCGCCGCCGCCGCCAGCCCCACCCAGGCCGCGGTGTACTTCAGCTTCATGAGTCCCCACCCGTTGCCGTGTTCCTGTGATTCGCCTGTGCCGAGGACTCCACCGGCCCCCACCGACAGCGCTCGCGGGCCGGACGGCGGCACGTTTTTTCCTCCGGCCCCTACGGTTCCCGTACGCCTCAAGGGTCTTCTCTCCGCAGGATTCTGATGCGGTTCCAGGTGTTCCATCGACTTCGCACAACGGATTCCGTAGGTAAACACCCATTGACGCAGTGGTTTTCGTCGGGATTCCATCTGGCGTCGGGAGCGGACGAGAACCACGTACGACCAAGCCGCCGGAGGCGATAGCGCTCCCGCCCGAACCACACCGCACGAGTCGATCGGAACCGCTGGATGACCGACACGCTCCGCCCTGCAGAGACCGCCGCCGCAGCGCCCCCGGACGTCCCGGACCACCCGGACCACCCGGACCACCGGGGCCGGCCGGACCGGGCGGAGACCCGGACGCTCAAGCGCTCCATCGGCGTCGTCGGCGGCACCCTCCTGACGCTCTCGTGCGTGACCCCCGCCTCCACGCTGTTCGTGGTCGTCCCCGACCTCTTCGGCTCGCTCGGCACCGCCACCGCCCTGACGATCGCCATCGGCTCCCTCCTCTGTATCGCCGTGGCGTTCTGCTACTCGGAGCTGGGCACCCTCATCCCCAGCGCGGGCGGCGAGTACGCCATGGTGTCGACCATGGCCGGGCGGCTGGCGGGCTGGCTGGTCTTCGTGCTGTCCCTGTTGGTCGTCGTGATCGTGCCGCCGGTGATCGCGATGGGCACGGCCGACTACCTCGAACCGGTCGTCCACCTCGACCCGTCCCTCGCGGGCGCCGGCGTCATGCTGCTCGCCACCCTCGCCGGCCTGCTCGACCTGCGCGCCAACGCCTGGATCACCGGCGTCTTCCTGGTGCTGGAGGTCATCGCCGCGGCCCTCGTCGCGGTGCTGGGCTTCGCCCACGGCGAGCGCGGCCCCGGCAGCCTGGCCTCGATGGAGGTGGCCGGCGCGGACGGCGCCACGGACCCCGTGACGGCCGCGCTGGTCGTCTCCGGGCTCGCCATCGCCCTGTTCGTCACCCAGGGCTTCTCCACCGCCGTCTACCTCTCCGAGGAACTGGAGAACCCGCGCCGCAACGTCGCCCGCACGGTGCTGGCCACGCTCGGCATCTCCACGGTGATCATCCTGGTGCCGGTCGTCGCCCTCACGCTCGGCGCCTCGGACCTGACCGAACTGACCGGCGGAGACATCGGCTCCATGGTCACCGCCTGGTCCAACTCCGCCGTCGGCACCTTCGTCAGCCTCTGCGTGGCCCTCGCGATCATCAACGCCGGCATCGTGATGGTCATCCAGAACTCGCGCGTGCTGTTCGCCTCCGCCCGCGACAAGGCGTGGCCCGAGCCGGTGAACCACCTCTTCGCCAAGCTCGGCCGGTTCGGCTCGCCGTGGGTCGCCACCCTCGCCGTCGGCGTGCCCGGAGCCGCGCTGTGCTTCGTCAACCTGGACACCCTGTACGGCGTCACGGGCGTCTCCGTCACCGGTATGTACCTGCTCGTCGCGATCGCCGCCCTGCTCGCCCGGCGCGGGTCCCACCGGCACGCGCACGCGTGGCGCATGCCCCTGTGGCCCGTCGTGCCCCTGGTGCTGATCGTGGTCCTCGCCTACATCCTGACCCAGCAGGAGCCGGTCCACCTGCTGTGGACCAGCGGCATCACCGCCGTCGCCACCCTCTACTGGGCCCTGTACCTGCGCCCGCGCCGCGACACGCGCTGGCTGGTGACCGTCCCCGACGACGTCCGCGAGCCCGCCCGGCCGTAGCGCCCGCCCGACAGGCCCGACCGGGCCTACCGCACCCGCGGTACGCGGGGCCGGCCCCGTACTTCCGTGGGAGGTGCGGAGGTTCGGCCTCGGGGCTGCCCCGGTTGTCGCCGGCGGCCCGTACCGTGGGGCGCATGGATCTTCGACTGTCCCGAGTACGAGGGCTGCTGCGGGGCCCGCGGCGGACGGTGGCCGCCGCTGCCGCGGTCTTCGTGCTCGCCGGCGCGGGTACGTGGACGGCCGTCGCCGACGACGACGCGCCCGCGGTGCACCGCGCCGACCGGGTGATGGCCGTGGGTGACGGGGTGCGCCTGGACACCTCGTACTTCACGGCCGGCCCCGCGGGCCGCCGCCCTGCCGTCCTGCTGGCGCACGGCTTCGGGGGCAGCAAGACCGACGTCCGCGAGCAGGCGGAGAGCCTGGCCCGGGACGGGTACGCGGTGCTCACCTGGTCGGCGCGCGGCTTCGGCAGGTCCACCGGGAAGATCGGACTCAACGACCCGGACGGCGAGGTCGCCGACGTCTCGCGGCTGCTGGACTGGCTGGCCGAGCAGCCGCAGGTACGGCTGGACGACAAGGGCGACCCGCGCGTGGGCGTGGCCGGCGCCTCGTACGGCGGGGCGGTCGCGCTGCTGGCCGCCGGGTACGACGACCGGGTGGACGCCATCGCCCCGGCGGTCACGTACTGGAACCTCGCGGACGCCCTGTTCCCGAACGGCGTGTTCAAGAAGCTCTGGGCCGGCATCTTCGTCAACTCCGGCGGCGGCTGCGCGAAGTTCGAGGACCGGCTGTGCCGGATGTACGACCGGGTCGCCGAGTCCGGGCAGCCGGACCCCGAGGCCCGCTCGCTGCTCCAGGCCCGCTCGCCGTCCGCCGTGGGCGACCGCGTCAAGGTGCCCACCCTGCTGGTGCAGGGCCAGACCGACTCCCTCTTCCCGCTCGGCCAGGCCGACGCGGCGGCGAAGGCGATCCGCGCGAACGGCGCCCCCGTCCACGTCGACTGGATCGCGGGTGGGCACGACGGCGGGAACATGGAGACCGACCGCGTCCAAAGCCGCGTACAGGAGTGGTTCGACCGGTACCTCAAGGGCGACAAGGGCGCCGACACCGGCCCGGCCTTCCGGGTCACCCGCACCGGCGGCGTCGACACCACCGACGGCCAGGCCCTGCTGCGGGGCGCGAGCGCGGACCGGTACCCGGGACTGGAGAGCGGGCGGCGGACCATCGCCCTCAGCGGTCGCGAGCAGCGCTTCGACAACCCCGCGGGCGCCAACCCGCCCGCCGTCTCCGCCCTGCCCGGACTCGGCGGCGCCGGCGGGCTGGCCCGGCTCTCCTCGCTCGGCGTCGGCGTGTCGCTGGACTTCCCCGGCCAGCACGCCCGGTTCGACTCCGCCCCCGTGCGGGACGACCTGCGCATCACCGGATCGCCCACGGTGACCGTCCACGTCCGCTCCACCCGCGACGACGCCGTGCTGTTCGGGAAGGTGTACGACGTCGGCCCCGACGGCACCGGCCAGGTGCTGCCCGCCCAACTGGTGACGCCCGTGCGCGTCGGGGACGCGAAGGCCGGCGAGGACGTGACGATCACCCTCCCGGCGATCGACCACGAGGTCGAGAAGGGCCACCGGCTCCGCCTGGTCCTCGCCTCCACCGACCTCGGCTACGCCTCCCCGGCGGCCCCCGCGGAGTACACCGTCTCCCTCAAGGGCGACCTCCGGGTGCCGACGGCACCCGGCGTGACGACCGCCGCCGCCCCGCTGCCCTCGTGGGTGTGGTGGCTGCCGCTCGCGGGCGTCCTGATCGCGGCGGCCCTGCTGCTCACCGGACGCCGCCGCACCGCCACCCCCGCCCCGGACCCGGCGCTGGCCGACGTGCCCCTGCAGATCACCGGACTCAGCAAGCGGTACGCCGGATCGGCGGACCGGTACGCGGTGCGCGAGCTGTCCCTGCGCGTGGACAAGGGCCAGGTCCTCGGCCTGCTCGGCCCCAACGGCGCCGGCAAGACGACCACCCTGCGCATGCTGATGGGCCTGATCGCGCCGGACGCCGGCGAGATCCGCGTCTTCGGCCACGCCGTCCGGCCCGGCGCCCCGGTGCTGTCACGGGTCGGCGCCTTCGTCGAGGGCGCGGGCTTCCTGCCGCACCTGTCCGGCCGGGAGAACCTGGAGCTGTACTGGCGGGCGACCGGCCGCCCGCCCGAGGACGCCCACCTGGACGAGGCCCTGGAGATCGCCGACCTCGGCGACGCGCTGGCCCGCGCGGTGCGCACCTACTCGCAGGGCATGCGCCAGCGGCTCGCCCTCGCCCAGGCCATGCTGGGCCTGCCCGATCTGCTCATCCTGGACGAGCCGACCAACGGCCTCGACCCGCCGCAGATCCGCGAGATGCGCGAGGTGATGATCCGGTACGCCGCCGGGGGCCGCACCGTCATCGTCTCCAGCCACCTCCTCTCCGAGGTCGAGCAGTCCTGCACCCACCTGGTGGTCATGGACCGCGGCCAGCTCGTCCAGGCGGGCCCGGTCGGCGAGATCACCGGCTCCGGCGACACCCTCCTCGTCGGCACCGACGTGCCCGTGGAGGAGCCCCTCGCCGAGAAGGTCGCCGCGCTGCCGGGCGTCGTCTCGGCCGTCCGCACCGACGACGGGCTCCTGGTCCGGCTCGACGCCGACGGCACCGCGGCCCGCCTGGTCGCGGAGCTGGTGCGGCTCGAGGTGCCGGTGTCCTCGGTGGGCCCGCACCGCCGCCTGGAGGACGCCTTCCTCACCCTGATCGGAGGTTCGGCATGAGCACGCTCACCGAGCGCAACCCGCAGCCCGGACAGCCCGGACAGCCCGGACAGCCCGGCCGGCCCGGGTACGCCGGGTCCGTCGACGCGGCCTCCGGTTACCGGCCGGGCCGCACCCTGCCGCTGCGGGTGGAGCTGGTGCGCCAGCTCAAGCGGCGCCGCACCCTGGTGATGGGCGCGATCCTCGCCGTCCTGCCGTTCGTCCTCCTCGTCGCCTTCGCCATCGGCGGCGGGCCCGACGGCCCCGGTGACCGGATCACGCTGATGGACACGGCCACCGTGTCCGGCGCCAACTTCGCCGCCGTGAGCCTGTTCGTCTCGGCGGGCTTCCTGCTCGTCATCCCCGTCGCCCTGTTCTGCGGGGACACCGTCGCCTCGGAGGCCGGCTGGTCCTCCCTGCGCTACCTGCTCGCCGCCCCGGTGCCGCGCGCCCGGCTGCTCGCCTCCAAGCTCGTCGTCGGCCTCGGCCTGAGCCTCGCCGCGATGGTGCTGCTGCCGCTGGTGGCCCTCGCCGTCGGCACGGTCGCCTACGGCTGGGGGCCGCTGGCGATCCCCACCGGCGGCTCGCTCGCCCCGGGAACGGCGGCGCAACGCCTGGTGGTGGTCGTGGCGTACATCTTCGTCTCCCAGCTGGTGACCGCCGGCCTCGCGTTCTGGCTGTCCACGAAGACCGACGCCCCGCTCGGCGCGGTCGGCGGCGCGGTCGGCCTGACCATCGTCGGCAACGTCCTGGACGCCGTGACCGCCCTCGGACACTGGCGCGACTTCCTGCCGGCGCACTGGCAGTTCGCCTGGGCGGACGCCGTCCAGCCGCGTCCCGAGTGGGCGGGCATGGTGCAGGGCACCGCGATTTCCGTGACGTACGCGCTCGTGCTGTTCGCGCTGGCCTTCAGGGGGTTCGCCCGCAAGGACGTGGTGTCCTGAGCGGCCCTGCCGCGCCGGCGCCTTCCCCGCTTTTCCCGATGCAGTGCGGGCCAACCGGGTGAACCTGCGAAACCGTTCGTCGTCCGCCGGGTTGATGAAGCAGTAGGGCATGCGACGTCACGAGAAAGGAACGCGCGGTGCTCAAGAAGGCAAGGTCCGTCGAGGCGGCCGCTTTCCCGGCGCTCGCACCGTCGCCTGCTCCGTCCGCGGTCCACGGGCTTTTCCCGCAGGAATTCCCGTCCCTGAGCCGAGGGTCGAACACGTAGCGACGCAAGGCGGACGGGCACCTCACGTTCTGCGGTGTTCCCTCGCCTGGGCCGGCTTTCCCCGTTCTTCAAGCAGGAAGATGACCACATTGCGACAGACCCTGAGCAGGGGAGTGCTCGCGGCGGCCGCCGCCACGGGCATTCTGTCCCTGACGAGCGCTCCCGCCCTCGCTGACTCCATCGCGGTGGGAGCCACCGAGGACTCTTCCGGTGTGTTGGCCGGGAACAACATCCAGGCACCGATCGAGCTGCCGTTGAACCTCTGCGGCAACACCGTCAACGCGGTCGCGGCGCTCAACCCCGCGCACGACAACTCCTGCGGCAACACCTCGCAGGGCAGCCACTCCTCCGCGTCCTCGTCCACCGGCTCCCACGCCGGTGGCAGCCAGGCGGTGGGAACCAGCGAGGACTCCTACGGTGTGCTGACCGGGAACACCATTCAGGCGCCGGTCAGCGCGCCGGTGAACGTGTGCGGCAACGGCGTCAACGCCGTCGCGGCGCTCAACCCGGCGTACGACAACTCCTGCGGCAACACCTCGTACGGGGACCAGTCGTCGTACGGCGACCAGTCGTCGGCCTACGGGGACCAGTCGTCCTCGTACGGCACCTCCTCCACCGGTGGCAGCGAGGCGGTGGGAAGCAGCCAGGACTCCTACGGTGTGCTGACCGGGAACACCATTCAGGCGCCGGTCAGCCTGCCGTTGAACGTGTGCGGCAACGGCGTCAACGTGGTCGCGGCGCTCAACCCCACGTACGGCAACTCCTGCGGTGACGAGGGGCCGGGCTACGGCACCGAGGACGAGACGCCTCCTCCTCCGTCGTCCTGCGACGACTGCGACACGCCTCCGACCACCACCACTCCCACCACCCCGCCTCCCACGCGCGTCGTCGACACGCCGCCGTCGGTCGGCGTCGAGGTGCCCGGCGACACCCCCCAGCTGGCCGAGACCGGCAGCGAGGGCATGCTGTTCGCCTCGGTCGCGGGTGCCGCACTGCTCACGGGCGGGGCGGTGCTGTACCGCCGCGGCCGCAGCGCCGCGCGCCGGTAGCCGCTCCCGGGTGCCGGACTCGACCCGTCCGGCACCCACGCCCCTTCCCCCGTCGCCCCCGTACCGACGCGAGCCACCCCACGAGGTGGCCGAGCCGGTACGGGGGCGCACCGCTGCGTGGGGCAGGCCGGCCGTCTCCGGCCCCGCCCGGCGGCCGGAGGCGGGCGGGCCGCTTCCTCAGTGGCTCACGGGCGCCGGCGCCCCGCTTCGCTTGCCGGTCCCCGGAACGGGGACCGTGCCGTGCGTCGGGGTCGCCCCGAGCCGGCGACGCACCCCCTGGACGAGGGTCGTCGCCGTGAACGCCGCGCCCTGGACGAAACGCATGGCCGGGCCGAAGCCCGAGGCGGTCACCAGACCCGCGAGGAACAGGCCGGGCTGGGAGGACTCGAAGTCGCGCCCCGTCGCCGGGGAACCGTCGGGCAGGACCGCCAGCGTCCCGCGCAACTCGGCGGCGAGCATCCCCATCCGCTCGCAGCGCGGCCGGAACCCCGTGGCCGCGACGACGTGTTCGGTCTCCAGGGTGCGCGCGACGCCCTCGCGGCTCACCGTGTCCAGTCGTACCCCGCCCGGCACCGCACAGGCCGCGGTGACCTCGTGGCCCGGCAGCAGCTCCACCGCGCGCTCCACCCGGTCCCGCACCCACCACGCGCCCGCCGGCCCCAGTGCCGTGGCCGCGATGCGCGCCCGGGTCTGCTGCGGCAGGTTCCGGAAGAGGCCGGGACGCTCGGAGTAGAACCAGTTCCGCCAGCCCGGTCCGAGGCCGCTGTGCGGGGCGCGGACCGACTGCCACCAGGGACGCTCCCAGGGCGGCGGCACGTCGTTCCACTCCAGCCGCTCAGCGCGCGCCAGCACCCGTACCCGGGTGCCCTGTTCGGCGAGGAGCGCCGCCGTCTCCAGGGCAGCCTGGCCACCGCCGATCACCGTGACGTCCTTGCCGCGGAAGGGGGTGAGGTCGCTGTGGTGGCTGCTGTGCGTCACCAGGGAGGGGTGCAGTCCGCGCAGCGCGGGCGGCACCTCGATGAACGGCATCACACCGACCGCCAGCGCCACCGTCCGCGCGTACACCACCTCACCGTCCCCGGTGACCGCCGTGAAGCCGCCGGGGCCGGCCGCCACCCGGGTCACCATGCGCTCGTCCACCGCCGGTACGGCGTGGCGCGCGAACCACAGGCCGTACCGCGCGTACTCCTCCACCGGGATCGGCTGCGCGTGGCGCGCCGTCAGCCCCCGCTCCGCGCAGTACGCGTCCAGGCGCCAGCGCCCCTGCGGGTCGGACAGGTTGGACGCCCACGGCTCCGACTTCAGGAACATGCCACCGGGCATGTGGTCCCGCCAGGACTCCATCGGCCGGCCGAACACGCGCAGGTTCAGCCCGGCGGCCGCGGCGTGGGAGGCGATCGACAGACCGTACGGGCCCGCGCCGACCACCAGAAGGTCGTACATCATCAGCTGCTCGCTTTCTCGTTGTCGGTCCGGGGGGCCGAGGCCGCCCCGGGGATCAGGTGTGCCGGTGCCACGGGTGCCGCCGGTGCCAGCCTCGGCGCGCCCAGGCGTTCCCGCAGTCGGCCGGACACATGTCGGCACCACAGGCCCCACATCGCCCGTCCGGGGTCGCGGTCGTCCGGGGCGTACCAGGCCAGTTCGCGTCCGTTCGGCGCCGGACGCAGCGCGGCGAGCGGCGCGTAGTTCTCCACCACGAACGCCCGCCCGGCCAGCGGGGCCCCGTCCGGGATCGGGCGGCCCGTCAGGTCCAGGTGCAGGGCGCGTACGACGTCCAGTCCCGCGCTGTCCGCGAAGAGCCGGAACTGGGCGCCGGGGCGCGGGTTGAAGTCGAGCAGGTGGTAGCGGCCCGTCTCGCCGCAGCGGCGGAAGTCGAGGTCGAAGACGCCCCGGTAGCCCAGTTCGCCGGTGAGCCGCTCGGCCAGCGCCCGCACCCGCGGGTTGGGCGTCCAGTGGCCCACCGCGGTCAGGCCCGCGCCACGCGGCCAGGCCAGTTGCTTGCGGCCCGGCCCGCCCGCGCGGACGGCGCCCGTGTGGTCGGCGTAGCCGTGGAAGAACCAGTCCCGGTTCGGTCCCGGTGGCAGATGTGCCTGCAGGAGCAGCGGGCTGCCCGCCTCCTCGGTGCGCAGGTACAGCTCCCGGGCCTGCTCGACGGACCTCACCAGCAGTGTGCTGCGCAGCCCGCTGCCGGCCGGCAGCAGCCAGGGCCGGCTCCACTTCGCCACCACCGGCAGCCCGAGCCGGCGTACGGCGTCGGCGGCCCGATCCGCGCTGTCGGGGACCAGCGTCACCGGGTGCGGAACGTCCGCGGCCGCGCACACGGCGGCCAGTTCCGCTTTGTCGGCGACGCGGGCGGCCAGCGTGGCCGGCGTCGCGGGCAGGAGGTAGGAGGGGGCGAGGTCGGTCCGCGCGCGGCCCACGGCGATCGCGCTCGCGTCGTCCATCGGGACCAGGACGGCCGGTGTCCTGATGTGGTCGGCGACCCGGCGCAGCACGGCGACGATCTCGTCCTCGGACGCGCCCGGGAGCGGCGGGGGATGCATCCGGCGTACGTAACGGGACGTGGGGACGGGGCTGCCCGCCGGGTCGGCGACGACATGCACCTCCACGCCCGCCCTCCCGAACGAGCGCACGGCGCCCAGCGTTCCGTGGTGAAAGGGATTCCGGTCGATCCGCAGCAGTACGGCGGGGACGCGGGTGTCGAGCAGGGACACGAACTCTCTCTTTCTTTCGCCTGTCTCACTCGCACGGGCGAGCGCGGCACTCGAAAGCCCCAAGGGCGGTGGCGGCATGGGATTTCCTGTGCGTGACTTCATATGACTGTTCGTCAATAACGAGAACAGGGGCCGGAAGGCGGACGAGAACGAGGAAAGGAACGGAAATGGCTCCGCAGCACGAGCGAATCCGGGTCCGTCGCAGGCTGGCCGTCGGCGCGGCGGCGATCGCCGTGTCGGCCGCCCTGGCGGCCGGCAACGCGGCGGGAGCGGAGGGGGTGCCGGTCGACGACCCGCGCCCGGCCGTGCCCGTGCCGTCGACGACGCCCCCGCGGACCACGCCGGTGCCGGTCAAGGAGGCGTCGGGCAAGGAGGTTCCGGCCTTCGGCGCCTTCCTCAGGTCCGATGCCCGCGGCGTCGCCCGCATGACGCAGCTCAGTCACTGGCTGGGAGGTGCCGAACTCCGCGTCGGCCACACCTACCTGCCCGGCAACCGCTGGAGCGACATCGAGGGCGACATCCACTTCCTCGAGGCGTGGGCGAACTGGCGCAACGAGAAGGACGACCGGATGCTCGTCCTCAACGTGCCCCTGCAGGAGCGCAACGAGGCGGGCGTCCCCGACGGCGAGGTCCGGCGGTTGCTGCGGCGGGGCGCGGCCGGGGAGTTCGACCATCACTTCCGTGCCCTGGCCGAACGGCTGGTGCGGCTGAAGGTGCCGGACACGGTCCTCGTGCTCGGCTGGGAGATGAACGGCACCACGTACACCCACCGGTGCGGGCCGGACCCGGAGTCCTGGAAGAAGTACTGGAACCGGATCGTCACCACGATGCGTTCGGTGCCGGGCCAGAAGTTCCGGTTCGATTTCACACCGAGCCGCGGCCGGGACGCCGTGCCCTGGACGCAGTGCTACCCGGGGGACGACGTGGTCGACATCGTCGGCATGGATTCCTACGACCAGCCCGCCGGGATGTCCTTCGACAGGCAGGTGACCGAGCCCTACGGGCTGCAGGCCCATGTGGATTTCGCCAAGGCCCACGGCAAACCCGTTTCCTATCCCGAGTGGGGGCTCTTCCGTAACGGCGACAATCCCGAGTACATGCGGCGCATGCTCGCGTGGATCGACGAGCACGAACCGCTGTACAACACGCTGACCGACTACTGCCCGCACGGCGTGTGGCAGTGCGACGACAACCCGGTCTCGTCCCGCGTCTACCGGTCCGTTCTCACCGGCCGCACCGACGGGACGACCCCCGCCCCGACGCCCGTGCCGACGCCCGAACCCACCCCCGCGCCGACCGCACCCCGGCCCCCGGAGGACTGCTCGCCCCTGGACCCGGGCAGCTGGGTGGAGTTCTGGCTCGGAGGGAGGCTCTGCCTGCGCTTCGACTGGTGGTCGCCCACCGACTAGTGCCGCGGCGGGCAACGTTCGCCCGTGAAGGAGCGGCGTCCGGTGCGTGCTCTCGGCGTGCCGGCCGGAAGCCCAAGTACATCCAGTACGAGGGCTTTCGGCCGGTGCGGCGAGAGGGCGTGCCGGGCGTCGCGACGGGGCGAACGTTGCCTGCCGCGGCACTAGCGCACCCGCGGCCGGGCCCACCGCCGTCACCGCTGTCCGGACACATCGGCGGCGGTGGCGGGGCCGGGCACCGAGGGGCCGGGGCGGAGCGGGGCGTCGTCCCGTCCCGTCCGCCGGGGCCGTGCCAGCAGGACCAGCCCGCCGAGCAACCCGCCCGCGCTCGCCCCCACCAGGGTGGTCACCGTCGGCGACGCGGACGTCGGCTCGCTCGGCTTCACCGCACGCGAGAACTGCACGAGCCGTACCTGCGTGCTGCCCTTGGTGTGCTCCGCGTGCTGCGTCAGCGCGCGGGAGACCGCGTTGGCCATGTCGACGGCGAGCCCGGGCCGTGAGGAGGTGGCCGAGACGGCGACCATCGGCGCGTCCGGCGAGGTCGCCGCGCGCACGTGGTCCCGCAGCGTCCGCACCGGCACGCCCGCCCACACCTGCGCGTCCCCGAGCACCGCCAGGTGCGTGGCCACGCGGCCGTACGCCTGCGCGAAACCGCGGGCGGCCTCCGGGGTGGAATCCGAGGTCGGTACGGCGACGACGTAGCTGGTGGCCGTGTAGGTGACGGGGGTGAGCACGCCGTACGCGCCGCCGAGCAGGCCGCCGAGGAGGGTGCCGGCCGCGAGCGCGGACCAGGCCGGGGGCCTCCTGAGGCGAGCCAGGGGCTTCGGGCGCTGACGGGTCGTGGTGTCGGTCATGACGGGCTCGCTCCGAGGGGTGAGGGGGATGACGGCGGACGGGAGACGGCTGCCGCGTACACGTCCATGAGGCGGGCCGTGCTGCGGGTGATGCTGTAGCGGTGCGCGGCCTCGGGGGCCGTGCGCGGCCGGGCGCCCACGGCGCGCACCCCGGCGATCGCGCCGGCGTACGCATCGGGGCCGCCGCGCACGCGCCGGGCGGTGGCCGGCGGTGGCAGGTCCTCGATCGCCGGGCAGGAGGCGTAGAGCACGGGCAGGCCCGACGCCAGCGCCTCCACGGCGGCCAGGCCGAAGGCCTCCTCCGTGGACGGGGATGCGAACAGGTCCATCGCCGACGTGAGCGCGGGCAGGTCGGGTCCCGGCGAACCGTCGGGGAGGTAGGGGCGTTCGCCGGTGAACAGCACGCGGCCGGCCACACCCGCCTCGTGGGCCGCGCGCCGCAGGACGTGCTCCTCGGGGCCGCCGCCCACCAGCAGCAGCCAGTGGTCGTCCCCGAGCCGGGTGAGCGCGTGGATGAGGACGTCGAACCGTTTGCCCGGGGTGAGCCGGCCGACGCCGCCGACGACGAACGCGCCCGGGGGCAGGCCGAGGCGCCGGCGCGTGCGTTCGCGCCGTTCCCGGTCGAAGCGGAAGCGGTCCAGGTCGATGCCGTTCGGGACGACCTCGATGCGGGGCGCGGGCACGCCCCAGCGCTTCAGGCGATCGGCCACCGCGGAGGAGACGGCGACCGTCGCGGAGCCGAGCCGCTCGCTGGCGAGGTACAGGGCGCGTACCCCCGCCGTCAGGTCGCGGCCCTCCATCTGCGAGTCGCCCAGGGAGTGCTCGGTGGCGACGACGGCGCGGACCCCGGCGACGCGCGCGGCGAGCCGGCCGTAGACGCAGGCCCGGTACAGGTGGGTGTGCACCAGGTCGTAGCCGCCGGCGCGGATCAGCCGGACCAGCCGGGGGAAGGCGGTCAGGTCGCGGTTGCCGCCCATGCCGAGGTGCACGACGCGGACACCGTCGGCGGCGAGGCCCTCGGCGACCGCGCCGGGGTTGGTGAGCGTGACGACGTCGCAGTCGACGGGAAGGTGGCGCAGCAGCAGCCGCAGCTGCTGCTCGGCGCCGCCGACACCGAGGCCGGTGATGATGTGCAGGGCTCGCATCTCAGGTGCCCTCCACCGGGCGCCGTCGCAGCCGGTGCAGACGGTGCTTGAGGAACAGCCGCCAGGCCGTGTCGTTCTGGCCGACGTGGACGCGCGGCAGGGCGTGCGGGCCGGTCAGGGGGCCGGGGTCGATGGCGCAGGCGTAGGCGTACCCCGCTTCCCGTACGGCCTCGACGGCACGGGCGTCGACCGTGCCGTACGGGTAGCAGAAACCGTCGACGCGGGTGCCGGTCAACTCCTCGAGCAGCGCGCGGCTTTCGGCGGTCTCGGCCTTGAGGGCGACGTCGTCGGCCCGGGTGAGGTCGACGTGCGTCAGGCCGTGCGAGCCGATCTCCACCCCCTCGGCGGCCGCCCGCCGGACGCCGTCCGCGCTCAGCAGCGGCTTGCGCGGGCCGAGCGGGTCCCAGGCGTTGTCGCCGCCGAGCCGGCCGGGCAGGACGAAGAGGGTGGCACCGCAGTCCCAGCGGCGCAGCAGCGGCAGGGCGCCGGTGACGAAGTCGGCGTACCCGTCGTCGAAGGTGAGCCCGACCAGACCCTGTCCCCGGCCCCGGGCACGGGCGGCGAGCAGGTCGGCGACGGACACGCCCCGCAGTCCGCGCCGGCGCAGCCAGGCCAGCTGCCGTCCGAGGCGCTCGGGCGTGACCGTGATGCGGTACGGGTCGTCCGAGCAGTCGCCCACCGAGTGGTACATCGCCACCCACGGCGGCGGGCCCGGGCGTGGGGCGGGGAGGGTGCCGGTCTCGACGGATTCAACGGAAGCGGCCATGGGGGAGCCTTCGTGTGACGGTGCGTACGGAGCGCAGTGCGGACGGGGAACCGGGGCCCAGGGCCCAGGCGAGCGGGACGAAGACGGCGGTCACGGTCAGACAGCCGGCCGCGAGACCCGTCACCGGGGACGGGAACCGGCTCGCGACGAACGCGCCGGCGACGGTGGCGGCGACCGCGGCGAGCACCGGCCCGATCAGCTCGGCCAGGACCTGCCGGACGCGGAGCGAGACACCGTGCGGGTCGCCGCGCCGGGCCGTTCGCAGCCCGGCGAGCATGAGGGCGGCCGTGAGGGTGATGCCGAGGGCGTTGGCGGCGGCGATCCCCACCACACCCCAGGGACGTACGGCCGCGGCACCGGTCAGGGACGTCACGGCGATGCCGGCGGCCATCGCCCCGACGGGGTACCAGCGGGGCCGGCCCGCCGAGAAGTACGAGCGGAGCAGGGCGCCCACCAGGGTCTGGCCCAGCAGTCCGAGCGCGTACACCCGCATCACGCCGGCCGTCGCCACGGTGTCGGTCGCGGTGAACGCGCCCCGCTGGAAGAGCAGTCCGATCATCTGCGGGGCGCAGGCGAGCACCGCGCTCATGCCCAGCAGCACCACGCAGGAGGCCAGCACCAGGTCCCGTTCCACCCGGGCGCGGGCGCGTTCGGTGTCCCCGTCGGCGAGCGCCCGCGCCACCACGGGGAAGGTGACGGTGCACACCATCAGCGACAGGGTCATCGGGATCTGGGCGACCTTCTGCGCGTAGTTCAGGTGCGAGATGGCCCCGGCGGGCAGAGAGGAGGCGAGGAAGCGTTCGACGAGGACCTGCGACTGGCGGCACAGGGCGAACAGGAGCACGGCGGCGACCAGGGCGAGCCGCATCGGCCGCTCCTCGACGTCGTCCCCGGGCCCGTCGACGGCCGGCGTGCGCGACGTCAGCTGCCGCCACAGCGACGGCAGTTGCACCGCCACCATGAGAAGGCCGCCCACCGCGACCCCGGCCGCCGCGGACCGTACGCCCCACCGGCCGCCGAACAGGAACATCGCGGCGACGATGCCGGTGTTGTAGGAGACGTAGATCGCCGCGGGCGCGAAGAAGCGGCGGTGGGCCCGCAGCGCGGCGCTGCAGTACCCGGCGAGCCCGAAGGCCAGCACGCTGATCGCCGTGAGCCGCGTGCAGTCGACGGCGAGACGCGGGTCGGGCAGGCCCGGCGCCAGGACCCGGACCAGGAAGGGAGCCGCGGCGGCGACCAGCACGGCCACCGCGGCGAGGGCGAGGCACAGCCGGGGGAGGGTGGCGGCGACCAGGGCACGCACCGGGTCACCGGCGGCGCCCCGGGCGCGTCGGGCCAGCGCCAGGCTGAACGCCGGGATCAGCACCAGGGCCAGCCCCTCCTCGATCAGCACCGTGGAGGCCAGCTCCGGCACGGTCCACGCGACCAGGAAGGCGTCCGTGTCGCTCCCGGCACCGAACAGCCGCGCCAGGGACTGGTCACGCACCAGGCCGAGCAGCGAACCGGCGACGGACAGCGACGCCGTGACGAGCGTGGCCCGCGCGAGAAACCTCCGAGAAGCCCCAGCCACCCCCGAGTCGGCCCCGGCCCCGGCTTCCGCCCCGACTTCTGCCCCGGCCCTGGCTTCTGCCCCGACTTCCGCCCTGGCTCCGGCCCCGACTTCTGCCCGGGCTCCGGCCTGGGTGGTTGGCGCTGGGCCCGCTCCGACCCCGGCTTGGGTGGTCGATCCCGGGTCGGTCCAGGCTCCGGCACGGGCTTCGGCTTCCGTCACGGCCTGGGTGGTTGGCGCTGGGCCCGCTCCGAGCCCGGCTTGGGTGGTCGATCCCGGGTCGGTCCAGGCTCCGGCACGGGCTTCGGCTTCCGTCCCGGCCTGGGTGGTTGGCGCTGGGCCCGCTCCGACCCCGGCTTGGGTGGTCGATCCCGGGTCGGTCCCGGCTCCCGGCCCGGCCTGGGCAGCCGAGCCCGGGTCTGCTCCGGCGCCGGCCTCCGCCCCGGCCGTGGTGGCCGCGCGTGCCGCGGGTACGGTTGCCGCCCCGCCGGTCCCCGGCCCGGGGGGCTGTGAAGGCACCACCGTCATCGCGCCACGGCCTCCTCGACGCGTTCCCCTGCCCCGCCCCGTGGCGCGACGTCCCGCGGCTCGCCGTCGGCCAGCGCCCACCACGCCGCGAGTCCCAGGCCCATGCCGGTCAGCAGGGTCGAGGGGCCGCCGATGTCCCCGTACACGAAGTCGGTCAGCAGCCAGACCAGCAGCCCGCAGGCGACGAGCGCGCAGTCGAGGCCCGGACCGCGACGGCGGGCGCGCGGCAGCCGCCGCACCGCGCACACCAGCAGCGCCAGCCAGCTCCCGGCGAGCGTGAGCAGCCCGATCAGGCCCTGCTCGCTCAGCAGCAGCAGGTACATGCTGTGCGGCGAGAGCAGTGCCTGCCGCTGGTACTCCACCCCCGCGCCCTCGACGTCGCTGCCCGACGACAGCGCCAGCGTGGCGTGTCCGTCGCGGTACGCGGGAAAGTTCTTCAGGCCCACGCCGGTCAGCGGGTGTTCGCGCCACATGCCGGCGGCCGACGACCACAGGCTGTACCGGTCGACGACGGACTGGTCCGGGGCGTCGGTGACCCGCGCGATGCTGTCGATCCGCTCCTGCAGCTGCGCCGTGCCGACGCCGAACCCGCCCATGAGGATCACCCCCGCGGCGGTCAGCGCCGCGGCCACCTTCAGCGCGCGCCGCAGCCCGGCCAGCGCCAGTTGCACGGCGCACGTCAGGGCGGTCGCGATCCAGGCACCCCGGCTGAAGGAGACCGCGAGCGGCGCCAGCAGTGCCAGGGCGCAGCCCGCCGCGGTCACCCGCTGCCACACCGGTGCCCGGCCGAGCGCGATCCCGACCGCGCACACCACGCCGAGGGAGACCGCCGACGCCATGCCCATCACGTCGTGCGCCCCGAAGGTGCCGACCGCCCGGATGTCCTCGCCCTGGTAGGAAGCACCGCTCCCCGTGACGTACTGGTGCACGCCGACGGCCCCCTGCCACACCGCGAGCCCCACGAACGACCAGGCCAGCAACCGGAAGTCGGCCCGATGGCGGACCAGCACCAGCACGGTGGCCGGGACGAGCACGAAGAGCTGCAGATAGCGGCCCGTGCCGACGAGCTGGGCCTGGGGCGAGGACGCCCCCGCCGCGGCGAGCGCGATCCCCACGACCGGCAGGCCCAGCACCAGGACCGCGGTGGTCGACAGCGGGCGCCGCCGTTCGCGCAGCAGACGGATCACGCAGTACGCCACCACCAGCCCGGAGGCGACGTCGGCGGGCCCGGCACCGTCCCCCGTCGGCGGCAGGGCCAGCAGCGCGAGCACCGCCACCAGCGGCAGGACCGGCACCAGCGCGGCGGCCCGGCGCGGGAGCGGTGCGAGGGTGTGGCTCACGCTCACGTCGGTCAGCTCCCCGTCGGACGGACCAGCAGGGCCGCGGTACGCAGCAGAATGCAGATGTCCTGCCACAGCGACCAGTCGTCGATGTAGGCGTTGTCGAACCGGCAGCGGTCCTCGATCGAGGTGTCGCCGCGCAGCCCGTGGACCTGGGCGAGACCGGTGATACCGGTCCGCATGCGGTGGCGGGCCGCGTAGCCGGGGTAGGCCTGGCTGAACTGGGAGACGAAGTAGTGGCGTTCGGGCCGCGGCCCGACCAGGCTCATGTCTCCCCGCAGTACGTTCCACAGCTGGAGCAGCTCGTCGAGCGAGGTGCGCCGCAGCATGCGGCAGAACCAGCGCATCTCGCTCTCGTCGGCCACGCTCCACCGGGTCGCCGACTCGTGCTCGTCGACCGGGCGGTGGGTACGGAACTTCAGCAGCGTGAACGGCTTTCCGTCCCTTCCGACGCGCTCCTGCCGGAACACGACGCCCGGACCGTCACTGAACCGCAGTACCGTCGCGCACACCAGCAGCAGCGGACTGACCAGCAGCAACAGCGTCCCCGACACGAGGATGTCGAGCATCCGCTTGCCCGCCCCGGCGCGGCGCGCCGAGGAGAGGTCCAGACGCCGGCAGGAGAATCCGGCCAGCCGTTCCCCCGTGGGGTACGACGGGGAGTCGGCGTCGAGCTCCCAGACCGCGCAGCCCGACGCGGCCAGCGTGCGCAGCAGCGGCCCCTGTTCGGCGCGTACCGAGGGGTGGACGGCCAGCACCGCCCGCACCCCGTTCTGGATGACCGCCCGCTCGACCTCCTCGCCGGTCCGCAGCACCGGGATTCCCCCGGTGCCGTCCGGCTGTTCGGCGACGATCCCCACCGGGCGTACGCCGCACGGCGGGTGGCGCAGTACGGCGGCGGCGACGCGCTGCGCGGTCGCGACCGGGCCGACGACGAGTGCGGCGTGCGGGTGGCGCAGCAGTGCTGCGCGCCGCCGCCCGTGCACGACCGCGCGCAGCACGCAGCCCGCGGACGCCTGCACGGCCAGGCCCGTCAGCACGGTGCCGGCGGACAGCGCGTGTTCCGGCCGGTACGCCGCCCAGAGCGCGGCGGACGCCAGCCAGGCGACGGCGATACGGCCGCAGACGGCGGGCAGTTCCTCCAGCACCCCCGGCCCCGGCACCGGCGGCCGGCCCTCGCGCGGGCGCAGCAGCAGCGATGCGACGATCAACAGGGCGGCGAGCAGCGGGTGGCGCTGGGCGTCGGCGAGGGCCGTCGTCCCCAGCAGCGCGGCGCCGGCGTCCGCGGCGACCAGCTGGAGGGACGGGGCCGGCCGGGCCGGGGTCCGCGGGGCGGGGAACCGGGAACCGGTGGCGGTGCCGAGCGGCGGCCTGACGGAGACGGGTGGGAATCCGTGGTCCCGTGGCGTTACGCCGGGGGAGGGCACGGTTCGTTCGGCAGTCACGAGTGGATGGACTCCCTGTGTTCGGTGGACTCGACGTGCTGGGTGGTCCGGTTCGCCTCGGTGCCACGGCCGGTGCCGAGCGGCCGCCGGTGCTCGGTGCCGCGGGCCGTGGTGTTCCCCCGGCCCGCTCGGGACGGGCGCTCCGCTGCCGAGGCGGGCCAGGTGGCGAGCAGGTCGCGGTAGACGTCCGTGATCCGCGCGGCGGTGTGCCGCACGTCGTGGAGGGACAGCACGTGGCGGCGGCCCCGGTCGCCGAGGGACTCGCGCAGCGGCGGGTCCAGCAGCAGTGCGGCGACGGCCCCGGCCAGCTCCGCCGGGTCGTCCGGCCGCACCAGGCACCGCGCGGCGAGGGACGGCGGCAGGCTCTCACGGGCGCCGTCGACGTCCGTGACCACCACCGGCCGTCCGCAGGCCATCGCCTCCAGCGGGGCCAGCGCCATGCCCTCCCAGCGGGACGGCAGGACGACGAGGTCGGCGGCCTGGTACCAGCGGGAGGCGTCGCTGACGGCCCCCGTGAACAGCACGGAGCCGGGGGCGTCCCGGCGCAGCCGGTCGAGGTCCGGTCCGTCGCCGACCAGGACGAGACGGGCGTCGGGCACCCTGCGCACGACGGCGTCCCACGCCCGCAGCAGGACGTCCTGCCCCTTCTGCCGGCACAGCCGCCCCACACAGACCGCGAGCGGCGCCGCCGGGTGGACACCGGCGAGCGGTGCGAGCCGGGCCCGTACGGTGCCGGCGGCGGCCGGGTGGTAGTGCCCGGGGTCGATGCCGTTGGGAACGACGGTCCACCGGCCGGTGATCCCGGCCCGCACGCCGGTCGCGCGTTCGGCCTCGCTCACGCACACCACCCGCGTGGCCCAACGGGCGCCCCACCGCTCCCACCTGAGCGCCAGGGCGGCGGTGCCCGCGCCGACCGCCTCGAACGACCAGGCGTGCGGCTGGAAGACCGTCGGAATCCGCCCGCGCACCGCGCACCGCCCGGCGAGCCCGGCCTTCGCGCTGTGCGCGTGCACCAGATCGGGGCGCACCTCGTCGATCAGCCGGGCGAGCTGCCGTACCTCCCGCACGAGCGCCGGACCCGGCGACCGCGTCGCCTGCCAGGGCCGCACCTGCGCGCCGAGTGACCGCAGCCGGGCGGTGAGCGGGCTGTCGGGGCAGACGGCGGTGACGTCCAGGCCGTGCGTCAGCTGTTCCCGGACCAGGTCCGTGACGACGCGCGCGACCCCGCCGTCCACCGGTTGGGTGACGTGCAGGATCCGCGGCCGACGGCCGGAGGGTGACGGGGCCACGGTTTCCTCGCTCGGGTAGGCACTGGGGCCGGAGGGCGGCGCGTTCACCGCCGGGCGTCGACCGCGGCGAAGAGCACACCGGCCCACGCCGCGTCCCGCTCGGAGGTGAGCCGGAAGGTCGCCTCGTCACCGGCGTGCGGCAGGCGTCCCGCGAGGCCGAACACGTCGGAGTCGTACCCGAGCGTGTGGGCGTACGCCGGCACACGCGTCGGGGCGGATTCCCCGGGCCCGCTGATGCTGGAGTTCAGGATGTCGGCGGCGGGGTTGGCCGCGTCGGTGAACGAGGCGGAGCCGGACCCGGTGGTCAGGGTGAGCGAGTCGCCGCTGGTGCCGCGGTCGCCGTCGTACGCCACCAGGCCCACGCTGCCTCCGGCGCCGGCGGGGAAGGGCAGGCCGCGCAGCCGGAGTTCGGCCGCGCGGGACTGCAGCGGTGCGAAGCCGTCCCAGAGCGCGAGGTGCCGCAGCGGTTCCGCCGGGTTCTCGTAGGCCACCACCAGCGTCCAGCCGCCCCACGCCCCGGCCGCCGACCTGCCGCCGGCCACGTTGACCTGGCCCACGGTGTACAGACCCGGCCCGCTGTCCCGCACCAGCCCCGTCACGTCCGCCGAGGCCTGGAAGGCGTCCGCGCTGTCCGTCACGCGGTGTCCGACGACCGTGTCCGCGAGGAGCTCCTTGTACTCCCCGCCGGGTTCGGCGATCAGCACCCGCCCGTTGTCCTGCGACGGCTTCTGCTCGCCCACGCGCAGGTTGCCGCCCCAGTACAGGCGGGCGTACGTCACCCGGGCGCCGGCGGGCAGGCGGACCTCCGCGCGGGAGGAGTTGTAGGTGTTCGGGTCGTGGTCGACGTCGACGTAGAACATGTCGAAGCCGCCGTTCACCCCGGCGCCGCCCGTCTGCACGCCCGGGCACGAGGGTGCCTGGCCGGTGCGGCAGGTGATGGAGGTGTTGGCCGCGCGCACGATGCCGCCGTGCTGGAGCGCGGCGTACCGCTGGGCGAACGGGAGGTCCGCCGCCTCGGGTGCGGGCGGTGCGGCCGGCGCCGCCGCGACCGCGGAGCCGGCGGGTGCCCACATCGTGGTGAGGGCGAGGACGCCCACCGTCGCACTGCGAAGCCGCTGACCCAGGGAGTGGCGCATGACCGTCGGTGCCCTTTCGGAACGGAAGGTGGTGGCGGGCAGCGGCACGAGCGTGATGCATCCGCCTGCAGAGGTGTGTCAGGAGGTCGCAACTGTAGCCATCAAGTGGGCGAATTCAGGGAAAGTCGGGGCATAACGCAAAGTGTGTTGGGAATGTGAAGACCCCTTCGGGCGGCCGTCCACCCGAACGCAGACCGACGCGGCCACGGTCGTCGCGCCGGACGTCGCGCCGGGCGTTGCGCCGAACGGGGACGCGGCACGGCCGACCTGGCACAGCCCCTGACCAGGCAGGCCGGGGCAACAGGGTGAAGGGCGGGACGGCGAACGGGTCCCCCCGGTTGCGGGGCCCCGTGGGCGCGCTGACGGTGGGCTCAAGCTCCGAGCTCCGTCGAAAGGAACCCCATGCCTGCTCTGCCCGCACGGCGCATCGCACTCGGCGCATGCTGTGCCGCCCTCCTGGTCGGGATCACCGGCCCCGCCGCCGTGGCGGCCGACCCGGTCCGCGAACGCACCCCCGGGGCGTCGTCCCACGCGCTGCTCGTGCAGGTCAGGAGCCTCGACGCGCACGCGGGCGAACTCGCCCCGGTCGTCGACCTGCTGGAGGCCGTGCTCGCCGCGGACGGCGGCCACCTGTCCTCCGCCGAGGCCAAGAGACTGGGCGAGGCCGCCAGGGAGGCCCTGGAAGAGGCGGCCGCCAAGGCCCGGGAGGCCATGGCCGCACCCGGGGCACCGGCTCCGGCGACCACGGACACGCCGGACGAGTCGGAGTCGGCGACCACGGACACGCCGGACGAGTCGGAGTCGGACTCGGCGACCACGACCACGGACACGCCGGAGCTGTCGGACCCGTCGGACGACACGCTGATCATCGAGACCGAGACCGACGTCACGAGCGATCTGCTGGACACCGTGCGCGAGGCCGTCGACGAGCTCCTGAAGCTGCTGCTCTCCGACGGCGGGGAGGACGCCACCCAGGCGCCCTCGGCGCTCGACGGCCTGCTGGCCGAGGTGAAGGAGCTCATCGACGCGCTGCTCGGCAACGACGACCCGCAGGTGTCGACCCTGCCCGCCCCGGCCGACCCGGCGCTGACGGCGACGGTGCAGGTGCCCCTGCTCGCGGGTCTCAAGCTCCCCCTGCTGACACCGCTGCTCCCGGCCTCCTGAGCGTCGTGCGGTAGGCGCTGGTCCGGCGCCCGAGTCCCGGGGTCCCCACCGGCTCGGGCCCGGACATCCAGAGATCTCATATGAGGACTCGTCCATCCGCGGCCTCCCGGTTTCCGCGGGACCGCACGCCTGACACGGCGCCACACGAAAGCCGGCCCCCGGGCTCCCGGGAGCCGGCTTTCGTATGTCCCCGGTCGGTGACGCCGCTCTACACCAAGCGATCGGCGGACCGGTCGGCGGCGGGCCGGTCGGCGGGCCGGTCGACGGACCGGTCGGCGGACCGGTCGCTCGGAAGACTCCGAGCGACCGCCCGGCACCGCTCGCCGCCGCCGTTCACCGTCTTGCCGCACGGCGGTGACCGAGGCGTGCGTTCGTCGGTTACTGCTGGCGACAACCGCACGGACGAGGAGTGGACCATGGTCATCAACATGGGCGGGGCACCGGCGGGTGCCGAGGACGGGACGCCTGGCCCGAGGCCGCCCGAACCGGGGGGAAGAACACGGCGGGACGTGGCGCGCGGTCTGCGCGCCGCCGCACTCGCCGCCGCCCTGGCCCCGGCACTCACCGCCTTCCGGTCCGCGCGCCCCGGGCCCCGATCGGGGAGCGCCGCGCGCGACACGTCCTTCGACGTGTCCTATCGGGGACACCACATCCGTGGTGTCCGGACCTCCACCCCGGGCACGGCCGAGGACGATCGGTGGCACGTCACCGTCGACGGCCGCCCCCTGCACCTGATGCGCCGCGCCGACGGCACCTGGCTGAGCATGGTCGACCACTACTGCTCGTACGGCACACCGCTCGAGGCCGCCCGTGCCGCCGTCGACGCGCTCGGCCCCGGCCGACGGCTGCGCGACCCGGCGTCTGCGCCGACGGGCACGGGAGGCGCACACGAGCACGCGGAGGGCCGGCATGGCGTACGTGCGTAAGGACGCCGCCACGCTCACGAAGGCCGAGCGGCGCCGGTTCGTCAACGCCCTGCTGGAGGTCAAACGGCGGGGCGAGTACGACGAATTCGTGCGGATGCACATCGCGTACAACGCCCCGGACGGCGGGCGCGGACTGCGCACCGCGCACATGGCTCCCTCCTTCCTGCCCTGGCACCGCCGGCTCCTGCTCGACCTGGAGCGCGCCCTGCGCCGGGTGGACTCCTCGGTGACCCTTCCGTACTGGGACTGGACCCGCGACCGCACGACCACCTCGGCGCCCTGGACGGCGGACCTCATGGGCGGCAACGGGCGGCGCTCCGACCACCGGGTGACGACCGGTCCGTTCGCCCATCGGGAGGGCAACTGGCCCATCCGGGTGGGCGTGACCGACGGGGGCTTCCTCACCCGGGACCTCGGCCGCCGGAGCGCACCGATCGACCTGCCCGCGAAGAGCGACCTCGAGTGGGCGCTCAAGGACCCCGCCTACGACGTGACGCCCTGGGACTCGACGGTCGAGAAGGGCTTCCGCAACAAGCTGGAGGGATGGGGCACCGGCCGTGGCAGCGTCTCCTGGCGCAACCACAACCGGGTGCACCGGTGGGTCGGCGGCGACATGCTCGGCGCCGCCGCCGTCAACGACCCCGTCTTCTGGCTGCATCACGCGTTCGTCGACCTGCAGTGGTACCGCTGGCAGCGCCGCCACGCCGGGGCCCGCTACCTCCCCGCGACACCGCCGGGCTCCGGCGACACGCAGCACGGCCGCGTCGTGGCACGCCACGAGAGGCTGCCGCCGTGGAACGTGACGCCGGGCGAGCT
This sequence comes from Streptomyces lancefieldiae, assembly GCF_031845825.1. Classification (NCBI taxonomy): domain Bacteria; kingdom Bacillati; phylum Actinomycetota; class Actinomycetes; order Kitasatosporales; family Streptomycetaceae; genus Streptomyces; species Streptomyces lancefieldiae. The sequence continues at coordinate 56,052 of NZ_JAVRFH010000022.1, read as the reverse complement.
GGAGGACGTGGGCCGGATCTACCGGTACGCGTGAGGCGCCGCGGTTGCCCTTGTCCAGGCCGCGTCCAGGCCGCGTCCAGGCCGCCTTCCGGGCCGTGTCGAGGCCGTGTCGAGGCCTTCTCCGGGCGGACTGCCGACGAGAGCCGGACGGCCCCAGACTGTGATTTCTGAAGAAATTTACGCGTTTGGGTGTTTCGACTACCAGGAGTCCCGAAGACCGCCTATAGTCGTGACTGTCGGTGAACAGCCCATAACGGGCTGTATCGACGCAACCGAAACGGAGAGGTAATGCGCAAGATCCAGAAGGCTGCGGTCGTCGCGGCCATGCTCGGCAGTGTTGGTTTCCTCGGCGCCGGCGTCAGCCACGCCGGTGAGGACCCGCACTTCAAGCTGGACAACGACCAGACCACCTCGTGCTCGGCGGACGAGTCCGCCTTCGGCGGCCTGGTGAACGTCAGCGACGTCAACGTGGTGGCCAACGTCCTCGCGGGCGTCCAGGGTCAGGCCACGGACATCAGCTCCGCGACCTGCAACGCCACCCTCGGCCTTGGCGGCTGACCATCGCTGATCCAGTGATGATCTAGGCAGGCCCGGGACTTGAGCCCAGGTGCTCGAGTCCCGGGCCTGTTCGGCTTGTGAGCCGATCCAGCATTCGGAACGACCCTGCCGTTCAGTCACGGAGGGTCGCCCGTAAAGGAAAAGAGCAGATGTTCATTTCGAAGAAGATCGCAGCGACGGTGGGCGCCCTGGGGGGCATTGCTCTGGCAGGCGTCGGTGCCGGCCATGCCTCTGCCGAGGGTGAGCCCGCGAAGTGCGTTGAGGACAGCAATGGCAACGTTCGCTGCGTTCAGAAGAGCGAGTACCGGCTGACCGACGAGGCCGGGAAGTTCGAGCTCGTCAACAAGCAGTCGCAGACCTGCTCGGGTGCGGGTTACGTGAGCTGCAGCAGCAACACGGTCGTGCAGAAGAAGAAGCCCTGACCCCACGAGGCAGCCGGGACGCCTCTGGTGGCGACGGCGCCCGTCGCGCGAGTCACTCTTGCAGCGGAGATGGCCGGGACCCGATTTCGGGTCCCGGCCATTCTCCGCGTGCTCTCCGGAAGTCCGGAAGAAGGTCCGGAAGCCCGGAAGAAGGGGGCGGACGACGCCGACCGCGTCGTCCGCCCCCTTCGGCGAGGAACGGGAGGGCACTGGATGGGGGCGAGTTCTCACCGGCATGCCGTGGTGTGCACGGGATCGGCGCACAGCGACTCGACGGCGTTGCAGTACGGCAGGTCGTCGATGGAGCGGTGGGTGACGAACCGGCCGATCAGGTCCGAGGACTCCTGCCTGCGTTCGACGGTGACGAGGTGGTCCGCTTCCTTGATGGTGGTGAACCGTGCCGCGGGCATCGTCGCGGCGAGTTCGCGCCCCATCTGCGGGGTGCACAGGGTGTCGTATTCCCCCGTGAACACCAGGGACGGCACGGCGGGGACCGGCAGGGGCCGGTAACAGCCGTGTGTCATCAGCCTCGTGTTGTGCTCGACCGCTTTCTTGATCTCGTCCGGTGTCTGGTTCAGGAACTGCTGCTGGAGCAGACGTGCCACGGCCGCGTGCTTGCGGACCCGCCCGGCTCCCGGGTTCGACATGAACAGCCGCACCAGTCCGCCGGCGGCCTCCTCGATCTCGCCGCGTTCGAGTGCCTGTGACAGGCGCGGCACGGCGTCGGTGTAGATCTCGGGAAGGTGCTTCGCCGCGCCGCAGAAGACGATGCGACGGACGAACTCGGGATGGAGCTGCGCGAAGCGGAGGCCGACGACCTCACCGAAGCAGCCGCCGAACAGATTCACTCGCGGGACGTCGATGGCCGCCAGCATGTGCCTGAGCGCGGCGGCGAGGAAATCGATGCCGTACCGGGCGGGCAGGAAGTCCGAGCTGCCGTAACCGGGAAGATCCACGGTGATCAACGTGCACAGGGGTGACAGCCATTTCTCGTGGCCCTGCCACGAGTACCTGTTCTGGGAAGAGCCTCCGAGCAGCACCAACGGGGCGGTCAGCGCCGCGGGTTGGTGGACGATGCGGCACTCGTACCCGAAACCGTCGAAGACGAGCCTTCGCTCCTCCACCTGCCCCGGCACCGGAGGCACGGGCCCGGAGCACCTGGCGGCGGGTGGGTCCTGGGCGGCGATGTCGGCAGTACGCATGAGCGGCTCCGGGAGGCGGCGGAAAGATGGCGAACCGTTCCATCATTACCAGGAACCGCACTGTCCCGGCGTAATCACTCAATTGTGGGCGATCCCCCCATGAGGCCACGTACGGGCCCAGTGGCGACCGTCCGGTGCGGTGGGTCTGTCCAGGTGTCACGGCATCGGATCGACCGTCGCGGCGTGGCTGGTCGAGACCGAGGTGGCCGACCCGGCGCGGCTCGGCCCCCTGCTGGATGCCGAGGCGTACCAGGAGTACTGCGCCGAGGCCGCACCGGGCAACCGAAGAACGCCCTCCCGGAGGGAGGGCGTGAACACGCATGAGCGGAGCGCCCCCGGCAGGACTCGAACCTGCGGCCAAGCGCTTAGAAGGCGCCTGCTCTATCCACTGAGCTACGGGGGCCTGGTGTGGTGGCCTCGGTCGTGGTGGCCGGGAATGGGCCGGTCCGTGACGTCGCCGGGGACAAGGATAGGGCTCCCGGCTCCTTGCCCGAGCTGCTTCCCCTCCGTGGCTCGATGTGGAGGTTCGGTGAAGCGGTCCCGATAATCGCAGGCAGGTACGAATCCTGCATCGCTTTTGGCGTCCAGAGCACCTGGTGTTGTGCACTCGTTATGGCTGGACTGTCCACATGCCCCACAAGTCCCTTGCGCCCCTTGTGTCCGGTCGGCACGCAGACATGCTCATATGCTTCAGAATTCGCCTAAAATTGGGCATTCTTCACATGTGGTGACATTGGACGTACGGCCTCAGCTGCTCGACGCACTCTCCGCCCTGCGCGACCGTGTCGCGGCCGCACGCTTCCCGCTGCCCCTGGCGGGGGCCCCACGCGCGCGTGCCAACCGCGACGAACTGCTCGCACAGCTCGACGACTACCTGGTGCCCCGGCTGAGGGAGCCCGATGCGCCCGTGCTGGCCGTCGTGGGCGGATCCACCGGCGCCGGGAAGTCCACACTGGTGAACTCCCTCGTGGGGCGGCGGGTCAGCGAGGCGGGTGTGCTGCGGCCCACCACCCGGACGCCGGTGCTGGTGTGCCATCCGGAAGACCAGCACTGGTTCAGCGGCCTGCGGGTGCTGCCCCACCTCACGCGCGTGTGGGAGCCGCACCGGGAATCGGACGACAACCTGCTCCTGCCGGGCGAGGGCGAGAACCCCGCGCGCGTGCTGCGTGTCGAGACAGCCGACACCCTGCCGCCCGGCATCGCCCTCCTCGACGCGCCCGACATCGACTCCCTCGTCGCCGACAACCGCGTCCTGGCGGCCGAACTGATCTGTGCTGCCGACATCTGGGTGATGGTCACCACGGCCGCCCGGTACGCCGACGCCGTGCCCTGGCAGCTGCTGCGCACCGCCAAGGAGTACGACGCCACCCTGGTCACCGTGCTCGACCGGGTGCCCCACCAAGTGGTGGCCGAGGTGTCACGGCAGTACGCGGCGCTGCTCACCAAGGCCGGGCTCGGCGACGTCCCCCGCTTCACGGTCCCGGAGCTGCCCGAGTCGGCCTGGGGCGGCGGCCTGCTGCCGGCCAGCGCCGTGGCGCCGCTGCGCTCCTGGCTCGTCCACCGGGCACAGGACGTCGAGGCTCGGCACCACGCCATGGCCCGCACGGCGCACGGCATCCTGGACTCGCTCCGGTCCCGGATGCCCGAGCTGGCCGGCGCCACCGCCGCGCAGTACGCCGCCGCGCTGCGGCTCACCGCCGCCGTCGACGGTGCGTACGACGGCGAGCACGCGCGCGTGCAGGGGCGGTTGCGGGCGGGGGCGGTGCTCGCCGGGGACGCGCTGAAGCGGTGGCGGGCCTTCCCGCTCGACTGCTCCCCCGGGGAACTCCTCGACTCACTGGTGGAGAGCCTGGGAGCCCTGCTGCTGTGCGCCGTCACCGCCGCCGACGAGCGCGTCGACGAGGTCTGGCGGCACGAACCGGCGGCGGCCGCTCCGGAGCTCGCGGGCCGCGACCCCGTACCGGAGCGGGCCGAACACCGCATCGGGGTGGCCGTACGGCGGTGGCGGCGGGAGCTGGAGGAGTACGCCGAGGAAGAAGTACGCCCGCTCGACCGGAGCACGGCACCGGACCCGGAGGTGGTCGCCGCCCTGGTCGCCACCGCGCTGCTCGGCGGGCGGCGGGCGCGCAGCGCCGGGGAGAGACTCGCGGAGCGGATCGGCGCCCAGGGTGCCGTGCGGCTGCGGGACCGGGGCGGGCGGCTGCTCACCGAACACGTGGACCGGGTCATGCACGTCGAGCGCGAGCGCCGGCTGGCGCCGCTCGACGGGCTGGAGATCCATGCCGAGCCACAGGCCGAACTCATCGCCGCGTTGTCCGTACTGCAGAAGGAGAGGTGACCGGTGACCACCGTCACTGATCAGGACCCCACCGAGCACACCGACCACGGGACTGGGGAGATGCACCAGGCGGCTCAGGCGGCTCAGGCGGCACTGGGGGCTCAGGCAGCTCAGAGGGCTCCGGCGGCTCAGGCCGGTCAGGCCGGTCAGGCCGGGCGGGCCGGTCGGGTGGGCACTGCGGGCTCTGCGGACCCCCGGGGCGGGCGGAGCGGAGAACGGACCGCCGGGGAGGACACCGCGCGGGAAGGTGCCGCCGTGGACGCTTGGCGGGAGGGGCGGACGCAGGAGCGCGAGAGCGAGCCGGCTCGCGGCTTCCACGCGCGCGTGAAGGACGTCGGAACGCCCCGCCGCACGGACCGGGACCAGGACTGTGAGGACGAGCGGCGGGAACGTGTGGAGCGCGGCGCGGCCGATCGGGGGCGTACGGCGGGTTCGGAGCGTATGGCGGGCACGGGGAGCGCGGCGGGTTCGGGGCGCGCGGTCGGCGGGTCGTCCGGTACCGGGGACGGGGAGGACGCGTGGGGCGACGGGCTGATCGCGCGGCGGGTGGACGAGAACGCCGGGCCGGAGCAGTGCGCCGTCGTGACGAGCCGGCCCGCCGGTTCCGCGGCCCTGATGCCGCTGGCGTACGACGGTCAGCTCCGGTCGCGGCTCGACGCGCTGCGCGAGCTGGTGGGGCTCTCCCGCGCCCGGCTCGACAGCGAGACCCTGGCCGAGGCGGGCCGGGTCCTCGACGAGGCCGCCGCGCGGCGCAGGCTCTCCGGGCAGCACACCGTGGTGGCCATCGCGGGCGCGACCGGCAGCGGCAAGTCGCAGCTGTTCAACACGCTCGCCGGGGTGACGATCTCCGAGACGGGCGTCCGCCGGCCGACCACCGCGGCGCCCATCGCGTGCAGTTGGAGCGACGGCGCGGCCAGCCTCCTGGACCGGCTCGGCATTCCCGGCCGGCTCCGCCGCCGCCCGCTGCAGCACCCGGACGCCGAATCGCCGTTGCGCGGGCTGGTCCTGATCGACCTGCCCGACCACGACTCGGCGGCCGTGCAGCACCGTGAGCAGGTCGACCGGATCCTGGCGCTCGTCGACGCCGTCATCTGGGTCGTCGATCCGGAGAAGTACGCCGACGCCATGCTCCACGAGCGCTACCTGCGGCCGATGGCCGGCCACGCGGAGGTCACCTTCGTCGTCCTGAACCAGGTCGACCGGCTCCCCGGAGAGGCCGCCGAACAGGTCCTCGACGACCTGCGGCGCCTGCTCGACGAGGACGGCATCGCGCTGGGGGAGCACGGCGAGCCCGGCGCGGCCGTGCTCGCCCTGTCCGCGCTCACCGGGGACGGCATCGGCGAACTCCGTGAGGAACTGGGACGGTTCGTGGCCGAACGGCAGGCCCCCGCGCGCCGCATCGCGGCCGACGTGGACGCCACCGCCCGGCGGCTGCGTCCCGTGTACGTCGCCGGACGGCGGACCGGACTCAGCGAGGAGGCGCGGGAGGAGTTCGCGGACCGGCTCGCGGACGCGGTGGGCGCCACCGCGGCGGGCGAGGCGGCCGAACGCGCCTGGCTGCGCAACGCCAACCGCGCGTGCGGTACGCCCTGGCTGCGGCTGTGGCACTGGTGCCACGACCGGCGCGAACCTCCCACGGGACGGCTCCCGCTGCGCGCCCAGGCGGACGAGGAGGCCACGGCCCGGCAGCGGGTCGAGCAGGCGGTGCGCACGGTGTCCGACCGGGCGTCGGCCGGACTGCCGGCGCCGTGGGCGCAGGCGTTGCGCGAGGCGGCCGTCCGCGGCGCCGACGGGCTGCCGGAGGCCCTCGACGAGCTGGCGGTGCGCACGGGCCTGCCGCCGGGGCGTCCGCCGCGGCCGGGGTGGTGGCCGGTGGCCGTGCTGGCCCAGGCGTCCATGACCCTGCTGCAGGTGGTGGGCGGACTGTGGCTGCTGGGTCAGATCATCGGCTTCCTCCCGCCGTACCTGAGCGTGCCGGTCCTGCTCATGGTGGCCGGCATCGTCGGTGGTCCCCTCATCGAGTGGAGCTGCCGCATGGCCGCACGCGGACCGGCGCGGCGCTACGGACACGAGGCGGAACGCCGGTTGCGGGAGGCGGCCGCGGGGTGCGGCCGGGCCCGGGTACTGGATCCGCTGGCGGCGGAACTGCTGCGGTACCGGGAAGTGCGGGAGCAGTACGGGCGGGTCATGGGGGTGGGGGCGGCGGTCAGGTAGGTCCCGTGTCCCCGCCCGGCTCACCCGCCGGGATGACGGAGTTCTCCACAGGTGGGGAGGCGGTCCACAGCGCTCAGCGGGCTCGCCCGGACGGGGGCAGTCTGGCCTCGCGGCGATCGCGACGGACGCGGTCGTCGCGCCGGCGGCGGCGTACGGAACAGGACGACCGCCGCGGCAGACGCAGCCGTACGGGACGGGCCCGTACGCGAGGAAGGACTCGCGATGAACGAGACGATGATCTGCGCCGTGGGCAACGTGGCGACGCAGCCGGTCTTCCGGGACCTGGCGAACGGGCCGTCGGCGCGGTTCCGGCTGGCGGTCACCGCGCGCTACTGGGACCGGGAGAAGAACACCTGGACGGACGGCCACACCAATTTCTTCACGGTGTGGGCCAACCGGCAGCTCGCCACCAACGCGTCGGCGTCGTTGGCGGTGGGCGACCCGGTGGTCGTGCAGGGCCGTCTGAAGGTGCGGACGGATGTGCGCGAGGGGCAGAGCTGGACGTCGGCGGACATCGACGCGGTGGCGATCGGCCACGACCTCGCGCGCGGCACCGCGGCGTTCCGGCGCACCGGCAAGGCGGAGCCGACGGCCTCCCCGCCGCGGCCGGAGCCCAACTGGGAGACGCCGGCCGGTGAACCGGCCGATGCGGCAACGGAACAGCGGCCGGAGCCCGCCGTGGTGGCGTGACACCGCTGGTGACCGAGGTGCGGCTTATCGGCGCATGCGCCCCGGACGGTCCTGGGTTGATTTGTCGATAAGCCCTGCTCACGAGGCTGTCGGCGATAACGATTCCGATTCGGATCACCGTGCGGACGAACATCACCGGCAGCACGGTGTCGTCACGTCCTTAGGATGCCGAACGAGCCTTGAGGGGCTGCTGATTCTGCAGGTGGGACCGTGCCCCCCACGCCAACGGGTCCTGCTCGAAGGGGAATTTGTGTTTTCTTCGCTCACTGCGCCGTCTCCGTCCGGCCGAGGGGCGGCGCGCCTCGCCGCCGCGGCGCTGGTGTCCGCGCTCGCCGTCGCCGGAGTGGTGACCGGTGCCGCCCCGGCCGCCGCGCAGGGGGCGGTGCAGGGTCAGGGCGGGGCGACGGCCACCATCGGCGGCCTCAAGACGTACGGCGCCGCGGTCATCCACGGGGACGGTGGCGACCAGGAGGTGTCCGCCGGCCTGTTCGAGATGTCCGTCGAGGGCGGCGGGATGCTGCAGACGTACGGTGTCGACGTCCAGAACCCGACCCAGAAGGACGCCAGGTACCACGAGACGCCCTGGAGCGGCACCTCGCTGGGCGCCGACAAGGACGCGGGACGCATCCGTTGGATCCTGCAGAACTCCTACCCCCAGGTCAACAATCTCGCCGCGCTCGCCGAGAAGGCGGGCTTCCGCGGCGGGCTGACCGAGCAGGACGCGGCGGCCGGCACGCAGGTGGCCATCTGGCGCTACTCGGACGACACGGATGTCGAGGCCGTCGACCCCCAGGCCGAGCGGCTCGCCGACTATCTGGAGAAGAAAGCCCGCGACCTCGCCGAGCCCGCGGCGTCCCTCACCCTGGACCCGCCCGCGGTCTCGGGCCGCCCCGGTGAGCGGCTCGGCCCGGTGACGGTGCGCACCAACGCCGGCGCCGCGACGGTGACACCGCCGGTGGACGCCACCACCAACGGCGTGCGGATCGTCGACAAGAAGGGTGACCCCGTCACCTCCGTCGCCTCCGGCACCCAGATCTTCTTCGACGTGCCGCAGGACGCCGCGGCCGACACCGCCGAGCTGACCGTCCAGGCCTCGACCACCGTGCCGGTCGGCCGCGCCTTCGCCTCCGAGAGCCGCAGCCAGACCCAGATCCTGGCCGGCTCCAGCGAGTCGACGGTCGCGGCGACGGCGAGGGCCACCTGGGCCGAGCAGGGTGCCATACCCGCCCTGTCCGCCGAGAAGAACTGCGCCGAGGGCGCCCTGGACGTCACCGCGGTCAACAAGGGCGACGAGGCGTTCGCCTTCGAGCTGCTGGACAGCGAGTACACCATCGCGCCCGGCGAGACCCGGACCGTGACGGTCCCGTTGCCGGAGGACCAGGCCTACGACTTCACCGTCCGCAGCCCGGCCGGCTTCGAGCAGCGCTTCACCGGCGTCCTCGACTGCCGGACCCGGAGCGCCGCGGCGGGCGACACCACCCGCACCCTCGCCGAACCGGCCCCCACCACCGTCGTCACCCCCTCCGCGAGCCCCAACCTCGCCGAAACCGGCAGCTCCGGGACGACACCCCTGATCGGCGGCGCGGCCATCGGCCTGGTCGTGATCGGCGGCGCGGTCCTGCTCCTCCTCCGCAGGAAGGGCGATCCGGGCCAGGACTGAACGCCACCGGACCGCCTGTCGGGCGCCGACCACCTGTGGGGCAACTCGCCGAGCCACCTGCAAGGCACACCCTCCGCGCACGCGTGACGGGCGAACACGTCGGACAGTCCGTGCCTCCCACGTCAGCGCGTTCCACGTCAGCGCGTTCCACGTCGGCGCGGACCGCGCGGAGGTCAGCGCACCGGCTTCTCCCCCGTCACGTCCGTCTCGCCGACGATCCAGGAGGGCCACGCATGGAGCCCCGAGTCGCCTCCTGGGACGAGGTGGTACACCTGCCACAGCCCGGTCTCGTCCCGGGCCGTGGCGAGGGCGCCGCCGTCCTGGGCGACGGCCACCTCGCTCTGCGCGGGATCGAGCACGGTGCGCCGGGATCCGTCGAGGGCGGACACCGTGCTCACCCGCGCGGGCGCGCCGGAGTCCGGCTCGGCGCCGCCCAGTACGAGGTGGTCCCCGACGACGGCGCGCAGCTGGTAGGGACCGGCGTCACCGAGTGCGGTGGGCTCGGTGCCGGGCACGGAACCGACGCGCACCACGCGCAGCGTGTGCTCCGGTCCCTCGTCGGTGGCGAACCACCGGTCGTTGTAACGGATCTGGGCGCTGGTCGGCAGGCCGGTGGCGTACGGGGTGAAGGCGTCCGTGGTGAGGTCGACGAGCCCGACCGTGGAAACGCCCTGGTACCGGTAGGCGACGGCGACGTACCGCACGGAGCCGCCCGGCTGGACCCGGTACACCGTGGCGCCGGAAGGTATCCCGGTCACCGGCATTCCCCCGATGCTGTTCGCGACCGGCAGCAGGGCGGTGGCGCGCCACACGCGCAGCGGGCCGCCGCCCACATTCCCGCCCGCCAGGACACTCCACCCGGTGGCGGCCCGGAAAGCCTGCCCCCTGGGCAGGGTGAACCGGGTCGCGTCCCCGCTGGACCGGTGGGCCTGGGAGACGGTGGTGACATCACCCTCGCTCGTCACGGTGCTGCGCACGTCCGCACCGCTGGCCAGGTCGCTGGGCTTCGCAGAGGAGAGCGGAGGCTCCAGGTTCTGGTAGTAACCGGTCTGAGTGGTCGCCCCACCGTCGAGGCTGAAGTCGAAGGTGTGCGAACCGGCCCAGAGGTATGCCACCGAAGGCACGGACGCCTCCGCCGCGACCCGGACGGACGGAACCGGCCCCCCGGCGGCCGGCTCCCCGGGCGCGGCGCCGAGCACGGCGGCCCCTACCAGTACGAGGGCGGCGAGGGCCTTGGGAGAGCTACGCGGGTGGTTCACTGCGCCTCCGGACGGTGTCATGTACAGGCACCCGGTGGTGCCCCGAGGCCAGCCAACCACGTGGGCCGGGAGAGCAGGAGGGACACATCAGCGCCGCGGCGCCCAGGCCTGTCCCCAGTGCGGCCGGCCCCTGAAGTCGGGCGGTCACGTGCCGGTCAAGCGAGAGGACGACGGTCGGAAAACCTGCCGATCCCCATGGCGGTGCGCTGATCGGCACCTCTGGTGGCGGTGTCGACGACGGCACCAGGGGAGGGCGTAGGTCGGATCAGCGGGCCGTCGACGTCGGGGAAGAGGAGAGGACGCTCCGCTGAGCTGGTCACGGCCAGACGCTGAGCCGGCGCGGTGGAGGAGCGGCACCCCCGGGCTGAGCCGTCCCTGGGCCGTGCCAGGGTGGCCGAGGCCGACCGGCGGTGACCGAGAGCGACACGTGAGGTTCGGGCGGCACCCGGGAAAGGCCAGGTCAGGGGCGTCGGGCGGAACGCGTTTCCTCACAGGGGTGGCGGTGCGGCAAGATGGGGTGTATCTGCCCACTGCCTGATTTCAAGCTGCCGGACGGTTTCTCTTGGCTGAGTACATCTACACCATGCGCAAGGCGCGCAAGGCGCACGGCGACAAGGTGATCCTTGACGACGTCACGCTGAACTTCCTTCCCGGCGCGAAGATCGGCGTGGTCGGCCCGAACGGCGCCGGTAAGTCGACCGTACTGAAGATCATGGCGGGGCTGGAGCAGCCGTCGAACGGCGACGCGTTCCTGTCGCCGGGCTACACGGTCGGCATCCTGCTGCAGGAGCCCCCGCTGAACGAGGAGAAGACCGTCCTGGAGAACGTCCAGGAGGGTGTCGCCGAGGTCAAGGGCAAGCTCGACCGGTTCAACGAGATCGCCGAGCAGATGGCGACCGACTACTCGGACGCGCTGCTGGAGGAGATGGGCAAGCTCCAGGAGGAGCTCGACCACGCGAACGCCTGGGACCTCGACGCCCAGCTGGAGCAGGCCATGGACGCCCTGGGCTGCCCGCCCGGCGACTGGCCCGTGGACAACCTCTCCGGTGGTGAGAAGCGCCGCGTCGCCCTCTGCAAGCTGCTGCTCGAGGCGCCCGACCTGCTGCTGCTCGACGAGCCCACCAACCACCTCGACGCCGAGTCGGTGAACTGGCTGGAACAGCACCTCGCCAAGTACGAGGGCACCGTCGTGGCCGTCACCCACGACCGGTACTTCCTGGACAACGTCGCCGGGTGGATCTGCGAGGTGGACCGCGGCCGCCTCCACGGCTACGAGGGCAACTACTCCAAGTACCTGGAGACCAAGGCCACCCGTCTCAAGGTCGAGGGTCAGAAGGACGCCAAGCGGCAGAAGCGCCTCAAGGACGAGCTCGAGTGGGTCCGCTCCAACGCCAAGGGGCGGCAGGCCAAGTCCAAGGCGCGTCTGGCCCGGTACGAGGAGATGGCCGCCGAGGCCGACAAGATGCGGAAGCTGGACTTCGAGGAGATCCAGATCCCGCCGGGCCCGCGACTGGGCAACGTCGTCGTCGAGGTGAACAACCTCACCAAGGCCTTCGGGGAGAAGGTCCTGATCGACGATCTGTCGTTCACGCTTCCGCGCAACGGCATCGTCGGCGTGATCGGCCCGAACGGCGCCGGCAAGACCACCCTCTTCAAGATGATCCAGGGGTTCGAGGAGCCGGACTCCGGGAGCATCAAGGTCGGCGACACCGTCAAGATCTCCTACGTCGACCAGAGCCGCGAGAACATCGACCCGAAGAAGACGCTGTGGGCCGTCGTCAGCGACGAGCTCGACTACATCAACGTCGGACAGGTCGAGATGCCCTCGCGGGCCTATGTCTCCGCCTTCGGGTTCAAGGGTCCGGACCAGCAGAAGCCGGCCGGCGTCCTGTCCGGTGGTGAGCGCAACCGGCTCAACCTCGCCCTCACCCTCAAGCAGGGCGGCAACCTGCTGCTCCTCGACGAGCCGACCAACGACCTCGACGTCGAGACCCTGTCGAGCCTGGAGAACGCGCTGCTGGAGTTCCCCGGCTGCGCCGTGGTCGTCTCCCACGACCGGTGGTTCCTCGACCGCGTCGCGACCCACATCCTCGCCTACGAGGGTGACTCCAAGTGGTTCTGGTTCGAGGGCAACTTCGAGTCGTACGAGAAGAACAAGGTCGAGCGGCTCGGTGCGGACGCCGCGCGTCCGCACCGCGCCACCTACAAGAAGCTGACCCGGGGCTGATCTTGCGGCACATCTACCGCTGCCCACTGCGCTGGGCGGACATGGACGCGTACGGCCACGTCAACAACGTGGTCTTCCTCCGCTACCTGGAGGAGGCCCGTATCGACTTCCTGTTCCGCCCGGACAAGGAGTTCAAGCAGGGGTCGGTGGTGGCACGCCACGAGATCGACTACAAGCGGCAGCTCGTGCACCGGCACGCCCCCGTGGACATCGAGCTGTGGGTCACGGAGATCAGGGCGGCGTCCTTCACGCTCGCCTACGAGGTCAAGGACGGCGACCAGATCTACGTCCGCGCCTCGACGGTGATCGTGCCGTTCGACTTCGAGTCGCAGGCGCCCCGCCGTATCACCGCGGAGGAACGCGAGTTCCTCCGCGAGTACACGGAGAAAGAGGAGGAGGCCGTCGCCGCATGACGGTGCTCCACCTCGCCGACGAGGGGGAGGCCGCGGACCTCGCGGCCTTCCTCTCCCGGCTGCTCCACTACGACCGTTCGGCCGCGGTGCGCCTGCAGGCGGCCGGCACGGCCCTCGCCGTCTTCGGCCGGCCGCCCTCCTTCGAGGTACTGGCCGTGCGGGCGGTGCGGCTGGCCAAGCCGTACGAGAACGGGCTCGACGTCACGCTGGACGTCACCGTGTCCGCCGGTGAACTCCTGGAGACCGTGGACGAGACGGCGGCCACCGCCGGCGTCCCGGGCGCGGTGACCGGGCCCCCCTGGGCCGGGATGCTGCCTCCCCGCGGCGGCTGGCGGACCGAGCCAGGGCTGCCCGCCCCGGACGAGCTGCGCACGCTGGTCGCCGCCGCGGTGGCCGAGTTCCGCTCCCGCACGGGGGAGCTGGCGCCCGAGCGGCGTACCCGGGCCGAGCTGGACCGGATCGGGCGGGAGATATGGTCCCGGACGGTCGGGGACACCGGGCTGCCGGTGCGGGCCGTGCACGCGGCCCAGTCCCTGGGCTTCCTGCGGCCCACAGGGGCGTACGAGGCGGGTCAGGCCGAGGCTTCCGGGGCTCCGGAGGTGTCCGGGGCCTCCGGGGCATCCGGTGAGGATGCGCCGCGGCTGTTCTCCTCGGGCGCGTGGCTGCGGCTGCGCACCCCCTTCGGGTCCGTCGCCCTGCGCCGGGCGGGGAGCGGAGCACTGGGCATCAGCGTCCGCTGAAACTCCCTGGGCCGTGGGCTGTGGGCCGTGGGCTGTGGCCCCGGAGCGAGCCTTGTGCCCTGGCCCGGGAGCCTTGTGGCCGTGGCCGTGGCCGTGACCCTTCGCCTGTCGCCCGTGGCCCGTTGCCCGGAAGTCTTGTGCCCCGCGGCCCCCTTGCCCCGGCGATCCCGGCGCCCTGGGTCCGAGAGGTCGTGGCCCGAGAGCCGGAGCCCAAGACCCCGGCGCGGATCGGGCCGTTCAGTTTCGGTCGCTGTTGTCCGGCCATACGCCGATGTGATCCGGCTCCAGTTCCAGGGCGACGCGGTCGCGCATGCCGAGGGCCCGGGTGTACTCGGTGGGGAGCTGGAGCCGCCCGGCGCGGTCGAGCATGGCGTACTCGCGGGCCACCACCGTCTCGTGGCCGGTCGCGGCGTCCACCTCGCTGCGGCGCAGGACCTCCGTGGAGGTGCGGCCGTCGCGGATGGCGACCGTGCGGCGGACCTCGCCGGCCACCGCCTGGTCGTGGGTGACGACGACGATGGTGGTGCCCAGCCGCTCGTTCGCGGTGCGGAAGGCGGCGAAGATCTGTTCCGCGGTGTGGGAGTCCAGCTCGCCCGTGGGTTCGTCGGCCAGCAGGACCGCGGGACCGCCCGCCAGAGCCACCGCGATGGCGACCCGCTGCTGCTGCCCGCCGGACATCTGGTGCGGGCGGCGGTCGCGGCAGTCGGCGACGTCCAGGAGTTCCAGGAGCTCCAGGGCGCGTTCGGCGCGCGCCCGCCGGCCGGTGCGGCCGCGGGTGCCCGCCAGGTGCACGGGCAGGGTGACGTTCTGCGCCGCCGTCAGGTACGGCAGGAGGTTGCGGGACGTCTGCTGCCAGACGAAGCCGACCACCTCGCGCCGGTAGGCGAGACGGTCCTTCGCGGTCATCGTGAGCAGGTCGCGGCCGGCCACGCGCGCCGCCCCGGCGGTCGGGGTGTCCAGGCCGGCGAGGATGTTCATCAGCGTGGACTTGCCGCTGCCGGAGGCGCCCACCAGGGCCATCAGCTCACCCTCGCGGACCAGCAGGTCGAGGCCCTGAAGGGCCTGCACCTCCACGCCGTCCGCGCTGAAGACGCGGACGAGTCGGTCGCAGGTGATCAGGGCGTCGTGGCCGTAGGCGGGCCGGTCGCGGGACGCGGCCGCGCGGTCGGCCAGGTCGGCGAGAGTGGGGTTCGTCGTCATCGTGCCTCCTGCGCGGGTGTGAGCTCATGGGGTGCGGTGGGCGGCTCATGGGGCAGGCGCCCGCCTCGCGTGTCCGACGCGTCGCGTGTCCGGCGCGCTCACCGCGTGTCTCCCGCCCTCAGCTCGGTGACCGACGCACGCCTGCCCGACCACCACGCCTGCACCCCCGCGACACCCACGGCCACCACCAGCACCGCGACCGCCGGCACCGCCAACGACCACGGGTCCGTGCGCAGCTGGGCGCGGCCCACCGGGGACGAGGTCGTCGCCAGGGCGATCGTCGTCAGGTCGATGCCGGGCGAGAGGAGACGGACGGTCGCCCAACCCGTCAGGGCACCGCCCGCCGCGGCCGGCACGGCCAGGGGCAGGGACTCCAGGACGAGCAGGCGGCGGCCCTGGGACCGGGTGAGGCCCATGGTGCGGAGGCGGGCGAGGAGGGCGGCGCGTTCCGGTGCGGCGCGCAGCAGGGACAGCAGCAGGGCGAGGACGGCGTAGCCGGCACCCGCCGCCACGGCCGCCGTGTAGACGCGTTCGGCGCCGGACTGCAGGGGTGAGTCGACGTACCGGGCCCGGTCCTCGGACCGCAGGTGCAGGGAAGCGGCGTCGCCGGTCGCCCGGCGCAGCGCGCCCGTGTCCAGGTGGTCGCCGGTCAGCAGCAGCACGGTCGGGCGGGCCGCCTCGGCGGACAGTCCGGCCCGGTCCACGACCAGGAAGGCGTCGCCCGTGACGGCCGGGGTGAGGTCGCGGACGAGGGCGGCCCGGAGGGTGACGGAGGTGCCGTCCTCCAGGCGCATCGGGAAGGGCTCGGTGCCGAACCGTTCGGCGACCGCGGGAGAGACCAGCGCCCGGAGCGGCTCCGCGGGGCCGCCGCGCCGTTTCAGGTCGTCCGCCGGGAAGGCCCCCATCCCCGTCCGCGCCGCCAGGGCCGCGTAGGTGGCGGGGTCCACGCCGGCCAGGGGCAGGGTCTCGCGGCCGTCCTCGGTCTTGGCCTGGTAGGCGAGGCCGACCTCGGTGACCTCGCGCACGCCGGACGTGCCGCGCACGCGGCCCGGCAGGCCGGACGGCAGCGGCCCGGTCGCCTCGATCCGGGCGTCGGCGCCGATGGTGAGCAGCGCCGCGCGGTCCCGGGCGTCCGCCACGCCGGCCAGGACCGAGCCGCCGAAGGCCGCGGTGGTGAGCGCGGTCAGCAGGGCGAGGAGGGGAAGCACGGCGGAGGCGGACGTACGGCCTGCCCGGGCCAGGGCCAGATGCCCCACCGCGCCGCGCAGCCGCCCCGCCGGGCGGGTCAGCCGACGCAGGGGCAGCGGATAGAGGCGGACCAGCACCAGCGCGGCGATCACGCCGACCAGCACCGGTGCCAGCGACACCAGGTCCCCGGCGGAGCCCGTCGCGCCCCGTCGGCGCAGGGTCTCGACGGCGCCGAGCGCCAGGGCCACGGCCGTGAGCTCGGCGACCGTACGGCGCCGGGACGGACGTACCGAGGCCACGTCCTGCCGGCCGCCGTGGACACGCACGGTGCGGTGTTCGACGGCGGCCCGCAGGGGCAGTCCGGCGCAGGCCACGACGGTGACCGCGACGGCGGCGCCGACGGCGGGGGCGGGGCGGCCCCCGGGGAGCGCGAGCAGTGCGGCGGCGAGGCCGAGGGCGCCCGCGGGCAGCGCCACCACCGCCGTCTCCGCCAGCAGCCTGCCCGCCAGCCCTGGCAGGGAGGCGCCGCGGGCGCGCAGCAGGGCCAGTTCGGCGCGGCGGCGGTCGGCGGCGAGGCCGCCCGCCATCAGCAGGACGACGCCGGCGACCGTGGCGGCGCCGACGAAGGCGACCGCGATCAGCGGGCCGATGCTCGACCGCAGTCCTTCGAAGGAAGCGAACACCTCGTCGAGGTCGGTGCTGACGTCGGTGGCCGGGTCGACCGCCGAGCGCACCTCCCGCAGCCCCGGCCCGGTCTCCAGGGCGGCGACGGCCGAGCTCAGGCGGCCCAGGTCGCGGGCGTGCAGTGCGGCCGTGTCGGGGGCCAGCTGCCAGTAGCGGAGGGGGTTCCCGGCGGTGCCCAGCAGCGCGGGCGCCGCGTCGGGGGCGAGCAGCAGGGTGCCGACCCAGTACTTGTCGTTGTTCGGGTCGGGCGACCCCGGCACGGTCTTCAGCGCAGGGGTGCGCAGCGCGGGCTGGGTGGCCCAGTAGGCGCCGTCGCGGTCGCGGGGGGCGAGGACGCCGGTGACGTGGACGGTGAGCGGGGCGCGCACCACGCCGGGTATGTGCAGGACCGACCCCACCTTGATGCGCAGACTCCTGGCCGTCTCGGTGGTGACCACCGCCTCCACCCGGTCGGTCGCGGCGGTCACCGGGGCGCCCGGTGCCCGCGGCAGCCGACCGGAGCTCAGCCCGGCATGGTCGCCGAGGCCGTGCTGGGCGGCGAGGAAGAACTGCGGCGGCAGCCCGCTCGGCCGCGGAAGCCAGGGCTCCGGCACCTCCAGGCTCCGGGTGGTGCGCACCCCGTACGTGGACCGCGCCCGGTCGACGACCAGCCGCCCGTCCACGGCGGCGAGCGCCTTGGCGTACCGCTCGCCCAGCGGGCCCGGGCGCAGCGCGTCCTGCCGCTGCTCCATCGACCAGCCGAATTCGGGCTGGGGGGCGGTCAGCAGCACGCTGGTCCGATCGGGGCGGCCCTGCTCCAGGGCGGCGCCCAGGCCCGCGTCCGCGTACCGGTCCAGTGCCCTCGGGAACGCGGCGGCCAGGCACGCGGTCAACGCCACCAGCAGTGCCAGCGCGCCCGCGGCACCGGGCGCTGCCCGCAACCGGGTGCGCACCCACGGCACGGCTCCGGAATTCACCGTGGCTCACCTTCCTGTCTCCGGACGAGCGGGGCCGCCGGGACGGACGGGACTGGCAGGACAGGCGGGACGGGCGGGACGGGCGGGGTGGACGGGCGCGGGCAGCGGCCCGTCGACGGCACCCGGTCTCCTCGGATGCCGGGTGTCACCTTCGGCGGGGACGCGGTCGCGGGGTGGGTGAGGGAGGGGAGTGTCCGCGCGCGACTCCCGGTGGTCCCTGCCGCGGGACGGTCGCGGTTCACCGCGCCTCACCTCCCTGTTCCCTCAGGGTTGCCGCCGGGTCCGCCCGGCGGAGGGCCAGGGCGGCCGTGACCAGCAGCGGCGTGAGGGCCGTGGCGGCCAGGAGGACGGCGACCCGGGTGGCGGGCAGGGCGACGAGCACGTCGGGCACCGGGTGAGTGGCCTCGGGGGTCAGCACGATCAGGGGGATCACCGCACGGGCCAGGACGGCGCCCAGTGCCGTACCCACCAGCAGGGCGATGGCCAGCAGGACGCCCTGCTCGACGGCGACCGTGCGGGCCAGCCGGCGACGTGGGGCGCCCAGAGCGCGCAGGATCGCGAACTCGGCGCCCCGCGCCCGCAGCGACCCCGTCGCGCTCACCGCGAACCCGACCGCCGCGAGCGCCGCCGCCACCCCGGCCGCCGCGGCGAACGCCGTCTCCGGGCCGGCGCCGAACGGGTCGTCGCGCAACTGCCCGGCCAGCTCGTCCCGCACCACGACCTGGCCGGGCTCCAGGTCGGGGAAGGCACGCAGCGCCGCGGCGACCCCTGCCGCGTCGCCCGGCTCCGTCCGCAGCCACCACTCGGTGGGCGGGAGGCTCTGGCCGTCCTTCGCCTGGAGCACCCGGTTCACGGACCGCAGGTCGACCAGCAGGCCTCCGCCGTCCTTCGCCCTCGCGTCCGTCGCTTCCGTCGCGCCTGCCGTGCCCGTCGGTTCGGTCGCGGCGGTGGTCGGCAGGGCGCGGACCGAGCGCACGATCCGTACCGGGAGGCTCCGGCCGGCCAGCGTGACGTCCACGCGCTGTCCGGTGCGGGCGCCCACGGAGTCGAGGAAGCGGTCGGTCGCCACCGCCGTGATCTGCGGTGGCGGGGGCTGTACGACGTTCAGTCGCACGGTCACCGCAGGCATCGCCCAGGTCTCGTCGGTCGGGACGTACCCGGTGCCGTACTCGACCGACGGCGCCCCGGACGGCCGCATCCGGGGCTTGGTCGGGCTGGTGTCCGCGTTGGGCGACGAGACCTGCCCGTCGCCGCGCACCGAGGCCGTCCAGGAGGCGGGCAGCGGCAACCGCCGCACGGTCCCGTCGGCCGCCGTGGCGGTCAGCTGCTCCAGGGTGAGGCGGTGCTGCTCCGCGCGGCCGATCGGCTGGACCATGACCAACTCCAGGCCGGTCACGGTCAGCGGGCCGGCGGACACCGCGAGGTCGAGGGTGCGGCTGCGGCCGTCGGCGGCCAGCTCCCCGGCCGGCAGCCGGAACGGGGTGCCGTAGCCGTCCTGCACGGTGACCGTCACGTCCGCCGTCGTGGCCGCGTGCCCATCGGTGCCCGCGTCTGCGTCCCCGCCCGTGGGCGTGCCCGTGTCGGCACCGGAACCGTGCAGGGTCGCCGTCACGCCCAGCCGCGCGGTGCCCCCGGGTACCTTCGCGCCGGCCGGCGCTCCCTCGGAGTCCAGCGGGGACAGCAGCGAGCGCGCCGGCTCGGGCGACAGGTCGGGGCGCAGCAGCAGCGTGTCCTTCGCGTGCGCGGTGTCCAGCGCCAGCACCGTCGCCGTCCGGCCGCCGGACAGGGGCAGCGCCGCACGGGCCGCGGGGGCCGCTTCCGTCACGCCGGGGACGGCCGCGTACGTCTCGGTGCGGCCCGGCTCCACCGACCCGGCGGCCAGCAACCGCACCGGTGCGCCGGCCCGGAAGTCCGCCTGGTCGTCCTGCGAGCGGTCCCAGGACGCGCCCTGGCCGACCGCCAGCATGCCCAGGGCGACCGCGAGCACCAGCAGCAGTACCGGCCCGGCCCCGCGCATCGGACGGCGGCTGAGCTGCCAGCCCGCCAGCGCCGAGGTCAGCCCGCGCCCACCCGCAGCCCGGCGCTCGGCGAGCCGCGCCACCGGAGGCAGCAGCCGCAGCGTCAGTACCGTCCCGGCCAGCAGCGCCAGCGCGGGCGCCGCGACGAGCAGCGGGTCGATGCCGAGCGCGCCCGTGCTGTCGCCGGTCACCGCGCCCGAGGTCTGCCGGGACAGCTGCCAGTAGGCGACGCCCGCCACCACCAGCAGCCCGACGTCCGCTCCCGCGCGCAGCGGGGCGGGCAGCGCCCGGGCGCGCCCCCGGGCGGCCAGGGACGCGGTCAGCGCGGGCAGCGTCACGGCCAGCGCGCACCCCAGGGCGGCCACCCCCGCCACCAGCCACACCGTGCCGCCGCCCCACGACGGCACCTGGAGACGCAGCCCGATCCGGGCCAGCGACCCCTGCCCGGCCAGCAGCCGGGTCAGCGGCCCGGCGAGCAGCGGCGCGCAGACCAGTGCCGGCACGGCCAGCAGCAGTGCCTCCAGCGCGGCCAGCCCCGCGATCCGCGCCCGGGAGGCGCCGCGTGCCCGCAGCAGCCGCAGCTCGCTCGCGCGCTCGGCGCTCAGCAGCCGGGCCACCAGCAGCAGCGCGCAGCCCGCGAGCAGGGCCAGCTGGAGTGCGACCACGAGCAGCGTGGAGCGCGAGACCAGCAGGGAGCGGTCGAGCCGGTCCAGGACCTCGGGCAGGGAGGTGCCCGCGGCGGTGGTGCCGCTGAGGACCGGGCGCCCGCGCAGCCAGGCCGTTCCGTCACGGGCCGCCGCGCGCAGCGCGTCCGTCCGGTCGGTCGTCACCGAGGAGAAGTCGGCCGTGGCCAGCCACCCGGAGGGCCCGCTGCTCACCTCGCCCCCGGTCAGCACACCGGGGGCGGCGAGCAGCGGCCCGTACGTCGTGAAGCCGCCCTGCTTGACGCCGCGCCCGGCGAGGTCGTCCAGCCGCCAGTACGGCGCCGTGGCCTCGGTGGGCCGGTACAGGCCCGTGACCTCGACGCGTACCGGCGGGCCGCCGAGCCGGTCGGTGAGGGCGAGGCGGGTGCCGGGCCGGACGTGGAGGCGTTCGGCGGCGGCCGTCGGCAGCGCGGCCTCGATCCGTCCGTCGGCCTGTCCGTCGGCCTCCCGGGGCATCCGTCCCTCGGTGACGCGGACCTGGCCCGGGTCCAGCGCCGCGAAGTACGTCAGGTTCGGGTCGTCGGACCGCTCGCCGCGTGGGCGCAGCGTCTCCGGCAGGCCGTACGGGCCGGACCGCACCAGGGGCCGCACGGTGACCGGCAGCCCGTCGAAAACGTCCCGGGCACCGGTGCGTACGGTGCGGTCGGCGTCCTCGCGCCCGCCCTTCGGCACGTCCGCCTTGACGATCAGCGCGGCGTCGGCGGTGTTGCGGGGGTCCCGCAGGGCGTGGCGCAGCGCCGCGTCGCCGATCGCGCCCGAGTACGCGGTCAGGGTCGTCAGCACCGCCGTGGTGAGCAGCACCGTGAGCAGGGCGGCGGCGAGCAGCAGGCGGTGCGCCCGCGCGCGCAGCAGCACGAACCCCGCGAGTCCCCCGAACCCCGTCACCCAGCCCCCCGCCACCCGTCACCCGGTCCCGGCCCCCGGCGTTGTCGTCCAGACTTGCGGGCGATGCTGTCAGAGTGGGTGCGGCGGAAGTAAGCACTTGGGAACGGGACTTGACCGGATTGTGACCGGATTCCGGGGACGGCTGACCGGAATCCGCGCCTCAGTCCCTACGGCGGGTTCGGTGGTCGTCGGTGGTCAGTCGGCCGGTCCGGTCCGGCGGTGGGACCCGCGGGTCAGTCCGCCGTGTTGATCATCGAGGCCGCCGCGTACGTCAGGTACTTCCACAGCGTCTGCTCGTGCTCCTCGGACAGCCCCAGCTCGTCGAGGGCGACCCGCATGTGCTTCAGCCACGCGTCGTGCGCCGCCCGGTCGACCGCGAAGGGGGCGTGGCGCATCCGCAGCCGCGGGTGGCCGCGGTTGTCGCTGTACGTCGTCGGACCGCCCCAGTACTGCATCAGGAAGAGCGCGAAACGCTCCTCGGCCGGGCCCAGGTCCTCCTCCGGGTACATCGGCCGCAGGATCGGGTCCTCGGCGATCCCCTCGTAGAAACGGTGGACGAGCCGGCGGAAGGTCTCCTCCCCGCCGACCTGCTCGTAGAAGGTCTGCTCCTGAAGCGTGCCGCGCCGAATCTCATTCACGTCGTCCATGGTCTCAGACGCGTGGACATAGGACTTGAGGCTTAGGACCCCTGCTCCTGTCAGGCCCGTACTGTGGAGGCATGGGCGGGCACCAGGACCTGGACGGCCTCGCCGCCTCCGCGCGGGCGGAGCTGGTGCGGGAGATCGAGCTGAGCGGCGCCTGGACGGCCGACCCGGTGTGGCGGGAGGCCTTCGCCACGGTCCCGCGCCACCTCTTCGTGCCGTACTACTACGTCGGCGTCCTCGGCGGCTACGAACGCCGGTGGGGCGAGCACCCCGACCCGGCGGCCCGCGAGCGCTGGGTGCTCGGCGCCTACGCCGACACCCCGCTGGCGACCCGGATGCGCGACGGTGAACTGCTCTCCTCCAGCAGCCAGCCGTCGCTGATGGCGATGATGCTGGTGGAACTGGGCGTGACGGACGGCGACCGGGTCCTGGAGATCGGCGCCGGCACCGGCTACAACGCCGCCCTGCTCGCCCACCGGCTCGGCGACGACGACCTGGTCACCACCGTCGACCTGGACCCGGAGATCACCGAGTCGGCCCGCCGGCACCTGACCGCCGCCGGACACCACCCGGTCGTCGTCACCGGCGACGGGGCGCGCGGCGTACCCGAACGCGCCCCCTACGACCGGATCCTCGCCACCTGTGAGCTGCCCTCGGTCCCGCGCGCCTGGCTCGCCCAGTGCCGCCCCGGCGGCCGGATCCTGACCCCGCTCGCCACCGGCCTGGTCGTCCTCACCGTCCGCGACGCCGAGCACGCCGAGGGGCACTTCCTGCACACGCCCGCGTACTTCGTGCCGTTGCGCGGCGCGGAACGGCACGAGCCGGAGACGCCCAACCTCGGCGGAGTGCCGCGCCGGGCCCGGGACGACGACCTGTTCCGCTTCCTGCTGACGCTGACCCGGGGCAGCCTCGATCCGCAGGAGGCTTACGCGCTGTGGGACCGGGAGGACGCCCCGCGCCGCGAGCGCTACGGCATCACCGTCAGCGGCGAACGGGCCTGGGCGTGGCTGGACGACCCGGAGGGCCCGTACGCCTGGCCGTTCACCTGACGGGCCCGACAGGCCGACCGGCCTGACGGGCCCACGGGCTCCGCCCGGTCATCCCCGACGGATCGTGATCGTCGTCCAGGCGCCGACGTGCACCCGGTCGCCGTCCTGGAGCGGCACCGGCACGAAGGGCTGGATCGGTTCCTCGCCGCCGTTGACCGTCGTGCCGTTCGTCGAGTTCTGGTCGACGACGGCCCAACTGCCGTCCGGCTGCTGCACCAGTACCGCGTGCTGGTGCGAGACGCCCGGGTCCTCCGGCGGCACCGCCAGGTCGATGTCCGGGGTGTCGCCGGTGGAGTGCCGGCGGCGGCCGATGGTCATCTGGTTGCCGGTGAGCGTGCGCTGCTGCTCGGGGGAGTACGCGGGCAGGTTCAGGCCCGCGGCCTCGGGGCCGGAGCGCTGCATCATCGCCATGAAGTAGTCGCGGTCCGGACCGATGGTCGCCGTCCAGGTCGCCGGCTGCTGGGGCCGCTGCGGTTGCTGGGGCTGCTGTGGGAAGCCGGGGCCGGGCGGGGGCGGCGGGGCCTGGGTGGCGCCGGGCTGCGGGTAGCCGTAGCCGCTGCCCTGGGCCGGACCCGGGCCGTTCGGACGACCGGGACCGCCGGGACCGCCGGGACCACCGGGACCACCGGGACCGCCCGGTCCCGGCTGCCCGGTGGACGACGGCGGGGAGAGCACCCAGTCGTCGTCACCGCCGCCGAAGGACGGGCCGCCCTGCTGCGGCCGGTTGGTCTCCCGCGGGAAGGCGGGCGGGGCCTGCGGACCGGACTGGTACGCCTGCGGGGCGCCTCCCGGACCACCGGGACCGGGTGGCGGCGGAACGGGCCCGGGCGGCGGCGGAACCGGCCGCGAGGGGTCGGCACCGAAGCCGGGCGGGGCGGGCGGACCGGAAGGACCGTTCGGGCCACCGGGGCCACCGGGGCCGCTGGGACCACCATGTCCGCCGGGTCCGTTCGGGCCACCCGGACCACCGGGTCGGCCACCAAAGGCACCGGGGCCACCAGGACGGCCGCCGAAGCCGCCGGGACCACCAGGGTTGTAAGGGTCGGAGGGACCATGCGGACCGCCCGGACCACCGGGACCGCCGCCCGGACCACCGGGACCGCCGTTCGGACCACCGGGACCGCCGTTCGGGCCACCGGGCCTGCCCTGGCCACCCGGACCACCCTGGCCACCGGGACCGCCCTGGCCGGCCGGACCGCCGGGGCCCGACGGGTCGCCGCCGAACGGCGGTCCCGGCGGGATCGGCTCGGCGGGCCGGTTCATCTGGGACGGGCGGGAGCCCTGGTAGTCATACGAGTCACCGCCGCCGTACGACGGCCCCGTCGGCGGCTGCTGGAAGCGGGGAGCCGGACCGGGCGCCGGCGGGCGCGGGGCGGCCGGGGTGTACGAGGTGGCGGTGTTGGTGAGGAAGTTCCAGCGGCACTCCTCGCAGAACGGCGCACCGCCCTCACGCGGCGTGCGGCACTGCGGGCACAGCTGCGGCTCGGCGGCGGGGCCACCGCCCGGACCACCGGGACCGCCGGGGCCCCCAGGGCCACCAGGGCCTCCGGGACCCGCGGGTCCGCCGGGCGGCGGGAAGCCGTAGCCACCGCCGGGGGGCGGCGGGGGAGGGGGCGGCACGGCACCGGCCATGCGGTGACCGCAGACCTCGCACCAGTCGTCGGAACCCGACTGGTGTCCGTTCGGGCAGGTCGGCATGTCGGAGCTTCCCCCTCTTGCGGAGCTTGTCGCTGTGTTGTCCTGCGTGACTTCTCTACTTCTTTACACGAACAGTCTTTGTCGACCGGGTCTCGAGAGTCATCTCGTCGGCCTCCTCGACCTTCGCTTTCAGTCGCACAGTACCTGCCGCCGCGTCCACCACGTCCACCACCTTCGCAAGCAGTTTCGCCGTATCCGCGTTTCCGGAGGCTCCGGCGAGCTGGACCGCCCGGCCCAGTTTGGCCGTTGCTCCGTCGATGTCTCCCGCTTTGCGCAGATCGAGGCCCTGTTGGATGACTTGCGCCAGTTCGGCCTGCCCGGTGTAGTGGGCCACTTGCGGGTTGATCGACGTGGAGGCGGTCATGTCGTCCGTCCACACGGCCCGTACGAGACCCTGCGCGCCGAGGTTCCGGACGGTGCCGTCGGGCTCCGGAATGACCAGGGACACACGGGCGGCCAGCATCTCCTGGCCGATGTTCGCGGCCGGTACCCGCACGCAGACGTGGTAGTCGCGGGACTCGTCGCCCCAGGAACCGGTGGGGTAGTCCCCGGCGCGCGGTCCCGCCTCGGTGCGACGGTCGGTCAGTTCCTCGACCGTGGGGGCGACCTGTTTGACGAACCTCACCGTGGTGCCGACCGGGGTCCACAGGCGCAGGGCGACGTCCGCCACCTCCTTGCCCATGGCCGTCTCCATCATCTGCGTGAAGTCGGCGGCGAGACCCGCCGGGTCGGCGACGATGTCGGCGGTGCCGAGCAGGGCGGAGGCGATCCCTGTGACTTCTTTCACTTCCCAGTCGGTGCCCACGCCGCGGGCGTCACAGGTGAACCGCCCGGCGCAGGTGTCGAGCGCCGCCTTGAGGTCCTCGGGCGACTCGTGTTCGTTGCGGCCGTCGGTGAGCAGGATGCCGTGCCGGATGGAGACGTCCGCGGTGGCCAGCAGCCGGTCGGCCAGCCGGAGCCAGGTGCCGATGGCCGTGCCGCCGCCCGCGCTCAGCCTGCGCAGGGCCTGTTTGGCCTGCTCCCGGGTGGTGGCGTCGGCGACCGCGAGGCGGCCGCCGCCCGGGTAGACCTCCTTGGCCACGTGCGTGCCGCCGACCACGGCGAAGTGCACGCCGTCGCGCAGGGTGTCGATCGCGGCGGCCGTCGCGTCCCGGGCGTTGCGCATCTTGGTCGGCGGGTAGTCCATCGAACCCGAGCAGTCGACCATGAGCGCCACGGCCGCGGACGGGCCCTGGCCCGGCGAGTACAGGTGGGGCGCGGCGACCACGCTCCCCATCGTGCCGCCGCCGGTCGCGGTGACCGTCACGATGGCGTTGACCTCTACTCCGCCCTCGGGCAGGTACTCGTTCTGGTAGACGTCCACCGAGAACTGCGGCACGTTCGACTTCGAGAAATTGGCCATGCCGGGTCGCATCCCCCTCTACGTCCCCACGGTGGTGGGGTGATGGCTACTGGCGCGGACCGCCCCCT
Organism: Streptomyces lancefieldiae; assembly: GCF_031845825.1. Taxonomy (NCBI): domain Bacteria; kingdom Bacillati; phylum Actinomycetota; class Actinomycetes; order Kitasatosporales; family Streptomycetaceae; genus Streptomyces; species Streptomyces lancefieldiae. The sequence goes on along the minus strand of NZ_JAVRFH010000022.1, from coordinate 29,833 downwards.
GCGGCCCGCGAGACCGCCCCGCGTGCGTACCGAGCCGTACCGAGTACTGCTGAGCCGTGCTCGGCCACGTCGTCACGTCACCACGTCACCACGTCGTTACGGCGTCACGCGCCACGTCGCCACGTCGCCGTGACGCCGTGACACGGCCTCAGGCCGATCCTGCCCCCTGTGACGGGGCGGGGAACGGCAGCAGCGCCACTGTTACGTTGTCGTGGCCCCCGCCGTCCAGGGCGTGGCCGACCAGAACGCGGGCGCTGTGCAGCGGGCGCTGGGCGGCGTCGAGAGGTACGGCCTCGGCCATCTCCTCGGCGGACTCGGCGTAGTTCCACAGGCCGTCCGTGCAGACCACGACCACCCCGGGGCGGTCCGGCTTGAACGACGCGGTGTGCGGCTCCAGTTCGTACGCGTCGGCGCCGAGCCAGCCGGTGATCGCGTGGGCGCGCTCGTCGGCGTACGCCTCGGCCTCGCTCATCAGACCTGCGGCGACCATCTGCGCGGCCCACGAGTCGTCCTCGGTGAGCCGGGCGGGCGGGGTGCTCCGGTCGACCGGCACCCAGTAGACGCGGCTGTCGCCGACCCAGCCGACGACGAGCAGGCCCGAGGCCACCACGGCGCCGACCAGGGTGCAGGCGGGGGCGTTCTGGTGCGGGGCCTGTTCCAGGGCGGTCCTGGGCTCCTCGGCCAGCGCGTTGACGGCGTGCGAGGCGGCGAGGATGGCGTCGTGCATGGCCTGCTGCGGGTGCGTGCCGCGCGGCAGGGCGCCCAGCAGCGACTCGCCGGCCGCCCGGGACGCGGCGAGCGAGGCGTCGTCGGGGCGGGTCGCGGAGGACACGCCGTCGCAGACGATCGCCACGGTCGCGGGCGCGCCGTCGGGCAGCGCGGTGCAGCCGACGGAGAACGCGTCCTCGTTGCGGTGGTGGCGCAGGCCGCGGTCGCTGACCGCGGCGACGGGGCCGGACTCCTGCTCCATGTGGTCGCGTTCGCGGGGCTGGGCGTGGCCGCAGTTCTCGCAGTAGCCGTCGTCGTCGACGCGGCCGGCGCGGCAGGCCACGCAGACCTTGTCGCCCGCGGCGGGCACGGACGCGGCCGGCGTGCCCGCGGCCGGCTCCGCGGCCAGCCTCGGGTCGGGCGCCTGCAGCGGGTATTCGTCGGGCTCCTGCCGGTCGGGACGGTCGAACCGCACGCCGGGCGCGGGTGGCTCCGGCGGTGTCGGCGGCAGCGGGGAGCCGCCCGAGTCGGTGCCGGGCAGTTCGGCCGCCGCGTGCACCGGGGCGGGGTGGCCGTGGCCGTCCGAGTCCCGTGCCACGGGCCAGTCCACGCCGTCCGGCGCCGGCGTCGGCGGTGGGGCGGGCGCCGCGCCGTTGGCGGCGATCGTCGGGCTGTCCACGGGCCGCGCGGGCACGGCGGACAGGTCGTATCCGCACGCACCGCAGAAACGGTCGCCCGACTCGAGGGGTTCCTCGCAGCTCGGGCACTTGGACACAGCGGCCTGCTGGGGCATCTGCGACATCAACTACACCCACGTCCGGGGGCGGTAACGATTGGCACGTTCCACCAGGTCGATCCTTTCCTCGCCGCCCCGCGCCAGCCGGGCCAGCGTGCGGTACGAACGCTCCAGGCCGAAGCGCAGGCCTCGTTCGTCCAGGCCGCTGCCGAGCAGCGTCCGTCCCCCGGCGGCGGGTGGGACGGAACCCCGACCTCCGGAGAGTACCCAGTCCAGCGCGCAGCCGAGGACCTCGGCCGACAACTGCTCGCGGCGCGCCGGATCCAGACCGTACACGTCCAGCGCCTCGACCTGCCGCGCCGCGGCGACCAGATCGTCCAGGAACGCCACGTCGCCCGCGGTCGCGGTGCGTTGCCGCAGCCGTGCCCGCACGGCCGCGACGCGCGCGCCGGTGTAGTGGATGGACGACTCCGGCACCGACTCCAGCGTCCGTACGGCACCGGCCCGGTCGCCGCCGGCGAGCTGGACCCGGGCCAGCCCGAACGCGGCGCTCACATGGCTCGGGTCGGACGACCACACCAGGCGGTAGTACTCGGCGGCGTTGTCGAGCTGGCCCAGTACCTCCGCGCACAGGCCGAGCGCCAGCTTGGGCGCGATCTCGCCCGGGAAGGCGTCGTAGATCGCGTCGAAGGCCAGCGCGGCGCCCTCGTGGTCGCCGGTCACCAGCGCGGCCAGCCCCCGGTACCAGACCACCCGCCAGTCGTCCGGGCGTTCGTCCTCCAGCGATCCCAGGGTCTCCAGCGCGCCGGGCGCGTCGTCGTTCTCCAGCCGGGCCCGGACCTGCCGCAGCCGGGTCTCGGTCGACGGCGCGGGAGCGGCGGCCAGCGCGATCAGCAACTCGGCCGGCGCGGACGCCATGAGGCCCGCCAGGAAACCCGCGTTGGGGTCGCCGGCGTCGACCCGGGGGACCGGCAGGGCGAGCGCGGCAATGGGCGCGTCGGCCGACTTGACCAGACCGGGGGCCCCGCCGCCCGGGCCCGCCCCGCCGGACGCTGCCACACCCGTGCCTCTCCCGCCGCCCGGCCCGACACCGCCGCCCGGCCCGACACCGCCGCCCGGCCCGACACCGGCGCCCGGCCCCGGCCCGGTGCCGGCAGCCGCACCCACGCCGGCACCCGGCCCACCGGCCAGTCCGGCACCCGGGCCCGTTCCGCCCGTTCCGCCCGTTCCGCCTCCGGCACCCGGGCCCGTTCCGCCTCCGCCGCCCGGTCCGGCAGCCGCGCCGATCCCGCCGTGCGGTCCGGCGCCCACGACCGTCCCGCCGGGCGCTCCCACGGCTGCTCCCGACCCGCCCGGCAACGCGGGCCCCGCGCCCGCGCCGCCCGGCAGGGGGGCCGCCGCGGGCCCGGCGCCGCGCCGCCGCCGCGTACGGGCCACCCGCGCACCCAGCCGCGACACCTCACCGTCCAGCCGGGGGAACAACTCCGTGTCCGTCACCCTCACCTCGGGTCCGAACAGCGTGGACACGGCGGGCCGGGCGCGGCCCGTCTGGACCGAGACCACCTCGCGCAGCACACCCGTCAGCTGCTCCGCCATCTCCTGCGCGGAGGCGAACCGGCGCGCCGGATCGGGTTCGGTGGCACGCACCAGCAGCCGGTAGAACGACTCGTACTGCCGGAAGACCTCGATGGAGTCCGGGTCCGGCAGGGAGTCGGCGAAGACGGTGGTGTAGCCCTGGAAGTCGAACGTCAGCACGGCGAGGGTACGGCCGACGGTGTACAGGTCGGACGCCACCGACGGGCCGACGTCGGCGACCTCCGGCGCCTGGTAGCCCACCGTGCCGTAGATGGCCGACTCCTCGTCGTCCATCCGGCGCACCGCGCCCATGTCGATCAGTTTGAGCTGGTCCTCGGCCTGTATGGCGTTGTCGACCTTGAAGTCGCAGTACAGCAGCTTGCGGCTGTGCAGATGACCGAGCGCCTCCAGCGCCTCGATGCCGTACGCGCAGGCCTGCTCCACCGGCAGCGGGTCCCGCCTGCCGTCCGGGGAGCGCCGTCCGTTGGCGATCTCCTTCAGCGACTTGCCGCCGACGTACTCCATGACGATGTAGCCGTCGAGGGAGCCGGTGCGCTGGTCGAGGTGCTCGACGAAGTTGTAGATCCGCACGATGTTGGCGTGCTCGATCTCGGCGAGGAAGCGCCGCTCGGAGATCGCCGCCGCCATCGCGTCCTGGTCGCCGGTGTCCAGCAGGCCCTTGAGGACCACCCAGCGGTCGGAGACCGCCTTGTCGACGGCGAGGTAGACCCAGCCGAGCCCGCCGTGCGCGAGGCAGCCCACCACCTCGTACTGGCCGTGCACGACGTCCCCGGCCTTCAGCTTGGGCACGAACGAGTACGGGTGGCCGCACTTGGTGCAGAAGCCCTCCGTGCGTCCCGGCCGCTCCCCGCGCGAGCGCCCGACCGGCGCGCCGCAGTCCGAGCGCGAGCAGAACCGCTTGCGCTCCGGCACCTCGGGGTTGTCCAGGACCATCGCGCGCGGGTCGGGCCGCGGGATCACCGGGACCTCGACCAGGCCGGCGCCGAGCCGTCCGCGCGCGGAGGAACCGGCGGGGGAGCCCGAGCTGCGCACCGACACCGACCGGCTCGTCGACCGGCCCGACAACGACCGCGACAGCCGCCCCGACACCGAGCGCCGGGACTTCGACGACTGCGACGACGTACGGGAACCGCTGACGCCGGAGCGTGCACTCCCGCTGCCGGACGAACCCCGCGACCCGCGCGAGCCCCGGCCGCCACCGGTGATGCCGGTGGGCGTCGAGCCCACCATGCCGTTGGAGGCGACGACCGGCGCGAGACCGCACGTGTCGCAGTACAGTTCGCCGCCGCCCATGTCCTCGTAGGCCCCGCCGCAGCCGGGGCGCTGACACGTCCGCCCTGCCTCACTCATGTCGCTGCTTCCCCCTTGTCACTCACGCGCCGGGCCCCGTCCGGTCCACCGGCCCGCCCTGGCCGGGCACGCGCGGGGCGGAGCCGAGCAGTTCGACCGCCGCGTACTGGTAGCGCAGCACGGCCTGTTCGGCGACGCGCAGATCGCAGGGCGCGCTCCACAGCATGCGGCGCGCCTTCTCGTACTTCTCGACCAGCTCGGGGTCCTCGGCGAAACCGAGCCGGGCCACCTTCGCCTTGTACGCGTCCAGCCGGCCGCGCAGCTCGGCGCGGACCGCGAGCGGCGCGGTGACCGCCGTCAACGACTCGCGGGCGCGCAGCAGCTCGTCCTCCGCCTTCTCCTCCAGGGACTCCAGGAGCGGGGACAGCCGGTGCCACTGGGCGTGCCTGCGGTACTCGGCGGCCGCCGCGAGCTGCTCCTGCAGCACGATGGGCGGTCCGCTGACGACCGGCACCTCCGTCGCGGCGATCTTCGCCAGCACCTCGCCGCGCGCGGTGCGGGCCTCGGCGAGCGTGCGGTCCGCACGGGAGAGCACGTCCCGCAGCCGCACGATCCGCTGCTCGGCGTCCTGGCGGACGGCCAGCACGGCGTCGATCTCGCGGCGCACGTCCTCCAGGGCGCGTGCCTCCCGGTCGTAGACCATCGTGTCCGGCCGGCCGCCGCCGGGCGCCGAACTGCCCTCCGCGGGCCGCCAGAAGGCCAGCGGGTCGGACACGACCTGCTCGCGCAGTTTGGCCAGGGTGCGGGTGATCCGCTCCAGGTCGTCGCCTGCCGGGTGCTCGCCGGGGCGCACGCCCACGGAGTGCGCGAGCCGGCGGGTGCGCTGGAGCTCGGCGGCGAGTAAATCGATCCGGGCGGGCAGCGCCGACCACACCGCGTCGGCGGCGACCACCATGTCGAGGGAGGTCGCGTAGAGCTGGTTCATCCGGTCGACCAGCGTCGCCAGCGAGTACCGCTCGCTGAGCCGGCCAGGACCGCCGTGCAGCGTGGGCGCGTTGGCCGTGGCGGCGGCGCTGCCCGCCACCGTGACGGCCTCGCCGCGCAGCAGCTCCGTCAGCTCCACCAGGTCCTCGCGGCTGGACCAGCGGCGCCGGGAGCGGATCTCCCGGGCCGTGCGCAGCGCGCCCGTGTAGGCGTCGAAGTAGGTCCACAGCAGCGTGATCGACGCCTCCGCGGCGGCCCAGCGCTCGCTGGTCACCCCGGTGAGCTCGGCGCCTTCGAGGAGTCTGCGGCCCGCGTGGTCCTGGAGGGCGAGGAGCGAGGTCTCGATCGCCTCGTGCTCCGCGCCGAGCCGCGCCAGCGCACGGTCCACCTCGTCCCGGTCCATCACCGGCCCGGTGGGTCCCGTGTCGCCCATCGATCACCTTTCGCTGTCGCGGACTTGCGCGTGCTCTTCTTCTGCTCCGCGGACTCTGCGGACTCTGTGGTTGCTGTGGTTGCTGTGGTGCGGCGGTCGGTCAGCTCTTGCGCAGGTACTTCGGTTTTCTCGGCGGCTCCGACTTCGCCCAGTCGTCGCCCATGGTCTCCGCCAGCCAGTCCTCGTACGACCGCTGCCAGCCCTCGGCCTCGTCCGCGCGCCACTCCACGAGGATCTGGTTGACCCGGCGTACCAGATCGTCGGCGTCCTTCTTCATCGCCACGCCGTAGTACTCGGTGGTGAAGGCGTCGCCCTTCAGCTCGACCGTGGGATCCTGCGCCGCCTGACTCGCGGCGAGCGCGCCGTCGGTGACCACCGCGTCGACCTCGCCCAGCTGGAGCCGCACCAGGCAGTCCAGTTGGTTGGGCACGGTGGTGCGGAGGTCGGCGTCGGCGGCCAGTCTGCCGTCCTTCTGGTCCCGCTGCAGCGTGCTGAGCGCGGTGGAACCCGCCGCCGTGCAGATCCGCTTGCCGGCCAGCGTGCTGTCGTAGCCGGTGATCGACGAGGACTTGGGAGCGAGCAACTGCTGGCCGGTCTTGAAGTACGGGGCGGAGAAGGCGACCTTGTCCAGGCGGTCGCAGCTGATGGTCATGGTGCGGACCACCATGTCGACCCGTTCCTCCTGGACCGCCGGCTCGCGCTGGTTGGTGGGGATCGCCTTGAACTGCACGGCGTCCCGGTCACCGAGGATGTCCTCGGCGATGCGGTGCACCAGGTCGATGTCGAAGCCCTCCAGCTCCGCGTCACCGCCCTTGTTCGGGTCGCGGTAGCCCCAGCGGTAGCTGTTCTGGTCGACGCCGACGATCAGCTTGCGCTTCTCGCCCTCACGGCTCCGGATCTTCTCGATGGTGGGGCCGTCGGCGTCGTCCGGGGACAGGGTCTGCTGCTCCGGGGCCGTGCACTCCTGCGCGGCCCGTGCCTGGCTGCCCCGGGCGGCGCCCCGGCCGCCGCTGTCCGCGCCACCGCCCGCGCCTCCGCCCTCGCCGTGCGAGCGGACCACCGGCAGGAGCAGGGCGAACAGCATCGCGAGGGCGCAGGCGAACGCCATCGCTCCCACACCGCCCCAGCCCTTCAGGCCGGTTCGAAACCGCTGTGCACGCATCCTCACACCCCCTTTCACGGGTTCCCCTTCCCGCCGGTCCGCCCACCGGTCCGTCGGGTCCCACCGGTCCGCCGGGTCCGCACCCCGCTTCACCGGTACTCCGACAGCCTGCGGCCGATGCCCAGCAGCGCGACGGCCGCGCCCAGCACCGCGAGGACGCCGGCGCCCTCGGGCAGGTACTTCATCGCGCCCAGGCCGTCGCCCGCGGCCTGCTTGAACTCCGCCTTCTCGTGGGCGAGTGCGGTGGCGAGCGCGGCGTCGACGCCGTCGAAGCACTCGGCCGTCGCGCCCTTGCCGCCGATCACCAGGTCCAGCGCCTGCTGGTAGTTGCCGTTGTCGTCCTGCTCACGGGCCGACGCGTGGCGCTTCTTCCACTCCGCCATGTTGCCCTTCGCCGCGCCGACGGGCTGCTTGCCCGCCCCGTCGTCGGCGAGCCGTTCCGCGTCCGCCAGGCTCTCGCCGAGGGCGTCCATGTTCTTGCCGAAGGCCACGTCGTAGGCGTCGAGCGTCTCGTCGCCCACCTTCTTGGTCTCCGCGCCGCGCGCCACCAGCGTGAGGTTCTCGTTGCCGCGGGCCTTGAGGGAGGCTATGCGGGCCGCGTTGAGCGCGTTCAGGGAGCGCACGCCGTGCTCGTGGGAGTCGGTCAGGTTCGACCGGGCGACGCTGTGGCCGACGACCAGCCAGAGCAGGACGATCGTGGTGGCGGTCGTGGCGGCGACGAGGCCGTGGTTCAGCACGCGGTTGGTGCGCCGGTAGTTGCGGTGCTGGGACCAGCCCAGCGCGGCGAGCGCGAGGACGCCGATGACGATCGCCGCCCAGGGATACGGCTTGGCGTCGCCGTAGTCGGCGCTCAGCCGCTGGTTCTCCTTCTGGTAGAGGTCCTCCGCCGCCGGGAGCATCTCCTTCTGCATCTTCTCGTTGGCGTAGCGCAGATAGGCGCCGCCGACCGGGAAGCCCTGCCGGTTGTAGGTGCGGGCGCGCTCGACCAGGCCCTTGTACTGGGGCAGCAGGCGGTTGAGCTTGGTGATGGTCGCCGCGGCGGGGGAGTCGGCGTCGGAGTTGGCGGCGGCCTCCACGAGCCCCTCGGCGGCGGTACGGATGCCCTTCTCGTACCCGTCGCGGGAGTCCTTCGTCTCCTGGCCGCCGGCGAGGAAACCGCTGGAGGCCGCGGTGTTGGCCTCGGCGAGGGAGCGGTAGATCTCGGCCGCGGCGGTGCTGAGCGGCTGGCTGCTGTGCAGCACGTCGTCGGCCGCCGTGGACCGCTCGTTCATCTGCCAGGCGGTGACGGCGCCGAAGGCGACGACGAGCGCGGCGAGCAGCGCGCCGATGATGCGCAGCCGCCCCGGCTCGGTGACCGCCGTCGCGCGCAGCCGGTCCAGGCCCTCGGCGAACGCGGTGCGGCGGGGTGCCGGGGGCGGGGGCGGGGGCCCGGCGGGAGCGCCGCCGCCCGGTCGCTGCTGCGGTACCGGCCGGGAGCTCGGCGGCACGGCGGGCGGGGTGGGCATGCCCGTGCCCGGCGGCGGCGCCGCGCCGCCCTTCGGCGGTTGAGTCACTGCTGACCTCCCCCATGGTCATCCGTCGCCGCAAGTATCGCTGCCCGCACCGACATTCGCACCGGCCTTCACCCGATCTTGTTCGACCCAGGTGTGACGCACCACCACCCCTGCCCATGAATACGCCACCGGAACCGGTTCGGTTCCCCCGGCCGGGACCCGACCGGAACCCGGCCGGGGAACCTCAGACGGCGAAGTGCGCCCGCACCCGCTCCCGGGCCCCCTCGGCCGCCCCCGTCCGGTCCAGCCCCAGCAGCGCCGCGCCCAGCACGGGCCGCGCGGTCACCACCCGCGGCACGGCCTTGGGGGCACGGGCCGCCAGCAGTTCCCGTACCCGGTCGTCGAGTTGCGGGTGCCGGGCGGCCAGCACACTGCCGCCCAGCAGGACCGGTGTCTCCTCCGCCAGCAGGTCGAGCCGGGTGAGCGCGACCGTGGCCATGGCCACCACCTCGTCGGCCTGTCGCTCGACGATCGACCGCGCCAGCGGGTCGCCGTCCTGAGCAGTGGCGAACAGCACGGGGGTCAGCTCGTGGCGCCGGACGGGCTCGATGTGCCGCAGGTGCAGGGCCTCGATCAGGGCGTACATCGAGCCGAGCCCGAAGTGGGCCGGCAGGGCGCGGGCGAGTTCCGTGGGCTGCCCGCGCCCGTCCTCCGCCCGCGCCGCGTGCCACAGCGCCTCCTCGGCCAGCGCCCAGCCGCCGCCCCAGTCACCGGAGAGGCGTCCGACGGCGGGGAAGCGGGCGGTGCGGCCGTCGGGACGCATGCCGACGCAGTTGACGCCGGCCCCGCAGACGACGGCGACCCCGCGCGGTTCGGACACACCGGCCCGCAGGATCGCGAACGTGTCGTTGCGCACCTCCACACGCGTGCCCCACGCGCGCGCGTGCAGCGCGGCGGCCAGCTCCTCCTCCTCCACGGGCAGGTCCGCGTTGGCCAGACACGCCGAGACGTGGTCGACGGAGGTGACACCGGCCGCCGCGAAGGCCCGCGCCACCGCGTCGGCGAGGGCGTCCACCGCCCGCTCGACACCCACGGCGGGCGGACGGAAACCGCCCCCGCGGGCGGTGGCGAGGACCTCCCCGTCGGCCGTCACGACCGCCACGTCGGTCTTGCTGTTCCCCGCGTCGACGGCGAGGACACGTGCGGTCAGGCCCACGCCAGGTGCTCCCGGTTGTGCGCGATCAGCCGGTCGGTGAGCTGCTCGGCGTACGCGTACTGACCGACCAGGGGGTGGGCGAGCAGCGCCCGGAACACCCGCTCCCGCCCGCCGCGCAAGGCCGCCTGGAGGGCCAGGTCCTCGTACGCCGTCACACTCGCCATCAGCCCCGCGTACAGCGGGTCCACGGCCGGTACGGGCAGGGGAACCGCGCCCTTGGCGCCCACCGCGGCCGGTACCTCGATCACCGCGTCGTCGGGGAGGAAAGGGAGCGTGCCCCGGTTGCGGGTGTTCACCACCTGGTACGGGGAGCCCGCGCCGCCGAGCAGGGCGGCGGCCAGGTCCACGGCCGCCTCCGAGTAGTAGGCGCCGCCCCGCTTCGCCAGCAGGGCGGGCTTCTCGTCCAGGGCCGGGTCGCCGTACATCCGCAGCAGCCGCCGCTCCATCTCCGCCACCTCGGCGGCCCGGGAGGGCTTGGTGCGCAGCTCGTCCACGACCTCGTCGTGCGCGTAGTAGTAGCGCAGGTAGTAGGAGGGGACGACACCCAGGCGGTCCAGGAGGGGCCGGGGCAGGCGGAGGTCGGCGGCGACCGCGTCGCCGTGCTCGGTCAGCAGCCGGGGCAGGACGTCCTCGCCCTCGGGGCCGCCGAGGCGGACGCCGGTCTCCCAGGTGAGGTGGTTGAGGCCCACGTGGTCCAGGTGGACGTCGGCGGGCGCCACGCCGAGCAGCGCGGCGAACTTGCGCTGCAGGCCGATCGCCACGTTGCACAGGCCGACCGCCCGGTGCCCCGCCTGGAGGAGGGCGCGGGTCACGATGCCGACCGGGTTGGTGAAGTCGACGATCCAGGCGTCCGGGTTGGCGCGGCGGACCCGCTCGGCGATGTCCAGCACCACCGGCACCGTGCGCAGCGCCTTGGCCAGGCCGCCCGCACCGGTCGTCTCCTGGCCGACGCAGCCGCACTCCAGCGGCCAGGTCTCGTCCTGCTCGCGGGCCGCCTGCCCGCCGACGCGCAGCTGGAGCAGGACCGCGTCGGCGCCGTCGACGGCAGCCTCCAGGTCGGAGGTGGTGACGATGCGGCCGTCGTGGCCCTGCTTGGCGAAGATGCGGCGGGCGAGGCCGCCCACCAGCTCCAGCCGGTCCGCCGCCGGATCGACGAGGACCAGTTCCTCGACCGGCAGGGTGTCCCGCAGCCGGGCGAAGCCGTCGACGAGTTCGGGCGTGTAGGTCGAACCGCCGCCGACCACGGTGAGTTTCATGTCGTCATCAACCCTTTACTCCGGTGATCACAGGGGCCATGTGGTGCAGAGGGACGGGTGCTGTGCGGTGGTGCCGGGGGGCGGGTGGGCTCAGCGCGAGGTGTCGAAGACCTCGTCGCGGGTGGTCGCGAGCGCGCTCTCCAGCGCGCCGCGCAGTACGGGGTGCTCGGTCACGCCACCGACGACGAGCCGGGGTCTGGACGCGGCCAGCTCCTCCAGCTCGTCCTGGACCAGGGCACGCAGCGGCTCGCCGCCGGCGGTGAGCGAGGTGCCGCTGAGGACCACCAGCTCGGGGTCCAGGACGGAGACGAGGGAGGCCAGGCCGGTGGCCAGGCGGGTGGCGTAGGTCTGGAGCAGCCTGCGGTGCGGGTCGTCGTCGGCCCGCGCCGCGCGGGCGACGAGGGCGGCGGCGACCTCCGGGTACGGCCCCGCGGGTACGGGAGCGACGCCGAGCTCCCGGGCCAGCCCCGGAACCGCCTGCGAACCGGCCAGCTCCTGGAAGCCGCCGCTGCCCGTACGGCTGACCTCGCGGACCAGCGGCGCGCCCGGCACGGGCAGGAACCCGACCTCACCGGCGCCTCCGGTCCAGCCGCGATGCAGCCGGCCGCCGAGGACCAGGGCGGCACCCAGGCCCTCCTGGTTCCACAGCAGGACGAAGTCCCCGTGGCCCCGGGCCGCGCCGAGGCGCTGCTCGGCCACGGCGACGAGGTTCACGTCGTTCTCGTACTCGACCGGCATCGGCAGGGCGGCGGCGATCTCGTCGAGCAGGGTGGGGGAGTGCCAGCCGGGCAGGTGGGAGGCGTAGCGCAGCCGCCCGGTGCCCGGATCGAAGGCGCCCGGGGTGCCGATGACGAGGCGGTGGACGACGCCCGGGGCGAGTCCGGCCGCCTTCACCGCGCCGTCGAGGGCGTCGGTGACCTGCCGGACCACGGGGGTGGCGGGGCGCCGGACCGGGGTGGGCAGTTCGTGACGGCCGACGGTGCGCCCGGTGATGTCGGCGACCGCGGCGACGATGCGGTCCCGGGTGACGTCCAGTCCCGCGGCGTACGCGGCGGCCGGGTTGACCTCGTACAACTGGGCGCCCGGGCCCGGCCGGCCCTCCGTGGTGCCGCCGGCCAGCACGAGCCCCGCCGCCTCCAGGCGGGCCAGCAGCTGGGAGGCGGTCGGCTTCGACAGGCCGGTGAGCTCGCCGATCCGGGTGCGGGACAGCGGCCCGTGCTCCAGCAGGAGGTCCAGGGCGGCCCGGTCGTTCATGGCGCGCAGGACGCGCGGGGTACCCGGCGTACCGGCGGTTCCAGGCATGCGTCTCCACCCGTGGGAGTGACTGTAAGGAAAGTTTCCTGTCGGTCCTGGCCTAGAAACCTAGGTCCGCCGGGGACGGGCGTCAAGACACCGCCCCCGAGGTGACGCGCGTCGTCACCTCGGGGGCGGTGGGGCGTGCGGAGCGCCGGGCCGGTTACTTCGCGGTGCTCGGCGGCGGGATCGGGGACGCCGCGACGGACTGCGGCGACGCGGTGCTCGCGTACGCCGACGGGGCGGCGACGCCCGCGGTCGGGTCGGGGGCCGCGGGGGCGTCCACCGGGACCGTGGCACCGCCGACGATCGGGATGTCGGCCGCGTCGAAGGCGCGCTTGATGCGCCAGCGCAGCTCGCGCTCGACGGTGAGGGACTTGCCGGGCATGGTCTTCGCGGAGACCCGCACCACCATGGAGTCGAGCAGCACGGAGTCCAGGCCGAGTACCTCGATCGGGCCCCAGAGCATCTCGTTCCAGGGCTCCTCCTTGCTCATCCGCTCGGCGACCGCGCCGATGGTCTCCCTCACCTTGTCCAGGTCCTCGTCGGAGCGGACGGTCACGTCCACGCCGGCCGTCGACCAGCCCTGGGAGAGGTTGCCGATCCGCTTGACCTCGCCGTTGCGGACGTACCAGATCTCGCCGTTGTCGCCGCGCAGCTTGGTCACCCGCAGCCCGACCTCGATGACCTCGCCGGAGGCCACCCCCGCGTCGATGGTGTCGCCGACGCCGTACTGGTCCTCCAGGATCATGAAGACGCCGGAGAGGAAGTCGGTCACCAGGTTGCGGGCGCCGAAACCGATCGCCACGCCCGCGACGCCGGCGGACGCCAGCAGCGGGGCCAGGTTGATCTGGAAGGTGCCGAGGACCATGAGGGCCGCGGTGCCGAGGATGAGGAAGCTGGCCATCGAACGCAGGACCGAGCCGATGGCCTGGGAGCGCTGGCGGCGCCGCTCGGCGTTGACCAGCAGCCCGCCCAGGGCGGTGCCGTCGACCGCCCCGACGGTGCGGTTCATGCGGTCTATCAGTTTGGTGATCGCCCGCCGTACCACCGCCCTGAGCACGGCCGCTATCACCACGATCAGCAGCACCCGCAGCCCGATCGCGAGCCACGTCGACCAGTTCTCCTCGACCCAGCCGGCGGCGTTGGACGCGCGCTCCTGGGCGTCCTGGAACGAGGGCACCGCCGGGGTGCCCGTCGATTCCGACGGGGACGGGGACGGCGACGGACCGGCGGCCCGTAGGACGGCGGTGGACAGGGACACGGCGGATACCTCCAGATACGGCGGCCCGTCCCGGCGCGGACGGTCCCGGCGGGGCCGGGTCCGCAGTCCGGTCCAAGGTCACGGAAGGGTCACCGGACGGGCAGAACCACCACACTAACGGGGCACCACGGAGGGAACGGCGCGAAGTGCGCGGGAGAGAGGGGGCTCACCCGCGCTTGAACTGGTCACGGTCATGGGGATGCATCCCCTGTGGTCGAAAACACTCCCAGCCCGTTACCGGGACATGGTGGCGCTTCCACCAGGCATGAGGGGAGACTGACTACGGATCGTCCCGGCGCGAGCCACGCGCCGCCGGCGTACAAGGAGGCATCCGTGCCGCATGTCCTGGTCCTCAACGCGTCGTACGAGCCACTCGGCGTCGTACCGCTCCGCCGCGCGCTCGTCCTCGTCCTCGAGAACAAGGCCATATGCCTTGAGGAGTCCGGCGCCCATCTGCACAGCGCGACCGTCACCGTGCCCGCACCCAGCGTGGTCCGGCTCAAACGATTCGTGCGGGTTCCCTACCGGGGGCCCGTCCCGCTCACCCGCCGGGCGCTCTTCGCCCGCGACGGAGGCCGGTGCATGTACTGCGGTGGCGTCGCCACCAGCGTCGACCACGTCGTCCCGCGCAGTCGCGGGGGCCTGCACGCGTGGGACAACGTGGTGGCGTCCTGCCGCCGCTGCAACCACGTCAAGGCCGACCGGCACCTCGTCGAGCTGGGCTGGCGCCTGCGCCACAAACCCGCCCCGCCCACCGGACTGGCCTGGCGCATCATCGGCACGGGCCACCGGGACCCGCGCTGGCTACCGTACTTGCAGCCGTACGGCGCGGACGACGCCATGGCCCGGATCGACGGCATTTCCGCCTGACGATCCGGGCCTTCGTGTGCGGGCGCTCCCGCGAGGGCGTGAACACTTGGGGCCGAAGTGTTCACGTTTTCGCGGAGGGGGCCGGGCGCTGGGGGCCCTGCGCACTGGGGCGCTCAGCGCACCCAGTTCTTCAGCGGTTCGGTGTCCAGGGTGATCCCGACCGGCTCGGGCAGGACGACCTCCTTGCCGAAGGGCAGCGTCTGCACGGTCTCGTACCGTCCGCCGTCCGGCCGGCTGTGCACCTTGACCTCGCAGGTGTCCCGGTCGATCAGCAGGTACACCGGAATACCGGTCCCGGCATAGGCGCGGGGCTTCTCGACGCGGTCGCGCCGGTCCGTGTCGGAGTCGTACGAGGTGACCTCGACGACCATGAGAACGGGGGCGGCGTCGGCCCACTCCCCCTGGCCGACGAAGGCCTCCGCCGAGGCCAGGGAGCCGTCCGGGCGGGCGCGACCCTCCCGATAGGTCTCGACCACGAGCCCCTGTGTGGGATCCAGCCACAGATCGGGCCGGTGCTGCATGCAGATGCGCGTCAGCCACTGAATGACGCGTCCGTGATCGCCGTCGGGCACGGCCTTCCCCCCCAGATGTCCGTTGATGAACTCGAGCCGTGCGCCTTCTATGCTCCGGGCGGCGTGGCGGGCGAGTTCCTCGAACTCGGTGACGAGCATCTGGGGCCTGTCGGCGGTCACGGTCACAGGGCTCCTCCGGGTTTGCGGGGGTCCACATGGTCAGCGTAGGGGAAAGGGGTCTGGCAGGCGGGGACATCCCACTCGGCGTACACGGTCTTGCCGACGGTCCGCGGCCCCCAGCCCCACCGCGCGGCCAGTGCCCCCACCAGCACCAGTCCCCGCCCGAACTGCTCGGCCACGTCCCCGGCAGGGCGCGGGCTCGGCAACCGCTCACCGCGTGGGTCGGTCACCTCCACGCGCAGGACGCGGTGACCGAGGCTGACGCGTACGCGGATGAGCCGGCCCCGGAGGCTGCCGTGCAGCAGGGCGTTGGTCATCAGCTCCGACACGACGAGGGCGACGTCCCCGGCGACACCCGCCTGCCCCCACTCGCTGACGAGCCGCGCGACTCTGCGCCGGGCGAGGGGGACGCTGCGCTGGGTGGGGGTGTAGTCGAGGCGGTCTTCGTGGAGGAGCGGTCCGGGCTCGGGGTCCACGCAGGGTTCCGGTTCGGTCATGGGGGATCCGTCTCCTGGTACGGACGGCGGTGTCTCTGCCGCACCTGAGTGAGGGCAGGGCGGTGCGCTTCCGCCGTCGGGCGGAGCCGTCGAGTGAGCGGCTGGGCACTCACCGTAGTCATGAGGAGGCTCCTGGAGCAATCTATTCGGGGAAGATATGTCCCAGAGTTGGACTCGGCGGCAGCTCGGCGGACACACTGTGACCGTGACGCGATCAACTCAAGCGGCAGGCAACCGGATCTCGACGGTTCTGGGGCGCAAGCTGGGTGCTGAACTACTGCGGCTGCGAGACGCCTCGGGTAAGACGCAGCAGCAGGCGGCGGGTGCCATCTCCGCGACCGCGACGAAGGTCGTGAAGATGGAACGCGGCTGGGTTCCCATGCGGGACCCGGACATCCGCGCGCTGTGTGACTTCTACGAGGTGCGCGACGGCAGGACGGTCGGCCGGCTGCTCGGACTCGCCCGGCTGGATCGGGAGCGCCGCAAGGCGAAGGGGTGGTGGCGGCAGACGCCGCAGGCCGAAGCGGTCGCGGAATACATCTCCATGGAGGACGTGGCCAGTCAGGTGCGCACGTGGCAGCAGGCCTTCGTCCCTGGCCTGTTGCAGACACCCGAGTACACGAGGGCGCTCGTGGTGAGCGAAGGCGTCTGGACGGACCCTGACGAGATCGAAGGTGTCGTCGAGGTCCGCATGAAGCGCCAGGAGCGTCTTGAGGGGAGCGAGCCGCTCCAGCTGTACGCGGTCATCTGGGAGGCGGCGCTGCGGCAACAGGTCGGTGGGCCGGACGTGATGCGCGCGCAGTTGCGGTACATCCTGGAATTGGCTCAGCTTCCGAACGTGCGGCTCCAGGTGTTGCCTTTCCGCGCGGGCGGGCATGCTTGCATGGCCGGAGCCTTCAGCATTGTCTCGTTCACCGAGCCCGAGTCTGTGGACGTGGTCCACGTCGACACCATCGCGGCTACCGTGTGGGTCGAGGACGCGGTCGAAAGCGCCACCTACAGCGCCTTCTTCGACCGCACCGCACGACTGAGCCTGGCTCCCAAGGACTCGCTCGGATTGATCGAGAGCATCAGCGAGGGCATGCAGTGATGAACGGCTTCGAGTTCGTGAAGTCCAGCTACAGCAGTGGAAGTGGCGAGTGCGTCGAGGTCGCCCGGAACATCCCCCGCACGGTGGTCGTCCGTGACTCCAAGGGGCCGGGCGGCGGCCCGATACTCCGTCTCGCGCCGCAGGCCTGGGCGGCGTTCGTGAGCTCATTGGGCCGGTGACCCGTGCGAGGGCCCCGGAGGTCACTCCGCAGACACCACTTCGGCACCGGCCGCCCAGACGAGCGTGTAGCGCCAGAACAGCCGACGGCGTGACCGCGTGCCGGGCAGGGCGTCACGGGCCTCGCCGACGATCTCGGCGAAGGTCATGCCCGCGGGTCGGGTCGGGGCCGTCACGGAGAGCGGACGGGGCGTGCTGCCGCCCCTGTTCTTGAGCCACCCGGTGGCGGCGTTCAGCGGGGCGGCCACCGCGCCGAGCAGATGGTCCACGGCGGTGTCGGCCCGGTACAGGCCGACGACCACCAGAGTGCCTCCCGGGGCCAGGTGCCGCCGGAGGACGGTGAGCGTCTCGGTGAACGGCAGGTGGTGGAGGGTGGCGACGCACGTGATGACGTCGTAGGGCCCGGCGGGGATACCGTTCGGAGCCTCGGCGACCGTGAAGGTCACCGGGGTCGTCGGAGAGGTCAGCCGCTGCGCCTGGGCGGTGATCACCGGGTCCGAGTCGATTCCCCGGACCTCGTCGGCGCGGGTGGCCAGGAGCCGGGCCAGGTCGCCGCTGCCGGAGCCGATGTCCAGCGCCCTGCCGAAGCGTCCGGGAAGCTGCCGCAGGATCCACCGGTGGTAGTGGGCGTTGTGGTCCCAGGGATGCGCGGCGTTGAACCCGTCGAGCGCCTGGAGGAGCCGATGCGGCAGTGACGTCATGTGTTTCCTCCGACCATTCGTTCGCTCCCGGGCCGGAAGCCCGCGTGCAGGCGGCTTCCCCAGCCCAGCACACCGCCCCAGAACCGTGAACACTCTCGCCCCCACTGTCCCCAAGCCGCTCGTCTGAGCGCCGAGATGACAGCCACCCGCCGACTGCTCACGCCTTTCAGTACGGCCCCCGCCCTGCACCCCGCGGCAGCGGGACGTCATCCGGCATGGTCGCCGGCGTGCGACGTGCGTGCGACGTGCGTGCGACGTGCGCGCGTCCCGGCGTCGGGCGCCGTTCACACGTACCGCAGCTCCCCCGGCCGTACCGAGCGGCCCAGCAGGGGCAGGGCCGTCGCCGCGGCCAGCAGGCAGGTCGTGTACACCGCGGGCGCGACCAGCAGGGCCGTCCACGGGATCGAGCCGTCGCCTCTGAGGGAGGAGTACCAGACGCCGATCGCCAGGCCCCCGCCGCCGGCCAGCAGTAGGGCGGGTGCGAGAGGGAGGGCGGTCTCCAGGAGCAGGGCGCGGTTCAGGACCGGGCGTGGGACGCCGGCGGCGACCTGGACGGCCAGCGCCCGGCGTCGGGTGGTCAGGGACTCGGCGGTGCCCACGGCGAGGCCGGAGAGCGTGATCGCCAGGGCGACGAGGAGCGCGGCGCCGGTCAGGTCGAGGCCGGTGGTGTAGTACGCCATGTCGGCGCCGAGGTGCTCCTCTTCGATACGCAGTTCGTCGAGCATCGCGTGCCGGACGCACAGGAAGGCCGTTCCGGCGACCGTCACCACCAGGACGGCGGCGTGGATGCGGGCCGGGGCCCACGGGTCGTCGCGCAGCCGTGCCGCCGCGAGCAGCGTCGTCGCCGTCCGGGCCCGCTCGGCCAGGAGCCGGCCGGTGATCCGGGCCGTGGACCCGGCCAGCCACACCGCGCCCGCGCCGAGCGCGACGACGAGGGCGAAGACGGTCAGCGGAGTCTGCCAGTCGAACCGGTTGCCCGCCCTGCGACCGCTGTCCATGACGAGCGGAGCCACCCCGGCCAACAGGACGAGGCCGCCCAGGAACAGCATCCCCGGCCCCCGGCCCGTGCCCGGCCCCACCCGGCGCACCCACCCCAGTGGCGAGGCCACCACGCGGCGCAGTGCCAGCGCACCCGCCACCGCGCCCAGCACCGGTACGCCGACGGCGGCCAGCGCGATGCCCGCCCAGGTCACCGCGGTCGGCCCGCTCCACACGCGCACCACCACCAGCACCGAGAAGACGGTCGCCACCGCCGAGCCGAGCGAACAGGCGAGCCCGGTCTCCAGCGCCGCGATCCGCCGCACCTGCCACGGCGTCGCCCCGGCCAGCCGCAGCGCGGCCAGCCGCCGGTCGCGGTGCACCGCGCCGATCCGCGTGCACTGGCCGAGGAAGGCCAGCACCGGCACCAGCAGCAACAACAGGCCCGCGATCACGCCGGAGCGGGTACCCGACTGGCTCACCAGGCCGTGGAAGAGCGAGACGGCGTAACCGTCCCGGACCGACGCGAGCACGACGGCCGCCGACGCGAAGCCCGTCGCGAGCGCCGAGCCCGCCGCCGTGAGCGTGATCCGCCACCACTCCCGCCGGTCCGAGCCGTGCAGCAGCTGCCGGGCCAGCCGGAGATCCGATCCCACCGCGCTCACGCCGCCACCCCCTGCGCCGTCACGGCACCGTCCCGCAGCCGGACCTCGCGGTCCGCGTACGCGGCCACCTGAGCGTCGTGCGTGACCAGCAGCACCGCGGTGCCCGACTCGCGGGCCGTGTGCGCCAGCGTCGTCATCACCTGCTCGCCCGCCAGCGAGTCCAGCGCCCCGGTCGGCTCGTCCGCGAACAGCGCCTTCGGCCCGGTGACCAGCGCGCGGGCCAGCGCCGCCCGTTGTGCCTGCCCACCGCTCATCTCGCCCGGCCGCAACTCCTCCTGACCGCGCACCCCGAACCGCTCCAGCCACTCCCCGGCCCGCGCCCGCGCCTCCGCCCGGCCGGTTCCGGCCAGCAACAGCGGCAGCGCCACGTTGTCCAGGGCCGTCAGCTCCGGGATCAGCTGGCCGAACTGGAAGACCACGCCGAACTCGGTGCGGCGCAGCTCGCTCAGCCGCTTCTCCGGCAACTCCTCCAGCCGCTGCCCGTCGTACGTCACCGAGCCGGCGTCCGGCCGGACGATCCCGGCCAGGCAGTGCAGCAGCGTCGACTTCCCGCTGCCACTGGCTCCGGTGACGGCGAGGATCTCGCCTGCCCGCAGCTCGACATGGGCACCGCGCAGGGCCCGCGTGCTGCCGTGCGTCTTGACCAGCCCGGCGGCCGTGAGCAGCGGCCCCCTCGTGTCCCCGTTCGTCATGTCGCGCAGACCTCCGCGGTCAAAGTGGTGAGCCGGGCCGCCGTGGTGGTCATCCAGCGGAGGTCGGCGTCGAGGTGGTTGAGGGCGTAGTCGGCCGAGAGGACGGTCGTCAGGTCCGTGCCCGGGGCCGTCTTGACCACCGTGAGCTCCCGCATCCGCGCCATGTGGGCGGTGCGCTGGGCCAGCAGGTAGGCGCCCGCGTCGCCGCCGGTCAGGATCGAGACGACGACCTTGGCGAAGATCTCGTTCGTCACGAAGGGCGCGGGCGGGGCGATCTCGGCCGCCCACCGCGCCAGTTCGCGCGCGCCCTCGTCCGTCGCGCGGTACGCCGTCCGCTCCGGACCGCCGTCCGACGCGGTGCCGTCGACCTCCGCCAGGCCGTCCCGGACCAGGCGCTGCAGGGTGGTGTAGACCTGCCCGTAGGCCAGCGGGCGGGCCTGCGGGAAGCGTTCGTCGTGGCGTCGCTTCAGGTCGTAACCATGGCTTGGCCCCGAAGCGAGCAGGCCCAGCAGAAGATGACGGGTGCTCATGGGGAGCAGTATTCACCGAGTACATGTACTGAGTGAATAGTTGCTCGGGGGGTTTTCGGAGGCGGGCGGCGTCGGCGTGACCGGTTTGCGTGATCCGTGAGCGGGTTAGGTGATTTCTTGGCCCGGATACGGACCGATTTCGGGGAGCCGGACGGTGACCAGGGTCACGTTGTCGGCCCCGGGGCGTCTGTCCTCCCGTCGACTGGGTAGGGCTGTCGTAATCCGCCGAAAGCGTGCTCGACACAAAGGAGACCCCCGTGGCTGCACAGGCACCCCTTCTGCTCCCGGCCCCTTCCAAACGCGTGGCGGAGCCGTCCACGCCGTGGGCGGAGTCCTCCGCCGCCTCCGACACCCCGCACTACTGCGTCTTCGGCGCCACCGGCAGCTGCGCCGAGACCCCGCTGACCAGCGAGCCGCCGCTGCCCGACGCCGAGCCCCTCACCAGCGAGTCGCCGTTCGCCGACGCCGTACCGCTGACCAGCGAGTCCTCGCCCGAGCTCACGGCGGACGTGCCGGAGCAGGGCGGCCCCTCCTTCGCCGTTCCGGAACCCACGAGGTCATAGGGGTCAGGTCGTAGATGACAGCTGCCCGGCCGGCCGAGCCCCCCACCGAGGACCTGCCCGAGGACCTGACCCGGCTCGCCGCCCTGCACGGCGTCGCCACCTCCTACAGCCCCGCCCCGGACCGCACCGTCGCGGCCTCGGCCACCGCCGTCACCCTCGCCCTGGCCGCCCTCGGCGTGGACGCGAGCACACCTCGGGCCGTACGGGCCGCGCTCGCCGCCCGTGAGAGCGAGCTGCGCGACCGCCTGCTGCCGCCCACCGTCGTCGGCCTCGTCGGCCGGAGCGACGGCGGCACACCGGCGGCCCTCGCCGCACTCCCCGAGGGCACCCGGCTGCGCGTCGACACCGAGCAGGGCGAGACCCGTACCGACGCCCGGCAGCTCCCGCCCGGAATCCACCGACTGACGGCCACCGCGCCCGACGGCCGCACCGCGCGGGCCCACCTGATCATCGCGCCCGCCCGGCTGCCCACCCCCGCCGCACGCTCCTACGGACTCCTCGTCCAGCTCTACTCACTCCTCTCCCGCCGCTCCTGGGGCATGGGCGACCTCGGCGACCTCGGCGAACTGACCGCCTGGGCCGCACGCGCCCTCGGCGTCGGGTTCGTCCAGGTCAACCCGCTGCACGCGGCCGTGCCCGGCGCCCCCACGGACCCCTCCCCGTACCGGCCCTCCTCGCGCCGTTTCCCCGACCCCGTCCACCTGCGGATCGAGGACGTGCCCGAGTGCGCGTACGTCACCGACCACGAGCGGGTCCGGGCACTCCAGGAGCGGGCGGGGCGGCTGCGCGAGGCCGTACTGGAGAAGGGCGCCCTCATCGACCGGGACGCCGTGTGGGAGCTCAAGCGCGACGCCCTCGAACTGCTCCACGAGGTCCCCCTCGGCCCCGGCCGCCGCGCCGCCTACCGCGACTACCTCGCCGAACAGGGCACGGCCCTGGAGGACCACGCCACCTGGTGCGCGCTCGCCGAGGTCCACGGCCCCGACTGGCACCGGTGGCCCGAGGGCCTGCGCGACCCCCGCTCGGCCGACACCGCCCGCGCCCGCGCCGAGCTGACGGACCGCGTCGACTTCCACTCCCGCCTCACCTGGCTCACCGACACCCAGCTCACCACCGCCCAGCGCACCGCCCGCGAGGCCGGCATGCCGGTCGGGGTCGTCCACGACCTCGCGGTGGGTGTCCACCCGCGGGGCGCCGACACCTGGGCCCAGCAGGAGTACTTCGCCGCCGGCATGTCGGTCGGCGCACCGCCCGACGCCTTCAACGCCCGCGGCCAGGACTGGGGCCTGCCGCCCTGGCGCCCCGACCGCCTGGCCGACTCCGGCTACGCACCCTTCCGGCGCCTGCTGCGCGGCCTGTTCCGCTACGCCGGAGCCCTGCGCATCGACCACGTCATGGGCCTGTTCCGGCTCTGGTGGGTCCCCGAGGGCCACCCGCCCACCGAGGGCACGTACGTCCGCTACGACGCCGAGGCCATGCTCGCCGTCCTCGCCCTGGAGGCCACCCGGGCCGGCGCCGTCGTCATCGGCGAGGACCTCGGCACCGTGGAACCCGGCGTGCGCGAGGCGCTGCGCGAACGCGGGGTGCTCGGGACCTCGGTGCTGTGGTTCGAGCGCGACTGGTCGGGCGACGGCCGCCCCCTGCCCCCCGAGCGGTGGCGCGCCGACTGCCTGGCCACCGCCACCACCCACGACCTGCCGTCCACCGCCGCCCGCCTCACCGGAGACCACGTCGAACTCCGCGACCGCCTGGGCCTGCTCACCCGCCCGCTGGAGGAGGAGCGGGCCGAGGCGTCGGCGGACACGGCCGAGTGGCTGGACGTACTGGCCCGGCTCGGCCTGCTGCAGGGCACCGGTGATGCCCCGGGCGCCCCTTCCGGGGACCCTTCCGAGGAGGCCCGGATCCAGGCCGTCCACCGCTTCCTGCTGCGCACCCCCGCCCGCATGGTCGGCATCTGGCTCCCGGACGCCGTCGGCGACCGCCGCCCGCAGAACCTCCCCGGCACCTGGGACCAGTATCCGAACTGGCGTCTGCCCGTCGCCGGCGCCGACGGCCGCCCGGTGACGCTGGAGGACCTGGCCGCCTCGCCCCGCCTGCACGCCCTGATCGACGTCGTACGGGATCGGGCCGGCGGCTGAGCGGGACGCCCGCGGGCCCCGTACGGCACCCCGGGCGCGCGCTCCCTCGGGCCGTTCGCTAACTTTGCACCGTGGACAAGAAGAACGCCCTGCGCGCCGGCGCCCTGGCAGCCGGTACGACGCTGATGATGCTGCTCATGTCGTCCCCCGCCTCCGCGCTGACCCGCGACGACGGCGACGACCCCGGCACGGGCCTGAGCGTCGTCGAGACGCTGGGCCTCTACGTCCTGGCCCCGATCGCGCTGTTCGCGATCATCGCGGGCCTGGTCCTGGTCCTGGACAGGTCCCAGGAGAAGCACCGGGTGACCAGCCGCAACGTCAAGACCAAGGCCAACGCGAAGGCCTGACACCCACTTTCGCCACACCGAGGGCGCCGACCCCGCCACGCGTACGCACCAGCCGTACGCAGCGGGGGCGGCGCCCTCGGTGCTGTGCTGGTTGGGCCGGTACGCGGGGCGCCCGCGGGGCGGCCCGGAATCAGCCCCGCCTGATCGGGTCGGGCCGGGCGGGCGGTACGGCCTGCTTCACCGCCGGCGGCTCGGACCGCCCGGGTGGTCCGGAAGGCCCGGGTGAGGCGCCGTCAGGTACCGCTGCAGCGTCGGGCCCAGCCATGCCACGATCTCCTCCCGGGCCAGATCGGCGGCCGAGGGAAAGCGCAGGACGTAGCGGGTGAGCGCCAGCCCCAGCAACTGGGAGGAGACCAGTGCGGCGCGCTCCGGGACCTGCTCCGGGTCGGGGCAGACCTGCCGGGCGACCGGGAGGACCTGGTCCCGGAAGATGTCCTGTGTGCGTTCGGCCCCGGCCCGGCTGGTGGCGGCGACCCGGAGCAGAGCGGTGAGGACCTCGTTCTCCTCCCACATCGCCAGGAAGTGCCGCGCCAGGGCCTGCCCGACCTCCTGCCGGGGCAACGCGCTCAGGTCGGGCATCTCGAGGTCGATGGCGACGGCCGCGGCGAACAGGCCCTCCTTCGTGCCGTAGTAGCGCATCACCATCGACGGGTCGATCTTCGCGTCCCGGGCGATGGCGCGAATGGTCGCCCGCTCGTAGCCGTCGGAGGCGAACCGCTCGCGTGCGGCGCGCAGGATGGCGGCGCGGGTGGAATCCGAGCGGCGGGCGGTGGTTCGGGTCTCGCCGGGTTCGCTGTCGTTGGTGTACATGCCCCAGAGCGTAGGTCAACAGGCGTAGGCCAACAAGTGTTGACCCGCCGCCGAGGGCGGCTTATCGTGGTCTACGAGCGTTGGTCAACGAATGTTGGCAAACGCGTGTGGGCCGAGCGGCAATGAGCGTTGGTGAACCGCCGTTGGCAAGCCGACGTTGGCCCATATGCCCGTTGGTGACCAGCCGTTTGCAAACAGCCGTTTGCATACAGCCGTGTGCCCACAGGCGTTGGCACGCAGCCGTTGGCCCACATGCGTTGGCATTCCGCACGTCGCCATCCCGGGAGGCCCCGATGAACGACAACCGCGTCAACCTCGGCAAACACGTCAACCGCGTCAACCGCGACACCGACGTCACCGACGTCACCGACACCCGCACCGTCCTCGTCGTCGGCTCCGGCCCCACCGGGCTGCTGCTGGCCGGTGACCTGGCCACCGCGGGCATCCCCGTCACCGTCGTCGAGAAGCGCCCGGCCGGGATCAGCAACCTCTCCCGCGCCTTCGTCCTGCACGCCCGCACCCTCGAACAACTCGACGCCCGGGGCCTGGCCGACGAACTGGAGGCGCTCGGCCGCCCGCAGGACCGACTGCCCCTCTTCGGCGGGCTCGCCCTCGATTTCGCCGCGCTCCCCTCCCGCTTCCGCCACGTCCTCGTCATCCCGCAGTACGAGGTCGAGAAGGTCCTGCTGCGGCGGGCCCGCGAGGCCGGCGCCGACATCCGGTACGGGACCGAGATGACCGCCCTGAGCCAGGACGCCGACGGCGTGACCGTCGACGTCACCGGGTCCGGCGGGGAGCGCGAGCGGCTGCGGGCCGCGTACGTCGTCGGCGCCGACGGGATGCGCAGTGCCGTGCGGAGCGCGGTCGGGCTGCCGTTCCCGGGGCGTTCGGTGGTCCGGTCGGTGATCCTGGCGGACGTACGGCTCGCCGAGCCGCCCGAAGCCCTGCTCTCCGTGAACGCCGTCGGCGACGCCTTCGCCTTCCTCGGCTCCTTCGGCGACGGCTACCACCGCGTCGTCGCCTGGCGCCGGGACCGGAGCGCTCCCGACGACGCGCCCGTCGACCTCGACGAGGTCAGGGAGATCACCCGGTACGTCCACGGACGTGACTTCGGCATGCACGACGCCCGCTGGCTGTCCCGCTTCCACAGCGACGAACGCCAGGCACCCGCCTATCGCGTGGGACGCGTCCTCCTCGCCGGGGACGCAGCGCACGTCCACACCCCGGCCGGCGGGCAGGGCATGAACATCGGCCTGCAGGACGCGGCCAACCTGAGCTGGAAGCTCGCCCAGGTGGTGGACGGCCACGCCCCCGACTCGCTGCTCGACACCTACCAGGCCGAACGGCACCCCGTCGGCAGGGCCGCGTTGCGCAGCAGCGGCGGGATGATCCGGCTCGTCATGGCCCGGCGCCCCTGGACGCCGGCGCTGCGCAAGACCCTGGTGGCGGTGCTCGGCCGTGTCGGCCCGGCCCGCCGCAGGGTGGCCTACCAGATCACCGGGATCGGGGTGCGCTACCCCGCGCCTTCCGGCGCCCACCGGACGACGGGCGCCCGCGTCCCCGACGTGGCGCTCGCCGGCGGGCGCCGCCTGTACCGGGCGCTGCGCGGAGGCCGGTTCGTGCTGATCACCCCGGAGCCGTACGACGACCGGGGCGCGCACGGGGAGCGGCTGGCGGTGGAGCGCTGGGCCGGGGACAGGCGGACCAGCGTGCTGGTGCGGCCCGACGGGTACGTGGCATGGGCGTCGGACACCGCCGGGCCGACGGCCGGGATCGAGGCCGCCCTCGCCGCTCACCTCGGCTGAAGAGGCAGGCAGTCCCTACCGCTCGGTCGCGAGCAGCAACTCCCTCAGCAGTCCGGCCAGTTGCGCAGCCCGTTCCCCGTCCAGGGCGGACAGTGCCTCCGTCTGGACGGCGAGGCCCGCGCCGACCGCCTCGTCGACCAGGCGCAGCCCCTGCTCGGTGAGCGTGACCCGCAGCCCACGGCGGTCGTGCGGGTCGGGGGAGCGGCTCAGCAGCCCGGCCTGCTCCAGTTTGTCGAGGCGGCCCGTCATGCCGCCGGTGGTGAGCATCAGCGTGGCCGAGAGCTGCCGGGGGGAGAGCGCGTAGGGCTCGCCGGAGCGGCGCAGGGTGGCCAGGACGTCGAACTCCCCGCGCGAGATCCGGTACGCGGCGTACGCCTTCTCCATCCGGTCACCCATGGCGCGCGCGAGCCGGGAGACGCGGCCGAACACCTCCATGGCGGCCGTGTCCAGGTCGGGCCGCACCGTCGCCCACTGGTCGACGATCGCGTCGACGGGGTCCTGGCGCTGTGCGGGCCGCGGTTCGGCGGGGCGTTCAGTCATGGAACGAGTATCGACGGCCCTCCGGTCGGCCGCAAGAAAGTAGCTTGACGGAAACTTGCTTAGAGCTAAGCTACTTTTAGCTAAGCCACTCAGGACCAAGCCACTGCTTTGCCTCTCCCGAAGGGTGCCTCCATGGCCGCCGGCCGCACCGCCGTCATCACCCTCACCGCCCTCGCCCCCGTCTCCTGGGGCACCACCTACGCCGTGACCACCGAGTTCCTGCCGCCCGACCGGCCCCTGTTCACCGGGCTGATGCGCGCCCTGCCCGCCGGTCTGCTGCTGCTCGCCCTCGCCCGGGTGCTGCCGCGCGGCGTCTGGTGGGGGAAGGCGGCGGTGCTGGGCGCGCTGAACATCGGTGCGTTCTTCCCGCTGCTCTTCCTGTCCGCGTACCGGCTTCCGGGCGGCATGGCCGCCGTCGTCGGCTCGATCGGCCCGCTCTTCGTCGTCGGGCTCTCGGCGCTGCTGCTCGGGCAGCGGCCCACCACCCGCTCCGTCCTCACCGGCGTGGTCGCCGCGTTCGGCGTCAGCCTGGTCGTGCTGGAGGCGGCCGGGGCGCTGGACGTCCTCGGCGTGCTCGCTGCCCTCGCCTCCACCGCCTCCATGTCCCTCGGCACCGTCCTCACCAAGCGGTGGGGACGTCCCGACGGCGTCGGCCCGCTCGCCCTCGCCGGCTGGCAGCTCACGGCGGGCGGGCTGCTCATCGCGCCACTCGCCTTCCTGGTGGAGGGCGCCCCGCCCGCGCTGGACGCACCGGCGATCGGCGGCTACCTCTGTCTCGCGCTGGCGAACACGGCGGTGGCGTACTGGCTCTGGTTCCGCGGCATGGGCCGGCTCTCCGCCACCCAGGTCACCTTCCTCGGCCCGCTCTCCCCGCTGACCGCCGCCGTCGTCGGCTGGGCGGCGCTCGGCCAGTCGCTGACGCCGGTGCAAGTGGTGGGCATGGCGCTGGCGTTCGGGGCGACGGTCGCGGGGCAGCGCGCACCTCGCACGGAGGCGACCGCCCGCCGATCTTTCAGTTCTCCTTCAAAGAACGGTCGAAACGATTCGATGGACCTGACGGGTACGGCGCTGCGACGGTAGACCGACCGCGATCGCCGCCCCCGTGAAAGGACCTCCGTGGCCGCAGCCGACCACCGGACCACCACCCTCGCCCCCACCCACGCCTCCGCCCATACCCACACCCCCACCCACGCCGGCACGAGCCCGGTTCCCGGGGTGACGGCCGCCCCCGTCGCCCTCGGTATCGGGCTCGCCGTACTCGCCACCCTCGTCTGGTCCGGCAGCTTCGTCACCTCCCGCGCCCTCGGTGACAGCGTGCCGCCCGTCCAGCACGCGTTCTGGCGCTGGGTGCTGGCGCTCGCCGTCGTCGCCCCGTTCGGCGCCCGGCGGGCCTGGCGGCAACGCGCGCTGATCCGGCGTCACCTCGGCTTCGTGCTCCTCGCCTCCCTGCTCGGCGTGACCGTCTACAACACGCTCGTCAACCAGGCCGGCGTCACCACCCCCGCCGCCAACATGGGCATGATCATGGCGGCGTCCCCGGTGCTGATGGCGGTCTACGAACGGGCGGGCGGCGTACGGCTCGGCGCCCGCCGGGTCGCCGGACTGCTCGTCGCCTGCGCGGGTGTGCTGCTGCTGGTGGGCGGTGACGGGGCGTCGTTCTCGGCCGGGGACCTGTGGATGATCGCCGCCGCCTGCTGCTTCGGGTCGTACAGCGCCCTGCTGCGCCGTAGGCCGGCCGGACTCGACGGCGCCGCCTTCCTCTTCACCACGTTCCTGATCGGCACGGCCCTGCTGCTGCCGGCCCAGGGCGTCAGCCTCGCCGTCGAGGGCGGCTTCACCCCGACACCGGACACCGTCCTCCCCCTCCTCTACGTCGGCGTCACCTCCTCGGCGGTCGCCTTCTTCGCCTGGAACAAGGCGATCTCCCTCATCGGCCCGTCCCGCGCGGGCGTCGTCTACTACCTCCAGCCGGTGTGCGTCGCCCTGCTGTCCTGGGCCCTGCTCGCCGAGCCGACCGGCTGGGCGCAGGTGGGGTGCATGGCGCTGATCCTCGGCGGCGTCGTCCTCGGCGCGGGCGCACGCCGGTAGGTTGCCGCCATGGCCGAATGGGACATCCGCAAACTGCAGATCCTGCGGACGCTGCGGGACCGGGGCACGGTGACCGCGACCGCCGAGGCGCTGCACATGACACCGTCGGCCGTGTCCCAGCAACTGACGAACCTCTCCCGACAACTCGGCGTGGAACTGCTCCAGGCCCACGGCAGACGGGTCCGGCTGACGGACGCGGCCCGACTCGTGCTGCGGCACGCCGAGGCGGTGTTCGAGCAACTGGAACGGGCGGACGCCGAGCTGGCGGCCCACGCGCGCGGGGACGCCGGCGAAGTGAGGGTGGGCGCCTTCTCCACCGCCGTATCCGCCCTCGTCGTACCGGCGGTGACCACCCTGCGGAACACACACCCCGCGATCACGGTGCGGGTGCGCGAGGCCGAGGCGCAGGAGGCGTACGAACTGCTGCAGGCCGGCGAGGTGGATCTCGCCCTCTCCCTGGCCGCCCATGCCCCGACCGCCGCCGACCCCCGCTTCACCCGCGTCCCGCTCCTCGCCGACCCCCTGGACGTCGCCCTTCCCCAGGACCACCCGCTCGCCTCCGCCGAGGAGCCACGGCTGGCCGACCTCGCCGCCGAACCGTGGATCTACGGCAGCAGCGGCCCCTGGTCCGACATCACACGCGCGGCCTGCGAGGCGGCCGGGTTCCGCCCGCACCAGGCGCACGCGGCGGCCGGCTGGACGGCGATCCTCGCGATGGTCGAGGCGGGCATGGGCGTGGCCCTGGTACCGCGCATGGCGGCCGTGCCGCGGGACGGGGTGGTGATGCGCGAGCTGCGCGCGGACCGCCCGGCCCGGCACGTCGTCGCGGCCGTCCGCACGGGGGCGGGCGAAGGAGGAGCCGTGGGCAGGGTCCTTGAGGCACTACGACGGGCCGCGGGGGCCCCGGCGCATGAGCCGCCCCTCCCGGGGCCGGCCCGGCCGCCCGGCTGCCCGGTCGGCGGGTGAGTCTGAGACCCTTCACCCATGACCACGCCACCAGACGGACTGCCCCGCTACCGAGTCCTCACCGGCCCGGACGACGCCGCGTTCTGCCAACGTGTGAGCGAGGCGATCGCCCTCGGCTACGAACTGCACAAAGGCCCCGCCATCACCTTCAACGGTGAGAACGTCATCGTCGCCCAGGCCCTGATCTGGCCGACGCGGCCGTAGCGCCGGCGGTGCCGTCCCCGCGCCCGGCCCCGCCCCCGTCCCCGCGCCC